>DATBJU010000033.1:0-39988 GCA_036556265.1 Xanthobacteraceae bacterium | reverse complement strand
CCCGGGCGCGGCGCAGCGTGTAACGCTGCGCTGCAGACCCGGGACCCATTCTTTGATGCAATATTTATTTTGCGTCGGTTGGGTCCCGGATCAGCGGTGCACCGTTCCCCCGGCTCTCGCTTCGCTCGGCCGGGGTCCACGCTGCACCGCGTCCGGGACACAGAGATTACTCCTTCGCCTTCTCCTTCCTCGGCTTCCTCTCGCGCGCGGGCTTCTCGGCCTTCTCGGCCTTGTCCGCCTTGGCGGATTTCTCCTCGCCCGCCGGCGCGGCTTCCGCCTTCTTCTCGCGGGCGCGCTTCGGCCTTGCCTTCTTCTCGGCTTGCGCCCCGGGGGCGGCGGCTTCGCCTTCGGCGGCCCCCGGAGGCGGCGTTTCGAAGAACTTCTCCGCCGTGACCTTCGCCTGCGCGCGCTCCTCTTCCTCTTCCGTACGCGAGATCGTCAGATCCTCGCCGCGTGCCTGACGCGCCGCCTCGTCCTCGTTGCGCGCAACGTTGACCGTGATCTCGACATCGACCTCGGCGTGCAGTGCGACCTCGACCTTGTGCAGACCGATCGACTTGATCGGCACGTTCAGCACGATCTGGCTGCGCTCCACGCTATAGCCGCCCTCGGTGAGCGCGCCTGCGATGTCGCGCGCCGACACCGAGCCGTAGAGCTGGCCGCCTTCGCCGGCCTGACGCAAGAGGATGAAGCTCTGGCCGTTGAGGCGCTTCGAAACCTCCTCGGCGTCGCCCTTCCGCTCGAGGTTCTTCGCCTCGAGCTGGACCTTCATCGTCTCGAACTTGACTTTGTTGGCATCGGTGGCGCGCAGCGCCTTGCCCTGCGGCAGCAGGAAATTGCGCGCGAAGCCGTCGCGCACACGCACGACGTCGCCGATCTGTCCAAGCTTGGCGACGCGTTCCAGCAAAATCACTTCCATGTCGGGCTCCTGTCGGACGTAATTCACTTGTCGGGTTTGGGTGAAAGATCGGGCGGCCCGCCCTTACCGAGGCGGCCGCGCAAGTCGATGAAGGTGTCGGCAAGGCCGAGGATCGCGACCACGAAGATCGGCCAGCCGAGCATCAGCACGGCGACCCAGGCGCCGATCAGGATCACGAGCCGCGCCGAGATCGCGCGTGTCGCGCCGTGCAGGATGGCGAAACCGAGAATGGCGTAGGCGAGCAGAAGCGTCGCCGCGAAGAAAGAGGACACGAGGCCGACGAGGCCCGGCACGAACGTGCCCGCGATCATGACCGCGAGCAGGATCGGCGCGCCGTTGGGGAACCGCATCGCGCCGATATCGGGCCAGGGCCGGGCGAGCCGCCCGGACATGCGCGCTACGCGGCCCGCGAGCCAGAGATTTGCCAGTAACGTGATCATGCTGAAGCAGGCCGCCGCCGGCGGCATCACGATCGCGAGCACTTCGAGCGTCGCCTTCGTGTCGCGCACACCCGGAAGCACGAGCGGCTCGCCGGCGGGCGTCGCGGTCTGCGCACGCAGCACGCGCTCGAACGCGGCTCTCAGTCCGGCGCGATAACTATCGGCGTCGATGCCGAAGGCCGGGATCGAGAGCGCGGTCGCGGTCGCGGCGATCAACGCGGCCGCGAGCACGAGCCGGCCGACCGGGTACCATTCGAGCTGGCCGCCGCTCCCATTGCCGGAAGGACGCGCGAGCATCGCGAGGTAGGCGAGGGTGTAGGTCGGAAGCCCGATCGCGATCAGGAATGCGAGCACGAGCCAGTAGCCGAGGAATGCGCCGAGGATCGCCGCCGCGGTGGCTGCCGCAACGGCGCCGGCGAGATGGTTCCAGGCGATCCCCGCAAGCAGGATCGGCAGCGGCGTAAGGTAGAAGAGGGCGATCGCGAACGGCTGGCCCGTGGCCACCGCCGCGAACAGCAGCGCCGACGTCACGCCCGCGCCGAGGCCGATGAGAACGATCCACATCATCGTCAGCTGTCCCGCTGTCTTCAGCGGTTAGAGGCGGACCATCCGCCCCAACCATCGTCCCCGACCAGGAATCAGAGTCAGAAGTCAGAAGTCAGAAATCAGGAGCAATACTCATCCTCTGACTTTTGACTTCTGATTACTGACCTCTCATTACCGACCTCTGTCACCTGATCACGTACGGCAACAACCCCAGAAACCTTGCACGCTTGATCGCGGAGGCGAGCTCGCGCTGCTTGTTTGCTGACACGGCCGTGATGCGCGACGGAACGATCTTGCCGCGCTCGGAGACGTAGCGCTGCAGGAGCTTCACGTCCTTGTAGTCGATCTTCGGCGCGTTCGCGCCCGAGAACGGGCAGGTCTTGCGCCGGCGCATGAACGGGCGGCGTCCGCCGCCGCCACCGCCAAATCCGTTGCTCATTCGCGCACCTCCTCGACTTCCGGCGCGACGATGTCCACTTCGCCTTCATCGCCGTCGCGATCGCGGCGGCCGCGGCGTTCCTCGCGCCGCTCGTCGCGGTCGCGCTTCTGCAACATGATCGAGGGGCCTTCCTCGTGCTGATCCACGCGGATCGTGAGGAAGCGGATGACGTCTTCGTTGATGCGCTCCTGGCGCTCCATCTCTTCGACCGCCTTGGGCGGCGCGTCGAGCCGCAGCATCGCGAAGTGCGCCTTGCGGTTCTTGCGGATGCGGTAGTTGAGCGTCTTGACGCCCCAATACTCCGGCGCGCCGACGATCTGGCCGCCGTTCTGCTCGATCACGCCCTTGTACTGGGCGGCGAGCTCTTCGGCGGCCTGCGCCGAGATATCCTGGCGCGCGAGAAATACGTGCTCGTATAGCGGCATAAAGTGCCTTTCCTGTTTCGGTTCGTCCTCCCGGCGCCGAGCCCTGCGAGCCTCGGAAAGGCTCGAAATCTCGAAGGCGGGGACACGGGACGCTGGACCGACTGGCCCCTGCCGCATCGATTGAGACGGCCGTCCGTTCAGCCCCCGGCCGGGGCGACGAAGACGCGGGGTTTATACGGGTTTTTGCAGGGGGTGCAAGGAGGTATCTGTTTCCCGGGCGCAGCGCACCGCGAAGTGGTGCGCTGCAGACCCGGGACCCATTTCCGGGCCGCCGTGGATCCCGGATCAGCGGCGCATCTTTGTGCCGAAGCGTCGCGGACTGCGCTCGACGACGCGTCGGAGCGCGCGGAGCCTGTGCTCGGGCCGCGCGAAGCGCGGACCCGAGTACGCTGCGCCGCATCCGGGACACGTCCTATCCCTTCTTCCGCCCCAACACGTGCCACACCTCACACTCGTGGGCGCCCTTCACCTTCACGCGCCCCTTCGGCTCACAAACGAAGTCGTCCTTGACGAGCTCGTAGGTGTTGCGGGTGATCTGGATCGCGCCCTTCTGCCCGTGCGACTCCATCCGGCTCGCGAGGTTCACGGCGTCGCCCCACAGATCGTAGGTAAACTTCTTGCGGCCGATCACGCCGGCGACCACGGGACCCGAATTGATGCCGATGCGGAACGCGAGCTCATGTCCGCCGAATTTCCGCGCGGCCACCGCAGCCTGCATATCGAGCGCGAGCTCTACGATCGCTTTTGCGTGGTCAGGGCGCGGACGCGGCACGCCGGCGGCGACCATGTAGCAATCGCCGATCGTCTTGATCTTTTCCAGGTCGTACTTTTCGACGAGCGTGTCGAAGCACTGGAACACCTCGTTCAGGAGGTCGACAAGGCGCAGCGGCGTCAGCGTCGCGGCCATCGGCGTGAAGTCGACCGCGTCGGCGAATAGAATGCTCGCCGAGTCAAAGTGGGACGCGATCGTGCGCGGCCCCTCCTTGAGCGTCTCGGAGATCTCCTTGGGCAGGATGTTGAGGAGCAGCATTTCCGACTGCTCCTGGAAGAAATTGCGCTGTCCGACGAAGTAGTAGAGGACCGCGAAGCCGACCGCGATCACCGTGCCGACATTGAAGGCGAAGAACCAGGTGACGAACCACTCGGGAAGATCAACGGATGGCAGATACGGCTGCAGGATCGCGCTCACGGCGAGCAGGGCGACGAACCCGAGAATCCAGAACAACGTTCTTCGCAAGTCCTCGACGAGGAGCGCGGTGAGCGGAGCCAGCGCCGCCCAGATGATCACCACGCTGGATTCCTTGAAGCCGCCGAGGCTCATCATCAGCAGCCAGGGCAGGATCAGGAACATCAGGAGTTGCGTGAATCGATAGAAGCCGAGCCGACCCGTGCGCGCGAAGATCGCGGTATTGATCGGTGTGATCACCGAATAGGATCCCGGAATCGCGGCGGAGAGCGGGGCGCCGATCGCGAAGTAGATCGCGCTCCACACGAGAGCCAAGGGAACGATCACGAGCGACAGCGCGACGACCAGGCGCTTCTGCAGCGCGGTCTCGTGGCTGTCGGCCGGGTCGACGCCGATTTGAACGAGCCTCGCGAGCAGCCGTTCGAGCGGGCCGGGAGTACGTCCGGTCCGGGCCGCGAGGTTGATGGCGTTCTCTGTCATCGAGGAGGTCCGGCGTTCGAGAGTCGTCTCGATTGTAGCGGTGTTCTACTCCGTGTCCCGGGCGCGGCGCACCACGAAGTGGTGCGCTGCAGACCCGGGACCCATTCACGCCGTTTTGCGTCCCGGATCAGCGGCGCACCGCTTCCCCCGGCTCTCGCTTCGCTCGGCCGGGGTTCGCGCTGCGCCGCATCCGGGACACGCCACAGCCCCGCTTGACAGCGCCTCGGACGACAGGGTCTTTCTCGCCCCACCGAGGGGGCCGGAGTGGCAACAGCTTTCACGTTCCCGGGGCAGGGGAGCCAGGCCGTCGGCATGGGCAAGGCGCTCGCCGAGGCGTTCGCGCCCGCGCGTGCCGTGTTCGACGAAGTGGACGCGGCGCTCGGCGAGAAGCTCTCCGCGACCATGTGGGACGGCCCGGCCGACAAGCTCACGCTCACCGAGAACACGCAGCCCGCGCTGCTCGCGGTCTCGCTCGCCGCGATCCGCGTGCTGGAAGCGGAACGCGGCCTCGACATAGCGCGCGACGCGCGCTTCGTCGCCGGGCACTCGCTCGGCTAATACTCGGCGCTTGCCGCCGCCGGCTCGCTCTCGATCGCGGACGCGGCGAAGCTTGTACGCATCCGCGGGCGCGCCATGCAGCAGGCCGTTCCCGTCGGGAAGGGCGCGATGGCGGCGCTCCTCGGCCTCGAGGCCAAGATCGTGAAGGAAATCGCCGCCGAAGCCGCGCAAGGCGAAATTTGCCAGGCCGCGAACGACAACGCGCCGGGCCAGATCGTCGTCTCCGGCCACAAGACGGCGGTGGAACGCGCGGTCGAGATCGCGAAAGGTCGTGGCGCGCGCGCGATGATGCTGCCGGTGTCCGCTCCTTTCCATTGCGCGCTGATGCGACCCGCCGCCGACGCGATGCGTTACGCGCTCGGCAAAGTGACCGTGCGGCCGCCGAAGGCTCCCCTCGTGCCAAATGTGAGTGCGAACCCCGTCAACGACCCGGCCGAGATCGTGCGCGGGCTCATCGAACAGGTGACGGGCACCGTGCGTTGGCGGGAGTGTGTCATCTATCTCGTCAATCATGGCGTGGACCGGCTGGTCGAGGTCGGCTCCGGCAAGATCCTCACCGGGCTTGCCAAACGTATCGCCAAGAACGCGACCGCGATCTCGATCGGTTCGCCCGAGGACGTCGCCGCGTTCAAGGTGTAAAGGAGTGCTCGAGCAAGCCTTCTCCTGCTCGTCCCCGCGCAAGCGGGGACCCGGCTGCTGGATTCCCGCTTGCGCGGGAATGAGCGGGTGGGGGATTCTTGAATCAAAACCTCAGCGGCCTTGGGTGTGGCTCCAGGAACAAGCAATAGGACTCTGTAATGTTTGATCTTTCCGGCAAGACGGCGCTCGTCACCGGCGCCAGCGGCTCGATCGGCGGCGGCATCGTCCGCGCGCTGCACAAGCAGGGTGTCGCGGTCGGCGTTTCCGGAACGCGCCGCGAGGCGCTCGACGCGCTCGCCGCCGAGCTCGGCTCGCGCGTGCATGTGCTCCCCTGCGACCTCGCGAAGTCCGACGAAGTCGAGGCGCTTGTGCCCGCCGCGGAGAAGGCGATGGAGCGCGTCGACATCCTCGTGAACAACGCAGGCCTGAACCGCGACGCGCTGTTCGTGCGCATCAAGGACGAGGATTGGGACAAGGTGATCGCGGTGAATCTGACGGCGGCCTTCCGGCTTTCGCGGGCGGCCGTCTACCCGATGATGCGCCGCCGCTACGGGCGGATCGTCAGCATCACCTCGATCGTCGGCTTCACCGGCAATCCCGGGCAGGGCAACTACACGGCGGCGAAGGCCGGGCTGATCGGCATGTCGAAGTCGCTCGCCCATGAAGTCGCGAGCCGCGGTGTCACGGTGAACTGTGTCGCGCCCGGCTTCGTGAAGAGCGCGATGACCGACGCGTTGAACGAAAAACTGCGCACGGCGTTGCTCGAACGGGTGCCGATGGGCCGCCTCGGCACGGCGGATGACGTCGCCGCGGCAGTCGCCTACCTCGTCTCCGACGAGGCCGCATGGGTCACGGGGCAGACCCTGCACGTCAACGGCGGGATGGCAATGATATGAGGGTTTTCAACGGCTTGGGCGCTGCCCATGCGCTAGCCAAGGCTTTTCCAGTATGGTAACGACGAAACGCTTCGCGGGGCCGCAATCGAACAACGGAATCGAATTTCGCGCCGCTCGCGAGCGCGCATGATAAGCAACGACGGACCGATCAGGGTGAATCGATGAGCGACATAGCCGAGCGCGTCAAGAAAATCGTCGTCGAGCACCTGGGCGTCGACCCGGAGAAGGTGAACGACAAGGCGAGCTTCATTGACGATCTGGGCGCCGACAGCCTGGACACCGTCGAGCTGGTCATGGCCTTCGAGGAAGAGTTCGGCTGCGAAATCCCCGACGACGCCGCGGAAACGATTTTGACCGTCGGGGACGCCGTGAAGTTTCTCGAGAAGAACGCGGCCTGAACCAAATCCAAGGGCCAGGGGCGGAACCGATCCAAGCCGGTGGCGACGGCCCCCGGTCAGGTGGAGGCACGGATGCGGCGCGTCGTCGTCACAGGGCTAGGCATGGTTTGCCCACTCGGCTGCGGCGTCGAGACCACCTGGAAGCGCATCCTCCAGGGCAAGAGCGGCGCCCGCCGCATCGAGACATTCGACGTCTCCGACATACCCTGCAAGATCGCCGGCGTCGTGCCGCGCGGCGACGGCTCCGACGGAACCTTCAATCCCGACCAGTGGATGGAGCCGAAGGAACAGCGCAAGGTCGACGACTTCATCATTTTCGCGATGGCCGCCGCGAAGCAGGCGCTCGACGACGCGGAGTGGCACCCCAAGGGCAGCGACGAGCAGAACGCTTCCGGCGTGCTGATCGGCTCGGGCATCGGCGGCATTGAAGGCATCGCCGAGACCGCGATCACGCTCAAGGAGCGCGGGCCGCGCCGTGTGTCGCCGTTCTTCATTCCCGGGCGGCTGATCAACCTCGCGGGCGGCTATGTCTCGATCGCGCAAGGCCTCAAGGGTCCGAACCATGCGGTCGTTACGGCCTGCTCCACGGGCGCGCACGCGATCGGCGACGCGGGCCGCCTCATCGCGCTCGGCGACGCCGACGTCATGGTGGCGGGCGGAACCGAATCGCCCGTGAACCGGCTTTCGCTCGCCGGCTTCGCCGCCTCGCGCGCGCTCTCGACTTCGTTCAACGACACGCCGGAAAAGGCCTCGCGTCCTTACGATCGCGACCGCGACGGCTTCGTGATGGGCGAGGGCGCGGGCGTCGTCGTGCTCGAGGCGTATGAGCACGCCAGGGCGCGCGGCGCGAAGATCTACGGCGAGCTGATCGGCTACGGCCTTTCCGGCGACGCCTATCACATCACCGCACCGGCGCCTGACGGCGACGGCGCGTTCCGCTGCATGCAGGCGGCGATCAAGCGCGCGGGCATCACGCCGGCCGAGATCGACTACATCAACGCGCACGGCACCTCGACGCCGCTCGGCGACGAGATCGAACTGAACGCCGTACAGCGCCTCGCCGGTAACGCGGCGGGCAAGATCACGATGTCCTCGACAAAGTCGATGATCGGTCACCTGCTCGGTGCCGCGGGCGCGGTGGAAGCGATCTTCTCGCTGCTCGCCATGCGCGATCAGATCGCGCCGCCGACGATCAATCTGGACAATCCGTCGGTCGAGACGCCGATCGACCTCGTGCCGCACAAGGCGCAGAAGCGGCAGGTCGACACGGTGCTGTCGAACTCGTTCGGCTTCGGCGGCACGAATGCGTCACTCGTGTTCCGGCGCGTGACAACGTGATCGCCAGCGCTCGGTTTTCGCCATATTATCCAATAAGATCGTTGGGCGCCTGCGGCGAGCCGCCGGCTCGCACGGTTCCCCCTTCTGGGCGACTGTAAAAAGCGATGGCCGACGAACGGAACAGACAAGGGATGCCGCCGCGCGCCGCGCAGCCGCCGGGCGAAGAGGCACGCCGACCCGTGCACCCGCGCAGCCCGCGCCAGGCAATCGCCCCCGAGCGCATGCCGCCGCCGCCCTCGCGGCGCGCGCGTCATCCGCTGGTCGTGATCGGCAACGCGCTGATTACAATCGTCTTTCTCGCCGTCATCGCGATCGGCGCGTTCGTCTACGTGGGCAAGGGCATGTTCGACGCACCGGGGCCGCTCGACCGCGAGCGCTCGGTGGTGATCCCGCGCGATTCCGGCGTGCGCGCGATCGCCGAGCTCCTGCGTCGCGAGCGGATCATCGACACGCCGTTCGTGTTCGTGACCGCGGCGCTGCTCACGCGCTCGACCGGCGAGCTCAAGGCCGGCGAATACCTGTTCGATGCGCGCGTGAGCATGCGCGAGGTGCTCGAGACCCTGGTCGAGGGCAAATCGATCCTGCATCTGGTCACGATCGCCGAAGGATTGACGAGCGAGCAGATCGTGCAACGGCTTCTCGAAAGCGACGTGCTGACCGGCGAGCTGCGCGAGATCCCGCGCGAGGGCACGCTGCTCCCCGAGAGCTACAAGGTGATGCGCGGAACGTCGCGCCAGCATCTGCTCGCCCGCATGAGCGCCGCCCACAGCCGCGTGCTGCAGGAGGTGTGGGAACGCCGCGCGCCGGACGTTCCGGTGAAGACGCCGGAGCAGCTCGTCACGCTCGCTTCGATTGTCGAGAAAGAGACTGCCAAGGCTGACGAGCGTACGCGCGTCGCCGCCGTGTTCATCAACCGGCTGAACCGGAGGATGCGGCTGCAGTCGGACCCCACGATCATCTACGGCATGGTCGGCGGCAAGGGCGCGCTCGGACGCCCGCTGACGCGGGACGACGTGGATCGGCCGACCCCCTACAACACCTATCTGATCGATGGGCTGCCGCCGGGACCGATCGCCAATCCCGGCCGCGCCTCGCTCGAGGCGGTCGCCAATCCCTCGCGCACGAAGGAGCTCTATTTCGTCGCCGACGGCTCGGGCGGCCACGTGTTCGCGGCGAGCTATGATCAGCATCTCAAGAACGTGGCGCGCTGGCGCGACTATCAGAAGGAGCAGGCGACGGCGGGCGCGCAGCAGCCGCCGCCTCCCGACCCGGCGCTGCTCAATCCCGCCCCGACCGCCGGGCAGAAGCCCGCCCCGTCGCCGGCCGCCAAGCGCACCGGCCAGACGGAAAAGGGCAGCAGGACGCAGTAGCAATTTTGTCATCACCGGGCCGCCGAGCCCCGGTGATGACGGATGGCTTGAGAGCGCGCCTGCACCCGACTAAGGTCCGCGCGCCTTCCCGTCGCTTCGGAATCTCCGCGATGTCGCTTGCGAGCATGACCGGATTCGCCCGCGCCCACGGCAGCGCGGGCGCCTACGGCTGGACCTGGGAGATCAGGTCGGTCAACTCCAAGGGCCTCGACCTGCGCCTGCGGTTCCCGCCCGGCTGGGACGCGATCGAACCGGCGATCCGCGCGAGTGCCGCGCGCTCGCTTGCGCGCGGCGCGGTCTCCGCGACGCTCGAAATCAAGCGCGAGGGCGGTGCGCCCGTCGTGCGGGTGAACGAAGAGGTGCTCAGCGCCGTCCTCGACACGATGCGATCGGTCGCGAAGCGCGCGAAGGCGCAGCCGCCGACCGTGGACGGCATCCTCGGCCTCAAGGGCGTGATCGAGGTCGTCGATGCGGAGGAAGGCGAAGACGAGCGCCGCGCCGCGGAGGCCGCCGTGACCGCGGGCTTCGATGCCGCGCTCAAGGATCTCGTGGCGGCGCGGCGCCGCGAGGGCGAGGCGCTCGCACGGATTCTTTCCGCGCGCCTCGAGGAGATCGCGAAGCTCACCGCCGCGGCGGAGCGTTCGCCCGCCCGCACACCGGATGCGATCCGCGCCCGGCTCGCCGAGCAGGTGAAGGCGCTCCTGGAGACCAGCGAGAAGTTCGATCCCGACCGGCTGCACCAGGAGGCGCTCTTGATTGCGACCAAGGTCGACGTGCGCGAGGAGATCGACCGCCTGACGGCGCACGTTGCGGCGGCGCGCAATCTCATCAAGGACGGGGGCGCGGTCGGCCGCCGGCTCGACTTCCTCGCGCAGGAGTTTAACCGCGAAGCGAATACGCTCTGCGCCAAGGCGAGCGACGCTTCGCTCACCGCGATCGGTCTCGAGCTGAAGGCGGTGGTCGACCAGTTCCGCGAGCAGGTGCAAAACCTCGAATGAAGCGGGCGAAGAAAAAGGTCGCGCGCAAGAAGGCCGCCGCAAGACGGGCTAAGGGTGGCAAGCGCGCGCCGCCGCGCCGCCGCGGCCTTATGCTCGTGCTCTCCTCGCCCTCAGGCGCCGGCAAGACCACGCTCACGCGCATGCTGCTCGAGGATGAGAAGAAGAACGTGGAGCTTTCCGTCTCGGTCACGACGCGACCCAAGCGCGCGAGCGAGATCGAAGGGCGGCATTACTTCTTCATCGATCGCAGGAAATTCGACGCGATGGCGAAGGGCGGCGAACTCATGGAGTGGGCCGAGGTGCACGGCAACGGCTACGGCACGCCGCGCGCGCCGGTGGAGAAGTTCCTGCGCGCCGGCAAGGACATGCTGTTCGACATCGACTGGCAGGGAACGCAGCAACTCGCCGACGCCGCACCGAAGGATGTGGTGAGCGTGTTCGTGCTGCCGCCTTCCGCCGACGAGCTGAATGCGCGCCTTGCGCGCCGCGCCGAGGATAACCAGGAGATCATCCGCGAGCGCCTGCGCAACGCGGTCGACGAGCTCGATCACTGGAAGGAATACGACTACGTGATCGTCAACGAGGACCTGGATCGTTCGTTCCGTGCGCTGAAGTCGATCCTCGCGACCGAGCGGCGCCGCCGAACTTCCGGCCGGATGTCCGGTGAAATGGCGGCCGCCGCGGACAAGGTCCGGCGGGAGAAGCAGCCGCAGCTCGGTGAGCTTGTGCGGAAGCTGAAGTCGGACCTCGTTTCGCTGCGCTGACTCTCTCGTAGCCCGCATGGAGCGAAGCGGAATGCGGGATCGGCCTCGCGGCTTAGCCCCCGGATTTCGCTTCACTCCATCCGGGCTACGGTACCGTGGACCTACGGCACCAGCACCTGCCTTCCGACGACGCGGCCGCCCCGCAGATCGTCGAGCGCGGCCTGCGCCTCGGCGAGCGGGCGCACCGTGATCGGGATCGGCGCCACACGCCCGGCGCGCACGATCTCGAGCATCTCCTTCGCTTCCGCGAGCGAGCCTACGTAGTTGCCCTCGATGGAAATCCCGCGCAGCGGCAGCGACGGAATCGGAAAATTCAGCTGTCCGCCGATCAGGCCCGCGATCACGAGCCGCCCGCCCTTGCCCAGCGTGCCGAGCGCGAATGCGACCGACTGTTCGGTGCCGGCGAAATCGACGGCACCCGCGACGCCCCCGCCGGCTGCGGCGACCACGGCCTTGCGCGCGCCCGGATCGCTTGGATCGAATGCCGCCGAAGCTCCACGCTGAAGCGCGAGCGCGCGTTTCTTCTCGTCGATGTCAGCGACGAGCGGCGGGTGCTTCGTGTGCGCGAGCAGGAAAGCCAGCGCCATCAGCCCGACGCCGCCAAGGCCGACGAGCAGCAGCGGCGCCTCCTCGGGCACGCGCCCGAGCTTCGCGATCGACGAATAGGCGGTGACGCCCGAGCACATGTAGGTGCCGGCGACCGCGGGCGGGATCGGGTCGTAGTCGAGGAGATAGCGCGGATGCGGCACGAGCACGTGGCTCGCATAGCCGCCATCGACCTGAATGCCGATCTGCCGCGGCTTGGCGCAAAGATGCTCGTCGCCGCGTTTGCATAGCGGGCAGTTGCCGCAGCCGATCCAGGGATAGACCACGACGCGGCGGCCCGGCTTCGCGTCCGCCGCGTCCGGTCCCGCGCTCTCGATCGCGCCTTCGATTTCGTGGCCGAGGGTGAACGGCAACGGCTGCCCGCCGGCGAGATTGAGCTTCCGGCCGGCGCCGAGGTCGAAGTAGCCGTCGTGCAGGTGCAGGTCCGAGTGACAGACGCCGCAATGGCCGACGCGCACGAGCACTTCCGTGCCGCGCGGCACCGGCAACTCGCTCACCGTTTCGCTGAGCGGAACGTTGTAGTTCGCGAACGCCTGGCGAACGACCTTGGCCATCGGGCGCCTCCGAGATCAGGCGCCAGCGATAAACGTGAATGCGTTCGCGAGTCCAGCGAACTCCGCGATCGACAATTCCTCTGCGCGTCGCGTCGGCTCGATGCTGGCCGCGGCGAGCAGCGCGCCGGCATCGACGCCGAGCGAGCGCAGGCTTTGCCGCAGCATCTTGCGCCGCTGGCCGAACGCGGCTTCCGTCACTCGCTCAAGCACGCGGCGGTCGCAGTCGAGGGGAGCCGCGCGCGGGATCAATTGCACGAGCGAAGACTTCACTTTCGGGGGCGGGACGAATGCGCTCGCATTCACGTCGAACAGGATCTTCGGCTCGCTGCGCCACTGCGTGAGCACCGAGAGGCGGCCGTAGGTCTTCGATCCGGGCGCCGCGACGATGCGCTCGGCGACTTCCCGCTGGAACATCAGCACGAGGCGGTCGAACCACGGCGGCCAGGGTTCCTCGCTGAGCCATTTCACGAGGAGGGCGGTCGCGATGTTGTAGGGGAGGTTCGCGACGACGCGGCCGCGTCCGTCGCGCAGGTGCGGGCGCACGTCGGTCGCGAGCGCGTCGTCCACGATGATTTGCACCCGCCCCGGATAAGCCGCTGCGATTTCGCCGAGCGCGTCCACGCAGCGCTCGTCGCGCTCGATCGCGATCACGCGGCTCGCGCCGTTTGCCAGCAGTGCGCGCGTGAGCCCGCCCGGGCCCGGTCCGACCTCGACGACGGTGATGCCCTCGAGCGGACCCGCAGCGCGCGCGATCCGTCCGGTAAGGTTGAGATCGAGCAGAAAATTCTGCCCCAACGACTTGCGCGCCGACAGCCCGTGCCGGCGGATCACCTCGCGCAACGGCGGCAACTCGTCGGCGGTGGTCATTTTGCCGGAGCCACGGATTCCACTTCGGCGAGGCGTTGCGCGAGCTTGAGGGCCGCGAGCAGGCTCGACGGGTCGGCCTTTCCTGTTCCGGCAAGATCGAACGCGGTGCCGTGGTCGGGCGAAGTGCGCACGAGCGGCAGGCCGAGCGTGACATTCACAGCGCGCTCGAAGGCGAGCGTCTTCACCGGCGCAAGCACCTGATCGTGATACATGCCGAGCGCGACGTCGTAGCGGCGCCGCGCTTCGCGATGGAACAGGCTGTCCGCGGCGTAGGGGCCGCTCGCGGCGACGCCCTCCGCCCTGAGAAGCTCGATCGCGGGCGCAATCACGTCCCGCTCCTCGCGGCCGAGCATGCCCTGCTCGCCGGCATGTGGATTGAGCCCGCACACCGCGATGCGCGGCCGCGCGATGCCGAACCGCCGCGCAAAATCGCGCGCGACGATGCGGCCGGTTTCCACGATCAGTTCCGTCGAGAGGAGACGCGGTACCTCCGCGAGCGGCACGTGGATCGTGACCGGCACGACGGCAAGCTCCTCGCTCCAGATCAGCATTACCGGCCGCGGCGGCTTGATTCCGGACCGCACGGAGAGCTCGGCAAGGAACTCGGTGTGGCCGGGAAACCGAAAACCAGCCTGCTGCATGACGGACTTGGCGATCGGATTGGTCACGAGTGCCGCGGCCTCGCCGCGCATGACCATTGCCACGCCTTGTTCGATCGCCTCCCGCGCGCACGCTGCACTCGTGCGGTCCGGTTTGCCGGGGGCCGCCGTGACGTTGATCCCGATGGGCTCCACGGGAAGCGCCGTCGCGAACTGCGCCGCCGCGTCCTTCGCCGCCGCCGTCACGATCTTCACCTCGAGCCGGAGCTGCTTCGCCCGCGCCGCAAGAAACGCGGGATCGCCGAACAGCACGAACGGCGGCACACGCAGCGCTTTACGGCGCGTCCACAAGTCGAGCGCGAGATCGGGTCCGATGCCCGCCGGCTCGCCGAGCGTCAATGCGAGCGGACGCATGGGCGTTGCTTCATTTGTACTCGATGATCGACTGGCGCCGCAGCTGTTCGAGGATCTGCTTCTCCTGCGCCTCGATGCGATTGGTGAGCAGCTGGTCGCGGATTTCGCGGCGCGCGCTCACGTCGGCGACGGTTTCCTTGCGGCTGCACACCGCGACCACCTCGATGCCGGCCGCGACCGGCTCCGGTGGTGTCATCCGCCCGTCGGGGGTCTTTTCGATCAGCTCCTGAAGCCGTTGCGGAAGATCGGTCGAGATACGGATCACCGGGTCCTTCACGACGACTTCCTGATATTCGCGCGCGAGCTGTACGTCGCGGTCGCAATCGGAAAATTTAGCACGCAGCGACTCGGCCTCCTTGAGGCGTTGCGCGCCCACGGCCGGCGGCGAGCCGCGTGGTACCACGAACACGAACTGGCGCATCGTGTACTGCAGCGCTTTCGCCGTCGGCGTTTGACCGCGCGCAATGAGCGCCGCCACGACGTCGGCGTCGCGCACCTGAAACGAACCGGGCGACATTCTTTGCAGCACGTCGCGCCAGGCGACGTCGGCGCGCAGCTTGGCCCGGAACGCGCGCGGATCGATGCCGGCCTGCTTCAGGGCGGCGGTGAGGTCGGTCGTGCTGCGTCCGCCCTGACGCGCCAGGGTGGCGAACGCCCGGTCCACGGCGGCGTCGCTGACGTCGATCTCGAGCTTCTTTGCCTGCCGCAACTTGACCTTGTCGTTGACCAGCTCCTCGATCGTCTCCTGACGAGAAGGCCGTCGCCGCGCGGTCGCCTCGATGATGCGCGTGCGCTGTTCGATGTCGAGCGCGGTGATCGGCTCGCCGTTCACGAATGCGACGATGTTTTGTGCGCGCGCCGGGCTCGGGCCGATGCCGGCCGCGGCCGCGACGGCGACGATCGCCAGAGCGGCGAGGCCTGCCGTCAAGCTGCGGAATCGAATTGGAACCCTCGGTCCGTACTCACGCATAATCGCCTCGTCATCCCGGGGGCGATTTGGCCGCCGCGCGGCCTATGCAGGCTCACGGGTTCGTCCGCTCGCTACCGAGCTGGCTCGAGAAGCCCGCGCCCCCGAGTGTGCGCAGATTCATGCGCAACATGATCCGGTGCACCGGGCGCGTATAGGTGAGACTGGTCTGGTCCGCAACATAGCTCACCGTGGCCGCGAAACATTCGTCGACGTAGCTGAGGCCGACCATGCCCAGGTCGAACTTGTCGCGGTCGAGATCGTAGCGCACCCCGCCGAAAATGCTCCAGTTTTCGTGCAGTTTGAACGCGGCGGTCTGGTAAATGCCCTCGCGCTTGTTGATATAGCCGATCAGCGGCTGCTCGTCGTAGCGCGCGTAGATGGTTGCGAGCTGCAGCTTCTCGAAGCTCATGCGCGATTCGAGCTCGAGCCGGTGCACGTCGAAATTATTCTCGTCGAATCGGAACCGCGCGGCGTACGAGAGCATGTTGTTCGGCTGGTAGTAGATCCGCGCGACGTAATCCGAGACGTCGTTTTCCAGCCCGGATTGCAGACCATATCCGGTTTCCTGGCCGAAGCCGTCGAGCTGGCCGGAATGGGCGAACGAGTTCTTGCCGGCGAGGTGATACGACTGCCCGAACAGCATGTTCACCATGCCATAGCGGTGGATGTTCGCCGTGTATTGCACGCCGACGTTCGCTCGCGTTCCACCCTCGACCCGGTCGTACCCGGAATACTTGTCGATCGCGAACAGGTTCGTATCGTCGAACACGAGACTTTGGGCGTCCTCGTTCGGGAACTTGCCGATCTCAGTCTCGTTTGGCCGTACGACGATCTGCGCGATCGGCTCGACCACCTGCGTGCCCCAGGAGTGAACGGAGATGAACGGCCAGCGCACTTCCATGCCTGCGGCCGGCATGGCGCGGGCGAGATTCTCGCGGCCGGGGTCGGCGTAGCTCACGATGCCGGTCGTGTTGTCGATGTTGCGCGTCGCAAAATCGGCGCGCGCCAGCATGAACGGCTTGAACACCATGCCCATGCCGTTGATCATCGTCCGCCGCCAGTTGCTCTCCGCGCTGAAGCGCGTGTAGTCGCCTGAGAAGCCGCGCAGGAAGCAATTCTGGGCGGCCGGGTTGAAACCGATCTTCGTGATGTCGCAGTTCGGGGCAACTCCCGCGGTCGCGTTGTTCTGAGCGGTGATCGTCGTTGGCGCGAAGTCCGCCTGCTGCCGCGTCATGCTGATGAAGTTCACGCGGAAGCCGAGTTCACCGCCCAGGATCGGCCGGCCGACGATGTAGGAATAGTCCACGACGGGGTGGATGTACGGCAGCTGGTCCGGCTGATCGAGGCGCGAAAGGCCGGTGAACGCCATGCCGCGCGCGTCGAAATAACTGCGGTCGCCCTGTCCGGTGAGATAGACTTGTGAAACGCGTTCTGCATCGTGTCCCTGGCCGGCGACCGAGTAGTCGGCGAGGAAGAAGCGGTCGGTCAGCAGCGTTGCATCCCAGCCCCAGTTCCACCGCTTGTTGATCTGGAAGTTACCGGTCGTTTCGATCGACCCGCGGAAATCACGAACGCCCGGCGTAGCCACGCCCTGGTCGACGAACGCCTCCTTTTCCTGCTGGAAGATGCCGGCGACGCGGATGTCGTACGACCCTCGCATCGTCCTGTGCCGGAACTCGGCGCTGACCAGCGGTCCGATCTGCCGCGTCATCGGCGCGACCGCGACCGTGAGATCGTAGTTCGGCGCAAGCGCCCAATAGTAGGGAATATTGACGCCGGTGCCGGTGCGGCTGTTCGAGAAGAACGTCGGCCGCAGGAATCCGGTTTGCCGCTTCACCGTTGGGTCGGGGTGCCAGAAGTACGGCATGTAGGCGATCGGCACACCGAAAAATTCGAGCGACGCGTTTTCGTAGTGGACGATGCGCTCGCTCTCGTTGTGGATGATACGCGCCGCCTTCACCTGCCAGAGCGGTGGGCGCGTCGGGTCCTTTTTGCACGGCTCGCACGCCGTGTAGACGCCGCTCTCGAGTGTCGTGATATTGCCGCCGGTACGCTCGCCCTTCGCCGCGGCGAACCGCGTGCGATCTACGGTCTCCACCTGTAGCGAATTGATGAACCCGTCGCGGAAATCGGCGTCGAGGTCGATTTCGTCGGTGCGAATGACGTTGCCGTCCTTCGTCTGGTAGCGCACGTTGCCCTGCGCGCTCAGGCGATTGGCCTTGCGGTCGTGGGTGACGCGGTCGGCCTCGAGGACGGCGCCGTCGTAGTAGATCTGCACATTGCCGACGGCAGAAATCTGGTCGCGCTGGTAGTCGTAGCGAAGCTCGTTCGCACGCACGAGCATCTTCGCGTCGGGATTGGCCTTGACCCGCGACTGCATCACGCCGGCGGCCGACGACTTCGGCTTCGCGGATTGACCCTGGGCGGGGAGCGGGGTGGCGCTGAGAATGACGGCCGCAAGCGCGACGCCAATCGTACGCACGCCGCGCACCGGGGGTGTGCGGCTCTGGCGGTGAGGGGCTCGGACGGCGCTACGCAGCCACATCACCCGTCCTCTTGGTACAGCAACACCAAGCAACCCATTAACGAGCCAAAAACGGCAGGAAACCACGCGGCGGCGACGGGGTGGATGATCCCGCCTTCGCCGAGTTCCTCTGCCAGCCTCGAGACGACATAGAGCAGAAAGCCAGCAACCACGCCACCTACGATCATCTTGCCGATGCCGCCGAAGCGAAACACCCGCAGGCTGACGACCGCCGCGATTACCACCATGGCGATGAGGAGCAGGGGACGCGCGAGCAGTGCCTGGTACTGCAGGCGATAGCGTTCCGTGCGGAGCCCGGCCCGTTCGGTCGCCTCGATGACCTCCGGCAGGTTCCAGAACGACAGCGAATCCGGGCTCGCGAGACGGCCGCGCACCTGCTCGAGCGTGAGGTTGGTGCTGATGAGGTAGGTATCATATTGCTGCGGCTCGCTCGCGACCCCGTGGACCTGCGCGCCCTCGAGCACCCAGTTCCCCGGCTCGAGCCAGGCGCTACGCGCCTCGACGCGCTCCACGAATCGTCCGGTGCGGTCGAACGCGTAGATCTTGACGCCGGTCAGCCGCCGGCCCCCCTCCGTGCTCGCCTTCGCATTCAGGATCGATTGGCCGTCCACGCTCTGCTGCCGAACCCAGATGCCGCTGCTGCCGGCGCCCTGGAACAGGGTCGCGCGTTCGTTCAGGAGCGTCGCCTCGAACTGGTTTGCCCGCTCCTTCATGGAGGCGGAGAGCGGGTTGTAAACGGCAACCGCGAACGCCCCGATGAGGAGCGCGATGGCGACGGCGGAGCCGGTGAACTGCCAGACCGACAGGCCCGCGGAACGCGCGATCACGAACTCGAGCCGCCGCGAGAAGGTGAGAAACGTCGCCATCGCGCCGATCAGCACAGCGAAAGGCAGCAGCTGTTCGGTGAAGGCTGGGAGCCGCAGCATCACGAGATAGCTGATGCTGGCGAATGAGGCGTTAGGCCGGTCGCCGAACCGACGCGTGAGCTCGAGAAAATCCACAAGCGCGATCAGTCCCGCGCACGAGATGAACACGATAAGGACGGCGCCAAGGAAGCGGCGGCCGAAGTAGCGGCCCATCGTGCCGAATGCGATCGCGGTACCCATCATGCGCTCGCCAGCCGCTCGAAGCGCGCGGCAATTGCGTCGGCGAGGCGTTGCAGCGGCAGCGGCACACGCGTCTCGACATTGTTGAGGATCACGAACAGGCCGAGGGCGATCGCGGCAATCGGGAAGACATAGGGTAGCGGGGCGGCGAGCGCGGTGCGTTCAACGAGCCCGCCTGAGCCGAGGCCGACGATCTCAACCGTCATGAAGGCCGTTGTCGCGCCAACGATCGACAGCCCGCGGCTTTGGCGCGTCGTTCGCGGGCTGCCGAGAAACGCAAAAGCGATCACGAATGCCGCGATCGGATAGAGCGGCGTCGAGAGCCGCTTGTGCAGTTCCACGCGGTAACGCGCGGCATCGGTGTGATACGCCTTGTCATCGGCCGTGGGCCACAGCAGCTCGCTCAGTTTCCGGAAGCTCGCCTTGTCCAAAATCGCAGAAGCCGCTGGATCGAATTGCGACAGATCGAAACCGTATCGCTCGAATTCAACGATCGAGGAATTGCGGGGTCCGCCGCGGTGGATGGAACCCTGCTCCAGCACGAGAATGAGGATCGGGCCCGAAGGAATGATCCGGCCGCGCTCGGCGAGATAGGTCGTCGGCTGCGTGCGGTCGCGCTCGTCGTTGATGAAGATGCCGAGCAGAGCGCCGCCGGGCGCGCGCTCGCGCACATGGAAGGTGAGGCCGCGGTCGATGGGCGTGAAGCGGCCGGGCACGGCGACGTTCGTCACGATGTCGGCGTTCACCATGGAGATCTGATCACGCAGCGAACGCAGGCTGCGCGGCCCGAAATCGGCGGTCACGAGCGTCGAGATGATCGCGACCGCGATCGAGAAGGCGAGCGGCGCGCGCAGCATGTGCCATGGGCTTACGCCCGCAGCGCTCATTGCAACGAGTTCCGAGTCCGAGTTGAGCTTGTGCAGCGTGTAGACGATGGCGAGGAACAGCGCGATCGGCGCGACCACGACCATGAGGGTCGGCAGCGACAATGCCGTGACCGTGAGGAACACCCAGACGGTCTGCCCCTGGCTCGTGAGCAGGTCGAACCGCCGGAGCGCCGTCGTCACCCACACCATGCTGGTGAGGACGAGCAGCACCGCGATAAAGGCACCCCCCGCGGTCAACAGGATATAACGGTCGAGCCGGCCCATCGGTCCCCGTCGCGCGGCTTCCCCCGCCGCGGCCCACCCTTGAAAAGGCAAGCTGGGGCCTAAATACGGCTGCCTCGCGGCGTCTTACCGCCCCTTGCCGGATCAGCTAAGAGGAGGCTCTTGCGTGCTCCAGGAGCCACGAAATTATGGCCGAAACGCCGAAAATCTCCTTTGTGGATCAGCCCCCCGCCGAGGCCGGGGTCCTGGTCGTCCTGACCGATGACGGCCCCCGATTCGGACGGGCCGCCGCCAAGGCGATAGCGCCGGCCCGGGAGGTCGTGGATCGGGCCATCAAAGCGGACGCCTTCAAGGGTCGGAAGAACCGCGCGCTGGAACTGATCGGCCCCTCCGGCCTCAAGGCGGACCGGCTGATTGTGATGGGAACCGGCCGGGCGCGCGAATTTAAGGCCGCGGACTGGCCCAAGCTCGGCGGCGCGGTCATGGGAAAGATTCCGCCCTCGGCGAAGTCCGTCGCGGTCATTCTCGACCTCCCTGATGGCAAGGTCGGCGCCGAACAAGCGGCCGACTTCGCGCTCGGTTTGAAGCTCCGCGCCTACCGTTTCGATCGCTACAAGACCAAAAAGAAGGATGACGACGAGAAGGATAAGCCGCCGCACGCGGCGATCTCGCTCGCAGTCGCCGGAGCCGGCACCGCGCGTAAGGCCTGGGCTGAGCGCGAGGCGATGGGTGACGGCGTGATCCACGCGCGCGATCTCGTTAACGAACCACCGAACGTCTTGTTTCCGGCGGAGTTCGCGCGCCGCGCCGCGCAACTGAAAAAGCTGGGTGTCACCATCGAGGTGCTCGACATCAAAGCGATGCAAAAGCTTGGCATGGGCGCGCTCCTCGGCGTCGGCCAGGGGTCCGCGCACGAGAGCCGCATGGTGATCATGCGCTGGAACGGCGGCAAGAAGAGCCAGGAGCCGCTCGCGATCATCGGCAAGGGCGTGTGTTTCGATAGCGGCGGCATCTCGATCAAGCCGGCCGCGAGCATGGAGGAAATGAAAGGCGACATGGCGGGCGCCGCCTGCGTCGTCGGGCTGATGCACGCGCTTGCGTCCCGCAAGTCGAAGGCGAACGTCGTCGGCGCGATCGGTCTCGTCGAGAACATGCCGAGCGGCACCGCCCAGCGCCCGGGCGACATCGTCAAATCGATGTCCGGTCAGACGATCGAGATCATCAACACCGACGCCGAGGGCCGGCTCGTGCTCGCCGACGTGCTCTGGTACGTGAAGGACCGCTTCAAGCCGAAGTTCATGATCGATCTCGCGACGCTCACGGGCGCGATCCTGGTCTCGCTCGGCCAGGAATATGCGGGACTCTTCTCGAACGACGACAAGTTGGCAAAACGCCTGATCGAGACCGGCGAAGAAACCGGTGAGCGCGTGTGGCGCATGCCGCTTGGTCCGGAGTTCGACAAGATGATCGATTCCAAGTTCGCAGACATGAAGAACGCCGGCAGCCGCTACGGCGGCTCGACCACGGCAGCGCAGTTCCTGAAGCGCTTCGTCGACAAGACCCCGTGGGCGCACCTCGACATCGCCGGCACCGCAATGGGCGTGCAGCCGTCCGAGATCAATCAGAGTTGGGGGCCGGGCTGGGGCGTGCGGCTACTCGATCGGCTGATCGCGGAGCATTATGAGAAGTGACTAGGCTGTCGTCCCGGCCGAGGCGCGGGGCAACCGCGCCAAGAGCCGGGACCCAGGAACAGGAATTCGAGGCGGTGTTCATGGGTCCCCGCTTTCGCGGGGACGACCGGGATCTGGAACAATGACCGAAGTCCATTTTTACCACCTCCAGCGACAGCCACTCGAAAAGGCGCTGCCGCAGCTGATCGAGAAATGCCTGGAGCGCGGCTGGCGCTGCGTGGTGCAGGCCGACTCGGAAGAGCGCATGGAGGCGCTCGACGCGCAGCTCTGGACCTACCGCGAGGACAGTTTTCTTCCGCACGGCACTGACCGCGAGCCGGAGGCGGCAGAGACGCCGGTGGTGCTGACGGCGACGCAGAGCAATCCGAACGGCGCGCGGGCACGCTTTTTCGTCGACGGTGCGAGCGCCGACGATCTCGCTCCTTACGAGCGCGCGATCTATCTTTTCGACGGCAACGATCCGGACGCCGTCGAAGCGGCACGCGATAACTACAAGGAAGCGCAGGGCGCGGGCTTCGAGGTTACGTACTGGCAGCAGGACAAGGACGGGCGCTGGAAGAAGGGGTGATTGGAGAAAATTTGTAGCCCGGATGAAGCGAAGCGTAATCCGGGAGTGCGCCCGCCCCGCATTCCGCTTCGCTCCATGCGGGCTACGGATTACTTCTTCTTTCCCACCAGCACCCGGTACTGCATCGCCCCCTGAACCGCGAGACGCTCGAGCAGCAGCCCGCCGACGTTGGCTTCCGGAATCGTGCGCAGCCCGCTCCAGCTGAGCCAGCGCGCACGCCGGCGGTCGCGCTCGATCAGGCGTGTCATTTCCTCGACCGGTCGGTGGTAGACGAGCTTGGAAAGATCGACGGAGCTCACGACCTTCAATCCCGCCTGCTCGAACGCGGCGCGCCAATCTCGCTCGCTTGGCATTACCGGACAACGCCACATTCGCTTCGCTTCGGCGACGTCGTCCGCGAGCGCGGGCGGAACGGACTCGACCGGCATGTCGTCGACCAGCACGAGATGGCCGCCCGCCACAAGATGTCGCGCGAGATTGTCGATCGTCGACGACGGGTGGCTCGAATGCACGAGGCTCTCGATGCCGATGACAAGATCGAACGTCTCTTGGAGCGGCATGTCGTAGGATTGCAACGCGAAACGGATGCGCTCGCTCAGACCGCGCCGTTTGGCTTCGGCGTGGGCACGCGCGAGCTGAATCGGCGAGATCGTCAGGCCCAGCCACTCTCCGCCGATCTTTGGTTGGAGATCGAATGCCGTGCCGCCATAGCCGCAGCCTGCGTCGAGCACGCGCGGCTCGCGCGGCAACTGGATTCCGCGCAGCATGAGACGGTGCAACACGAGCGGTCCGTTCACGCCGGTGTCGGGATCGTTGAGCAGCCGGTGCACGGTCAGGCTGTCGAAACCGGAATAGCGTCGGATGATGCGACTCCAGCGCACCCAGCGATCGAGCCATTTGTAGTAGCGCGCGACGCGGCGCAGCTGGACGGCGCGCGCCTTCGCGATCGGACAATCGGGTGACGTCAGTGAAATGATCGACAAAAGGGGCTCTCCGCGGTGCGCGCCCAGGAAGAACGCCATTGGCGCGCAACTTATTCCGTCAACTGGTGAAGTGCCGCCGGGGCACGGGCCGCCCGCGATGCCCGCGAAACGACCGAATAATCTGGACTCAGAGCACGAGGCGCACCATGGCCTCACGAAACAGAACGACCACCACGACCGCGACCAGAGGAAAGAGCCGGTATGCAACGGGTGCGTCGCGTCGCAAGAACACCCGCAGGACGACCGCCGGCGTCGTGACGAGCGCGCAGAGCAGCGTCCAGTAGATGTACCGGTACTCGTGCGCGATGCCGATCACGACGAAGCCGAGTCCGTACATGGCGCCGGAAAGAGCGAGCGAGACTGTGATCGTCCGCGTCTTCTCGTTCGGGATCGCAAGCGCCGCCCAGGTCCAGGCGAGGCAAAGGAGCAGCCAGACATAAGGCGGACCGAGCGGCGAGTTGTTGAGCGCCTGCGCGGCCGCATCGATCACGTGGAAGAGCCAGGTCGGCTCGAACGTGAATTCCTTCTGGTTGCTCGATTGCCAGCCGGTAAACACCGGCTCCTTGCAATCGGTGCACAGGAACTGGAAGAAGCGGTTGCCGTGCAGAAGCCGATGCGTGGAATAGGCGACCGGATGCGAGACGATGGCCTCGAGCCACAGTCGCATCAGTGGCCATCCGAACTGCGGCTTCATGTTTTCGTAGACTTCCGGACAGCCGCGCTCGCCGACCATCCAGCCGTAGACGTCCCAATGGCGCGGCGTGTAGCAGGTCGCGTTGCGTGCGACGAAATTCGGCCCGAAGAATCCGTTGTACCCGTCGCTGCCGGAGAAATACGTGATGCCGCCGATGTCGAACACCTGCAGTTGCGACATCGGCTTGATGTCCTCGACGCGGAAGATGTTGCGATCGGCGAGGAGATGGGCGGGCGCGACGGCGACCGAGATCAGGCAGACGACAATCGCGCGCTTGACGATCGACATCGCCGCCCAGCGCTTGCTTGCGGCGCGGCCGGCGAGATCGAGAAGCGGCGGGAAGCCGAACAGGCTGTTCGCGCGCATGAACGCGCCCATCGCGATGAACAGCCACATGAGCGGCAGGGCCACCGTACGTCGCGTGATCGCACCGTTGACAACGCCGGCGGCGATGCCACCGCCGATCAGGAAACAGGTGGCCATGCTGACGTCCTTGACCAGCTGGCCGTTGTAATTGATCGCCATCGGATAGAATGCGGTGGCGAACGTGAGCCAGGCGAGTGTCCGCCCATCGTGTCGCAACGCGTCGGCGATCAGCACGAACCCGGCCCAGTATGCCGCGACAAACAGCACGAGCATCGGCTGCGGGCCGTCATAGATTTTTTGCAGCGGATACCAGAAGAAGCCGAGCAGCGGCGGCTGCCAGTTGGTCCAGTTGTTCTTGCGCGCCGCATCGAAATACGCCCACGCGTCGTGATGCAGGAGCCCCGGATAAAACGCGATGAAGTTCGCGATCGCGGCGAGGAGAGCCGCAAGCAAAAGCGCGCGGCGGAAGCGCAGTTGCTCGGCGGCGGTTTTGGTCCTGGCCATGCGGTTGTTCGGGGCGGCGCGAATGTATGGGGGATGAAGTCACTCGTCGCAAGCTTGCGGCGCGGTCGCCGGTTATGAAGGGAAAGCCCCGGCCAGAGGGTGAGCTGGCCGGGGCCCAGGGCCCGGGAGAGGTCCGTCCTACGGGACCCGGTAACCGGCTCGGCTCAATTGTAACAAATGAAGCCGTGCCGGATCGGATAGCAGTGGCGATACGGGTAAGCCCATGCCGCCCAGAAGTGGCGGCGAAGGTGCGGCCGATGGCGGAAGTGCGCCTGCTGCACATTGCTCGCCTGATGCGCGGCGTAATGCGTTACGGCCAACGGAGCAGCCGACGCCGGTGCGGCGGCGAACGCGGCGACACCGAGCGCGGCAATGGCGGTGACGGCAAGGAGCGTGTTTCTCATGGTTGAACTCCACTGATTCGAGCGGACGAGGCAGCGTGAAATTGCCGCCGCTCGACTGAACTCGATCTGAGTGAGGCGTTGTCCTGCGTTCAGATTTGTGAAGAAGGTTTGCACGCGCCGCGCCGATCCGGCGGAGAAACAAAACGCCCGGTTCGTTGCGAACCGGGCGAGCTGCCTGAGAAAAACTTAACGGGCGTCAGCGCCTCAGCGGAACGGGCGGCGCGGAGCAGTGCTGACCTTGCGGGCGATCACAGGGCCCGTGGCAAATCCCACCAGCACAAGGGACGCGGCGACCAAAAAAAACGTGAAAATCTCAATCGGCATGGCAGTCCACCTTGTCTCCTCGTCCCCAACCTTTCCCCTATACGCGGGGCACTCTCGTTTGGATGCGCTGAACCCACCGTGAGCTCACTGTTCATCGGCCGTTCATGGCCCCGGCGGGTGCACTTCGCTTGCCGCCCGGGGCGGGCGCCGATATAGAACGCCGCCCGTGCCGTCGGGTTCCCGGACGGCGCCCCCCGAAAAGGACCCCGCATGGCGCTGGAGCGAACGTTTTCGATCATCAAGCCCGACGCCACGGCCCGGAATCTCACCGGCGCGATCAATGACCGCATCGAACGGGCGGGCTTGCGCATCGTCGCGCAACGCAGGCTGCGCATGACCCGCGAGCAGGCCGAGGGGTTCTATGCGGTGCATCGCGAACGGCCGTTCTTCCGTTCGCTCGTGGAATTCATGACCTCGGGGCCCGTGGTCGTGCAGGTGCTTGAGGGCGAGAACGCAGTGTCAAAGTATCGCGAGGTCATGGGTGCGACCGACCCGGCCAAGGCCGCACCGGGCACCATCCGCAAGGATTTTGCGCAGTCGATCGAGGCCAATTCCGTGCATGGATCTGACAGCCCGGAAAACGCCGGCACCGAGATCACATTTTTCTTCAAGCCGCACGAAATCGTCGGCTAGACCGGTTTTCCTTGGCAGCGGCCGACCAGCCGTGCCAAATGACGAGGCAGCACGGGCGGGAGTACGGAATGACCTTCGACCAACCGGATTTTTGGCTGGGGCTCGGCAAGATCATCTGGATCAACGTCCTGCTCTCCGGTGACAACGCGGTCGTTATCGCGTTGGCCTGCCGGTCGCTCCCGCCGCGTACGCGTTGGTGGGGTATCGTTCTCGGCGCTGGCGTCGCCGTTCTCCTGCGCATTCTGTTCACCGGCTTCGTTACCTCGCTTCTCGACTTCCAAGGATTGAAGATCGCCGGCGCGCTCGCGCTTCTCTACATCGCGATAGACCTGGTCGCCCCGAGCAAGGAAGGAAAGGAATCCGAAGTCGAGGCGGCGGAGAACCTCTTGCGCGCCGTCCGTGTCGTCGCGATCGCTGACCTCGTGATGAGTCTCGACAACGTGATTGCGATCGCCGGCGCCGCGAAAGGAAGCTGGCTGCTGATCGGACTTGGCCTCGCGACATCGATACCGCTCATAATCGCCGGCGCGGCGATGATCACCGCATTGTTCGAGCGCTTCCCGATTCTCGTGCAGGCGGGCGCGGCCTTGCTCGGCTGGGTCGCGGGCGAAATGCTCGCGAGCGATCCCGCGATCGTGGGCGCGATTGGCGAGGAACTCGCGCGTCAACTCGAGTTCGTGGCTGCCACCGTGGGTGCGGTCGTGGTGCTGGCGATCGGCGCGTGGCTCAGGAAGCGCCGCGTTGCGGCCCATGCAAAACACAAGCCTGGGCACCACAAGCAAAAGCCCGCGCTGGAAACGGCCGGCGCACCACCGATGGATCGAGTCGATGAGCACCACCACGAGCGGGCGCACAAGGCGAAACGGCACTAACGCCGCTGAGTGCTGACTGACCTAAATCTTTGATCGAGGGTTGGAATGACAATCAGGCCTAGTCGTCTGCTCACGGCCGTTCTCACGCCGATTGCGCTCGCCGCCTGCCTCGAGACCGCGAGCGTGCCGCAATACTACGTTCCGGATTCGACACCTTCCGCCAAGACGACCAGCGGGATCGATCAGATCCGCACCAGGCTCGACAATTCCTGCCGCGAGGATTCCGGCGCGGTGTTCCCCGACGCGGCGCTCATAAAGCAGTGCGACTGCTTCGCAAGCACGATGTTGAAGCAGATGAGTAAAGAAGACCGGGAATTCTACGTGACTTACAACGAGATCCCGACGCTCTCGGTTAGCCGCCCGGACGATGTGAAAAAGCGCTGCGGGATGGCGGTGTTCCCGAGCACGGGGCCGCGGGCAAAACTGCCGAAGACCGAAGGCTATTGAGGTCCGCCCAGGACGACCACGCGCTCGCCGTCGATCTTCAGTTTTCCCTCGGCTAGCAACTTGAGCGCCGCCGGGTAGATGCGGTGCTCTTCCGCGAGCACGCGCGCGGCCAGACTCTCTTCATCGTCGCCTTCGAGCACCGGCACCTCGGCTTGCAGGACAATTGGGCCTGAATCGAGCTCGGGCGCCACGAAATGCACAGTGCAGCCGTGGGCGTTCGCGCCCGCGGCGAGTGCGCGCGCGTGCGTGTCGAGACCCTTGAACGCAGGAAGCAGCGACGGGTGAATATTCAGCATGCGTCCGCGCCAGCGTTTCACGAATGGCGTCGTCAGCATACGCATGAATCCAGCTAGGCAAATGATTTCCACGCCGGCCTGCACCAGCATTTCCTCAATTGCGGCGTCGAAATGCTCGCGCGTCTTGAAAACCTTGTGGTCGATTACCGCGGTCGAGATTCCGCTCTTCTTTGCGTAGGCGAGCCCGGCCGCATCCGGCCGGTTCGAGATGACGAGGACGATTTCCGCCGGGTAGCCGGGATCACGCGCGGCCTCGATCAACGCCGTCATGTTCGATCCGCGTCCCGAGATCAGGATTGCGACGCGCCTTCGCGCCATGCTCATGCGCCGAGATCGAGACTGCCGGTGAACGTCACCGCCGGCGCACCCGGTGCCGCGACGACTTCGCCGAGGCGATGCACGTGCTCGCCTGCGTCGACGAAGGCTTTCGCGATGAGTTCCGCACGCCGCGCGTCGGCGACGATCACGAAACCGATCCCGCAATTGAATGTGCGCAGCATCTCTCGCTCGGCAATCTTGCCCGTCCGCGCGAGCCACTTGAATACGGGCGGCACCGGGATCGTGTTGAGCGCAATTCGAGCGGCTGTCCCCTTCGGGAACACACGCGGCACGTTGTCGGTCAGTCCGCCGCCGGTGATATGCGCGAGCGCCTTGATGCCCGGCGTCGCCTTCAAGACGGCAAGCGTCGCCTTCACATAGATTCTCGTCGGCACGAGCAACGCCTCGCCGAGAGACTGGCGCTTGTCGAACGGCGCAGGCTGGTCGAGCTTGATCTTGGCATGCGCGATCACGCGCCGTACGAGCGAAAATCCGTTCGAGTGCACGCCCGAGGAAGGAATACCGAGAATAACGTCACCAGGCGTGACGTCCGCGCGCGGCAACAGTTGATCTCGTTCGACCGCGCCGAGCGCAAAGCCGGCGAGATCGTAGTCGTCCGCGGTATAGAGCCCCGGCATCTCGGCGGTCTCGCCGCCGATCAGCGCGCAGCCCGCTTCGCGGCAGGCAGACGCGATTCCCGCAATCACCTCGCGCGCCCGTTCCGGCTCGAGCTTGCCGCATGCAAAGTAATCGAGGAACAACAGCGGCTCTGCGCCCTGCACCACGAGGTCGTTGACGCTCATCGCGACGAGGTCGACGCCGATCGTGTCGTGCTTGCCGGTCTCGATCGCTAGCTTCAGCTTGGTGCCAACGCCGTCGGTGGCCGCGATGAGCAGCGGGTCACGATACCCAGCCCTCTTGAGATCGAAGACGCCGCCGAAGCCGCCGATGTCGCCGTCGGCACCGGGCCGCGCCGTGGTGCGGGCGAGGGGCTTGATGAGATCGACCAGCCGATTTCCGGCGTCGATGTCGACTCCGGCCTGACGGTAGCTGAGCCCCTTCGCTTTATTCATACGGCCTCGCCGCCGCGGGCGTAGCCCGAACAGGCGGGGGTGCGCAAGACGACGCGGCAGTTCGCACGCCGCTTGGCAGGGACGTAGCGGGGGTCTATGTCCGGTCGTTCCGCAGGGGCCGCGCCCAATTGAATATCCCCAATCTCATTACCACCGGCCGCATCCTGATGGTGCCCATCGTGGTCTGGGCCATCACCTCCGGCAGCTATCAACTCGCGTTCTGGCTGTTCGTCGCTGCGGCGATCTCGGATGCTGTCGACGGTTTCCTCGCGAAGCGCCTCGGCGCGGCGAGCGAGTTCGGCGCCTATCTCGATCCGCTCGCGGATAAGGCGCTGCTGATGTCGATCTACGTGACCCTTGGCATCGCCGGGCTGCTGCCGCTCTGGGCGGTGATCGCGGTGGTGTCGCGCGACATCATGATTCTGGGCGCCGTCGTGGTCGCCTGGATCGTCGGCAAGCCGCTCAGCATCCGGCCGCTGATCGTCTCCAAGCTAAATACGCTTGCGCAGATCCTGCTCGCGACGCTCGTGCTTGCTACCAACGCGTTCAAGCTCAATCCCGGCTACGCCTATGAGACTGCACTCATTGCGGTCGGCGTCTTGACGGGGCTCTCTGCAGCCGCCTATCTCGCCGCTTGGACGCGGCACATGGCGTCCTGAGCCGGCGCGGGATCCGATGAATCTCCAGCGGCAGGTGCTGTTCTGGATTGGGGCGCTCGTCGTCCTGATCGTAGTACTTTGGATCCTGCGCGACGTGCTGCTGCCGTTCGTAGCCGGCATGGCGCTCGCCTACTTCCTCAATCCGCTTGCTGACCGGCTCGAGCGATACGGAGTGGACCGGCTTGCCGCCGCGCTGGTCGTCATCGGCGTGTTCGCACTTCTCTTCGTGCTCGTCGCGATCGTCATCGTCCCTCTGCTTGGCAGTCAGCTGTTCGCTTTCATTTCGCGCCTGCCGGCCTACGTGACCCGGCTGCAGGATCTCCTGCTCACCGAGGAGAACCAGCAATGGGTGCAGCGTCTGATCGGCAGCGAGACGATCGATCTGCGCAAGCCGGTGGGCGAGCTCGTCTCGCAAGGGGCGGCATGGCTCGGCACCTTCTTGCAGGGCCTGTGGTCGGGAGGCCGGGCGCTGATTTCGCTGTTTGCGGTCGTGGTCGTGATGCCGATCGTTGCGTTCTATGTGCTCGTCGACTGGCACCGTATGGTGAGCAAGGTCGACTCGTGGGTGCCCGTGCGGCATCGCGAGACGGTCCGCGGACTCGCCCGAGAGATCGACGATGCGCTTGCCGGCTTCATCCGCGGCCAAGCATTTGTGATCCTGTTCCTCGGTTGCTTCTATGCGGTGTCGCTGACGCTCATCGGGCTGAACTTCGCATTTCTGATCGGTTTTGGCGCCGGTCTTCTGAGTTTCATTCCCTACGTCGGCTCGATGACCGGGCTCCTGATCGCCGGCGGTGTCGCCTTCGCGCAGTTCTGGCCCGATTGGGTGCTGATCGCCGGTGTCATCATGATCTTCTTTGTCGGACAATTCATCGAGGGCTACATCCTCCAGCCCAAGCTCGTCGGTGATCGTGTCGGCCTGCATCCGGTCTGGCTGATGTTTGCGTTGTTCGCATTCGGCTATCTGTTCGGATTCGTCGGATTGCTTCTCGCCGTCCCGCTCGCGGCGGCGGCCGGCGTACTCATTCGCTTCGCGCTGCGCCAGTATCTCACGAGCCCGATCTATACCGGCAGGCCCGGGCGGCGCTGAACCATGCGTGAGTTCGGGGCGCGTCAGCTCGCACTCGATCTCCCCCATGCGGAAAGCTTTCGCCGCGACGACTTTCTCGCCGACCCTTCCAACAAGACAGCGCTCGCGCTGGTCGAAGCGTGGCCGGTCTGGCCGGACCGCATGGCGGCCATTGTCGGTCCGTCCGGCTCCGGCAAAAGCCATCTTGCGGCGATCTGGGCCGAGCGGTCGGGTGCCCGCATCGTCGACGCGGCCTCGCTCGATCGCGCGGAAGTGCCGCGCGCGCTGGCAACCGGGGCGGTCGTGGTCGAGGATTTGACTCCGGGCCGCATCGACGAGGCTGCACTGTTCCATCTCCTCAATCTGGCCCGCGAGGAGGATGCGTATGCCCTCATAACCGCAAGGCGGCGGCTCGATCTCGAGGGCTTCACGATCCCCGACCTTGCCTCGCGCCTGCGCGTGGTGCCGGCTGTTACGTTGGCGCCGCCCGGCGACACGCTGATTGCCGCGGTGCTCGTCAAGCAGTTTGCCGACCGGCAGCTAATGCTGGATGAGGACACGGTCGCCTATTTGCTGCCGCGGCTGGAGCGTTCTCTCGCCGCCGCGCGAGCGATCGTGAGCGCGCTGGACCGCACGGCACTCTCGCGCGGCCGCCGCATCACCCGGGCCCTTGCTGCGGAAGTGCTTCGGTCGCGGGAATCCCAATCCTGACAAAGGGTTCCGGAAGTTGCCGGGCTGTCATCGAATCTTCAATTGTGCCCGTGATACTCTTTTGTCGGCGAAAGGTACGGGAGCAAGAAGATGTCGGCGGAGGTCACCGCATTCCGCAGCCCGCGGGCTGGCGAGGTGACCTCGCTCGTCCCCGCTGCCGACGCGGAAACCGAGATTTCTGCGAGCCCGGCGCGTTTCATCAACCGCGAACTCTCCTGGCTGCACTTCAATCGTCGCGTCCTCGAGGAGGCCGCGAATCCGAATCATCCGCTGCTCGAGCAACTGCGCTTTCTGTCCATCTCGGCCGACAATCTCGACGAGTTCTTCATGGTGCGCGTGGCCGGCCTGAAGGCGCAGGTGCGCGCGGGCGTGACCATTCCGAGTCCGGACAGCCTCACGCCCGCCGAGCAGCTTTCCCGCATCGCCGTCGAGGTCGCGCGGCTCGCGTCCGATCAGCAGTCGCGCTGGCGCGAATTGCGCCGCGAGCTTGGCGCAGCCGGTATCATGCTGGTCGACGGTCCGGATCTGCTCAAGACCGAGCGCAATTGGCTCGAAGAGCACTTTCTGCACCACGTATTCCCGGTGCTGACGCCGCTCGCAATCGACCCGGCGCATCCGTTTCCTTTCATCCCGAACCTCGGCTTCTCGCTCGCGCTGCAGCTCGCGCGTACGAGCGACGGCCGCGGCATGAACGCGCTCATTCGCGTGCCCGCGCAGATCGAACGTTTTATCCGCTTGCCTGAGCGCAAGGAGGGAGAGGCGCGCTTCATCACGCTCGAAGCGACGATCGGCCTTTTCCTCGGCAGACTGTTTCCCGGGTACTCGGTGCGGGGACAAGGCGCGTTTCGCCTGATCCGCGACAGCGACATCGAGGTGGAGGAAGAGGCGGAAGACCTCGTGCGGCAGTTCGAGAGCGCGCTTAAGCGCCGCCGCCGCGGGTCGGTGATCCGGCTCGAGATCGGCGCCGAGATGCCCGCCGAGTTGAGCAGCTTCGTCGTGCGTGCGCTCGGATGTGCGGAAGACGAGACATTTTGCGTCGACGGCGAATTGGCGCTCAACGAACTGTCGCAGCTCGTTGCGATCGACCGCCGCGATTTGAAGTTCAAGACCTACAACCCGCGCTTCCCCGAGCGCATCCGCGAGCAGGGCGGCGACTGCTTCGCGGCGATCCGCCAGAAGGATCTCGTGGTGCATCATCCCTACGAGTCATTCGACGTGGTGGTGCAATTCCTGACACAGGCCGCGCGCGATCCCGACGTCGTCGCGATCAAGCAGACGCTCTATCGCACATCGCCGGACAGCCCCATTGTGCACGCGCTCGCCGAAGCGGCCGAAGCGGGAAAATCCGTGACCGCGCTCGTCGAATTGAAGGCGCGTTTCGATGAGGAGGCGAACATCCGCTGGGCGCGGGAACTCGAGCGCGCGGGCGTCCAGGTCGTGTTCGGCTTCATCGAACTGAAGACCCACTCGAAGCTGTCGCTCGTGGTCCGCCGCGAGGGCAAGGCACTCACGAACTACGTGCATGTTGGGACCGGCAACTATCATCCGGTTACTGCGCGCATCTACAGCGATCTCTCATTCTTCACCTCGGATCCCGTAATCGCGCAGGACGTCGCCCGCATATTCAATTTCATTACCGGCTACGCGGAACTCGCGGAACTGGAACTCATGGCCGCGTCCCCGGTGAACCTGCGCAAGCGCATCCTTGATCACGTCGAGCAGGAGATTGCGCACGCGAAGGCGGGCCGTCCCGCGGCGATCTGGGCAAAGATGAATGCTCTCGTCGACCCGCAGATCATTGACGCTTTCTACGAGGCGAGCCGCGCGGGTGTGGAGATCGATCTCGTCGTGCGCGGCATTTGTTGTCTGCGCCCGGGCGTGCCGGGCCTGTCCGATCGAATTCGCGTAAAATCCATCGTCGGCCGGTTCCTGGAACACGGCCGCATCTATTGTTTTGGCGCGGGTCACGGGCTGCCGCATCCGAAAGCGGCGGTCTACATTTCCTCCGCGGACATGATGCCGCGCAATCTCGACCGCCGCGTCGAGGTGCTGTGCCCGATTCTCAACGCCACCGTGCACCAACAGGTACTCGATCAGATCATGGTGGCGAATCTCAAGGACAACGAGCAGAGCTGGCAGGTCTTGCCCGACGGGAGCAGCACGCGCATAGTGCCGAGCGAAGGCGAAGAATCGTTCAACGCCCATCGCTACTTCATGACAAATCCCAGCCTCTCAGGCCGTGGCAAATCTCTCAAAGATTCTTCTCCGCGCAGTCTCGTCCGCCGAGCCGACCGAAGCTAGGGAACGGCCCGCAAACATCGCGCCTGGACGCTTGCCGCTCGGCGCGCCGGTGGCGGTCATCGACATTGGGTCCAACTCGGTTCGCCTCGTCGTCTACGAGGGGATTTCGCGCAGCCCGACGCCGATCTTCAACGAGAAGGTCCTCTGCGGCCTCGGCCGCGAGGTTTCCACCAAAGGCAAACTGAATGCCGATGCGGTGGAAAGCGCGCTCGCCGCGTTGAAGCGGTTCCGTGCGCTGTGCGACGTGCTTGAGGTCGGCGATCTCCGTGTGATCGCGACTGCCGCAGTGCGCGAGGCCAAGGACGGCGCGAGCTTCATCCGCGAGGCGGAGAAGGCATGCCGTGCGTCGATCGAAGTGCTGTCCGGCAAGCGCGAAGCGCGGCTCGCCGCTCTCGGCGTGATCGCCAGCATCTATCAGCCGGACGGCGTCGCCGGCGACCTCGGCGGCGGCTCGCTCGAGCTCGTGGAAGTGCGCAACGAGGAGATCGGCATCGGCGTGACGCTTCCGTTTGGCGGTCTCGCCCTCGCCGACAGCGCGTCGCACTCGCTGAAGAAAGCCCGCAAGATGGTGGCGGCCGGACTCGACGACGAGCCGATCCTGCGGAGTCTCGCCGGGCGCACCTTCTACGCGATCGGCGGCACGTGGCGCGCTTTCGCACGTTTGCACATGCGCCAGACCGGCTATCCGTTGCACGTAATGCATGGCTACTCGATGTCGGGCAAGGAAGCGCTTGAGTTCGCCGAGCTTATCGAGCGGGTCGATCCCGAGACGCTCGACCACATCGAGGTAGTCGCGAAACCACGGCGCGAGCTTCTACCGTACGGCGCGCTGGTGCTCAGTGAAATCCTCCGGGTCGGAAAGCCGAAGCGCGTCGTCGTGTCCGCGCTCGGGGTGCGCGAAGGCTTGCTCTACGAGTTGCTCGATGAGGACGCACGCCGCCAGGACCCGCTCGTCGTGGCAGCGAACGGTCTCAACATTCTGCGCTCGCGCTCTCCGCAACATGGACAGGAGTTGGTGGAGTGGACCGACCGGTTCATGGCGTCCACCGGAATCGAGGAAAGCCCCGAGGAGCGGCGGCTGCGCCACGCGGCTTGCCTGCTCGCGGACATCGGCTGGCGCGCGCATCCGGAGTACCGTGGAGAGCAGTCGCTCAACATCATCGCGCATGCTGCTTTCGTGAGCATCGACCATGCCGGCCGCGCATTTCTTGCGCTCTCTGTATTCTACCGCCACGCCGGCCTCGGCGAGGACGAGCCATCGCCGCATCTGCGCGAGCTTGCTTCGACCCGCATCCTCGACCGCGCGCGCATTCTTGGCGCGACCTTGCGCGTCGCTTATCTCGTATCTGCGTCGATGCCGGGCGTGCTCCGGCGCGCACCGCTCAAGGTCGAGAAGGGGAAGCTCGTGCTGCGGCTCGAAGGCGAGCTCGATGCGCTCGAAGGCGAGCGGCTATTCAATCGATTGCGTCAGCTTGGCAAGCTGATCGGCCGCGATCCGGTGATACGCACGTGACGTAATTGTCATGGCCGGGCTGAACACTCGTCCCGGCCATCTACAACTTTGCGAATAAGATGTAGCCCGGATGGAGCGAAGCGAACTCCGGGATTCGGCTTCCCGCATTCCGCTTCGCTCCATGCGGGCTACTTGCCGGAAAGGCGTGGATGCCCGCGACAAGCGCGGGCATGACGTGTAGTGCTAGTTCGCCCGCTCGCGATCGATCGCGACGACGCGGCCTGCTTCGACGGCGAGCGCCACAGCGCCGCGCTTCAGCCTCAGCGCCTCGTTGCCGAACATTTCACGCCGCCATCCCTTCAGCGCCGGGACGTCCGGCTCGTCGTCGGCGGCAATGCGTTCGAGGTCGTCGACCGTCGCGATGACCTTTGCGGCGACGCCGTGGCGTTCCGAGGTCATGCGCAGGAGCACCTTCAGGAGCTCCACGGTTGCGGATGCTCCGTTCGACAACGGCTTTTCCCGCGTGACGCGCGGCAATGCCTTCGTGTCACGTTCGAGGCCGGCGTTCACAGCCGCCACGATCGCTTCGCCGGCCCTCGATCGTTCGAAGCCTTTGGGCAGCGCGCGCAAGCGGCCAAGTTCTTCGGGGTTCTTCGGCTGCTGCTGCGCGATTTCGATCAGTGCATCGTCCTTCAGCACCCGCTGGCGCGGCAGGTCGCGTGCCTGCGCTTCGCGCTCTCGCCAGGCCGCGACTTCCATGAGTACGGCGAGTTCCCGTGGCCGCCGTACCCGCGTCCGCAGCCGTAGCCATGCCCGACCCGGCTCCTGCGAATAAGTGTCGGGAGACGTGAGTACGGCCATCTCCTCTTGCACCCAGTCGGTCCGCCCGCCGCGCTCAAGATCGGCCTTGAGCTTGAGATAGACGTCGCGCAGGTGCGTGACGTCGGAATAGGCGTAGTCGATGTGCGCCTTCGACAGCGGCCGGCGCGACCAGTCGGTAAAGCGCAGGCTCTTGTCGATCATGTCGCCGGTGAGGCGTTGCACGAGCTGATCGTAGGAAACGGAATCTCCGTGGCCGAGCACCATGGCAGCCACCTGCGTATCGAAGATCGGCTGCGGGATGAGTTTTGCCCGGTGCCAGCAGATTTCGATGTCCTGGCGCGCGGCGTGAAAGACTTTCACGATGCTTTCGTCGGCCATGAGCCTGAAGAACGGCGTCAGGTCGATTTCCTCCGCCAGCGCGTCGACCACGATCGCCTCGTCGGGCCCGGCCATCTGCATGACGCAGAGCTTCGGCCAGAAGGTGGTCTCGCGCAGGAACTCGGTGTCGACGGTGACGAAGGGGTGGCGGGCGAGTCGTTCGCAGGCGGCGGCGAGATCGGCTGTACGGGTTACGAGATCCATAGTGACTTCTGAGACCTTGAGCGGTTCGCCGCCTGATCGGCACCTTAACCGGGCCGGGCGAGCGGGCAAACGGAGTCGTTGGCGGTGATCATCCTTGATTAAGGACGATTTGACTCCATATGAAGGGCTACAATTGCCGCATCGGAATACCTTGAATTAGCCACATCGACGTGTTCTAAGGACGGCATAGAGCGCACATTGCGTTCGCGGGCCGCGTGACTGAAATCGATTCGTCCTTTTCCGCCCGTTCTTCAACCCCTTTCATCGACAACCTAGCTCACGCGGGGTGTCTCCGAATCACCCCGCGATTCGCGGCCGTCCGGCATTGACCGGACCGGTCCGACTCGCCTGAACGAAAACAGAAAGAACCAACTTGAAATCCTTTAATGAACTCGGGCTCGCCGCGCCGATCGCGCGCGCGCTCGTCGAAGAAAAATATGACGCGCCGACTCCGATCCAGGCGGGGGCCATTCCGCCCGTCCTCGCCGGCCGCGACCTTGTCGGCATCGCGCAGACCGGAACCGGCAAGACCGCGGCATTTGCGCTGCCGATCCTGAACCATCTGCTCAACCACCGGCGGCGCCCGGAGCAGCGGACTTGCCGCGTGCTGGTGTTGAGCCCGACGCGCGAGCTCTCCGGGCAGATCCTGGAGAGCTTCCGCACCTACGGCCGCCACGTGCGGCCGACGACTGCACTCGCTATCGGCGGGGTGCCCATGGGACGCCAAGTACGTGCGCTTGTGAACGGGATCGATGTGCTGGTCGCGACGCCCGGCCGGCTTCTCGACCTGATGCAGAACCAGGCCGTGCGCCTCGATCGTATCGAAGTATTCGTCCTCGACGAAGCCGACCGCATGCTCGACATGGGATTCATCCGCGACATCCGGAAAATTGTCGCGAAGCTTCCTGCAGAGCGCCAGACGCTCTTCTTCTCGGCGACCATGCCGCAGGAAATCGAAAAGCTCGCCGCTGAGCTTCTGCGCGATCCGGTCCGCATCTCGGTTTCGCCCGTGACCAAGACCGCCGATCGCGTCGACCAGCGTATCGTGCACGTGGACCGCGCCGACAAGCCGGCGCTGCTTGCCTCGCTCTTGAAGAGTGAGCCGGTCGACCGTGCGCTCGTCTTCACTCGCACCAAGCACGGTGCCGACAAGGTGGTGCGCGGGCTGATAAAGGCGGGCATTGCCGCAGAGGCGATCCATGGCAACAAGTCGCAGAACAACCGCGAGCGCGCGCTCGCCGGGTTCCGCGCGGGTCGCGTGCGAACGCTCGTCGCCACCGACATCGCCGCCCGCGGCATCGATGTCGACGGAATCAGTCACGTGTTCAATTACGATCTGCCGAACATCCCTGAAAGCTACGTACACCGCATCGGCCGCACCGCGCGTGCTGGCGCAGCGGGGATCGCGATTTCGTTTTGCTCTCACGACGAGCTGCCGTTCCTGCGCGACATCGAGAAGCTGATCCGGACCACGATCCCTTCGACCGGGGAGCGCCGACAACGGCAGGCAGGATCGCGGCCGGTGGACCAGGCACAACGCAATCGGCATCCACACGGCCGTCCGGCTCGGCAGCATCGCGGCCACGACGAGCGGCGTCACAAGCCGGAGCGCCCCGCCCATGTCCAACTGAACGAGTCGGGCCGTGGCATTGAGTCCGTTGCATTCATGCAGGGGCGCAAGCGCGACGATCGACGCCATCACGGCGGGAACGGCGTACGCCGTCCCGCTCACTGAGCTTTTGGAGACGGAAAATGGCCAAAGAACAAATGCTGGAATTCGACGGCACGGTGACGGAAGTCCTGCCGGACGGAAACTACCGCGTGAAGCTCGACAACGAGCACATGATCCTTGCCTATGCGGCGGGCAAGATGCGCAAGCATCGTATCCGCACGCTTGAAGGCGATCGCGTAATCGTCGAGATGTCGCCCTACGACCTCGATCGCGGGCGTATCAGCTTCCGCCACAAGTCCGAAGGACCATCGGCGCCGACACAGCGCCGGCCGAATTTCCAGCGGCGTCGGTAACCGAACTTCATCCGCTCGTCCTCGCGCCTGCGCCGCCGAAGCGGCGGCTACGGCGCCGCGAAGGCGCGAAAGCGGGGAACCAGCGCGGCCGTACTGGATTCCCCTTGCGCGGGAATGAGCGGAGGCAGAGGTCTAAGCCCCGCGGATCTTCGGCATCAGGATGAATTCCCAGGGCGAGGGGAACGGGCCGACGGGAACCTCGATCAGCGTCGGTCCGTCACGACGCGCAAAACCGCGCCTGATCGCGGAGCGCAATTCCTCCGGTGTTTTTGCGCGCTCCGCCGCGGCACCGAAACTCTCCGCGAACTTGACGAAGTCCGGATTGGCAAGATCATTCGCAATCAGCCGATTACCGAACCGCTCCTCCTGAATCCGGCGCACATTGCCGAACGCGCCGTCCGCGAACACGATCGCAACCAGCGGAATTCGGTGGCGCACCGCGGTCGCCATCTCATTCGCCGTGTACATGAACCCGCCGTCGCCGTTAATCGATAGCACCGGCACGTCGGGCCGCGCGTGCTGCACGCCGAGCGCCGTCGCAAATCCCCAGCCGAGATTGTCCTGATAGCCCGGTGAGAGGAACGTGCGTGGCTTGTAGACGGGAAACGCGATGCGCGCGGCGAAACCGATCTGCGTCACTTCGTCGACGAAGATTCCGTCCTCGGGCAGTACCGCGCGCATGGCGTCGAGAAAAGCGAGTTGCGGCGCGATCTTTTGCATTCGTGCGCGAAGCTTGGCCTGTCGCTCATCCATCTCCGCCTTCCGCGGGACGCGCTTGCGATTGTGTTTCGGCAGCACTTCCGACAGTCGCCTCAGGATCGGCTTCGCGTCGCCGATGAGCGCCGCATCCGGCTCGCGGTAGCGCGCGGGCTCCTCCGGATCGGCGTCGACGCGCACGATCTTGACCCGGTCGTCGACGCCCCAGTGCTGCATCGGATAGAGCATGTGCGTGCCGACGCCGAGCGCCGCATCGGCTTCGCCCCACAGCTCGCGGCCGAGCGGGAGTGTCACGCTGAGCGGATCGCGG
>DATBJU010000032.1:0-4288 GCA_036556265.1 Xanthobacteraceae bacterium | reverse complement strand
CCTCGTGCTTTTGCCCGCCCCGGACCTGAAGTCTGACGAGGTCCGCGTTGAGTGGGCCGATGGCGGCGTCGAACGTGACCGCGACGCAATCGAAGCCCGCATTTCCGAAGCCGTCACCCGTTACCTTGCACGCGGCGGCTCGACCGCCCCCGCCGCTGAGCCGGAGTCCAAAAAATGAGCGACGACAAGAACCCGCCGCTGCCGGATCTTGAATCCGATGTGGAACTGGTGGCTCCGAAGGAAGCTCCGCCGACCTCCCCCGAGGACGGAGGTTCGATCAAAAGCGCGTCGGATCTCGAAGCCGTTTTCGATGTGCCCGTGCATGTTTCTGCCGTGCTCGGCCGCACGCGCATGGACGTCGGCGATCTCCTCAAGCTCGGACCCGGCACCGTGCTCGAGCTCGACCGCAAGGTCGGTGAGGCAATCGATATTTTTGTCAATAACCGGCTCGTCGCCCGCGGCGAAGTGGTGCTGGTGAAAGAGCGTCTCGGCGTGACCATGACGGAGATCATCAAGGCGGACCGCACGTGAAGTGCGTCCGCGAGTCTGAGCGAGAGAGGATGCTGCCATGCGCTTGCTGATCATCGGGACCTTGAAGGGCCAGCTCAGCACCGCCACCAAGATCGCGGTCGAGCGCGGTGCCGCGGTGACGCACGCGATCGATGTCGAGCAGGGCCTGAAGGTGCTACGCACCCGCGGCGCTGATCTGATCATGGCAGACGTCGGCATCGACATCCGCGAGCTTGTCGAGAAACTCGCAGCCGAACGCATCCACGCACCGATCGTCGCCTGTGGCGTCGAGAACGACGCGCGTGCCGCCGCGGGGGCAATTCAGGCCGGCGCCAAGGAATACATCCCGTTGCCGCCCGACCCGGAGCTGATCGCCGCGGTGCTCGCCGCGGTCGCGGACGACGCCCGCGATCTCGTCTACCGCGACGAGGCGATGGCGGCGACCGTCAAGCTCGCTGCGCAAGTCGCGGCATCTGAGGCCTCGATTCTGATCACGGGAGAGAGCGGGACCGGCAAGGAAATGGTTGCCCGCTTCGTCCATGAGAAGAGCCCGCGCGCGAACAAGCCTTTTGTTTGCGTGAACTGCGCAGCGATTCCGGAAAATCTCCTGGAGTCAGAATTGTTCGGCCACGAGAAAGGCGCCTTCACCGGCGCAATCGCGCGTCGCATCGGCAAGTTCGAGGAGGCGACCGGGGGCACACTCCTGCTTGACGAAATCTCCGAGATGGACGTCCGGCTTCAGGCCAAGCTCCTCCGTGCCTTGCAGGAGCGCGTGATCGACCGTGTCGGCGGCGCGCGCCCGGTGCCGGTAGACATCCGCGTGATCGCCACCTCGAACCGCGATCTGTTGGCTGCAGCACGGGAAGGTCGTTTCCGCGAGGACCTGCTGTATCGCCTCAACGTCGTGAACTTGAAGATTCCGCCGCTGCGCGCACGCCCGGCGGACATCATCGAATTGGCCGAACATTTCGCGCGGCGCTACGCAGAGGCGAACAACCTGCCAGCCCGTCCGATCTCCACGGAGGCAAAGCACGAATTGATGCGCGGCCGTTGGCCCGGCAACGTGCGCGAGTTGGAGAATACCATCCATCGGGCCGTGCTGCTGGCGACAAGCGCAGAGATCGCCGTCGATGCGATCCGCCTCCCTGATGGCTCCCGCCTCGATCAAGGTACGCGCGGTCCGGCCGAGCAGGCTGCACAAGTTGCCGGACAGATGGCGGCCCAGGCCGGACAGAGCGCCATAAACCTCGTCGGCCGTACCGTCGCCGAGGTCGAGCGCGACCTGATCCTCGAGACCCTGAAGCACTGCCTCGGCAACCGCACGCATGCGGCGAAGATCCTCGGCGTCTCGATCCGCACCCTGCGAAACAAGCTGAACGAATATGCCGGCGCCGGCGTGCCGATCCCGCCACCCGGCGGCGGTGAGTTGCGCGGCGCAGCCTGACGCACCCGAGGGACTACCGGTTTCCGGTGACGGCCTAGGCCGCCTCGCTCTCGGCACCGCGCTGCGTGTTCTCGGCCTGCGTATGGTCGGCGCCGTTTGTCGCGGCAAGCGGCGCCGCGGATTCGACCGACGCCGACGCTGCAGGCGACACGGGCACCGCCGGACGGCCGAGTTCCTTCCAGAACGGCTTCGCCTTGCGGAATTCGGCGAAGGCATCTACTGCCTCGTCGAGCAGGCGACCGATGTGAGCTTCCTGATGCCCGGCGATCAGCCCGGCCACGAAGATGCGGTCGCGGCCGCTCTGCTTGCGGGCGGCGCCGGGTCCGACCTTGCCGGCGATCTCTGCGGAGAGCGACTTGCGTACCGCGATATCGTTTAGCCCGCCCAGCTTGTCCTGCATCTCCTTGAGCGCCGCGATGAGCGCCTTGGCGCGTTTGCGCGCCTTCTTGTCCGGCGCGAGACCCGCGAGGAACTCCGCGGCGTAGCGCAGTTTCTTCGCCTGCACTCGCAGTCGGTGGCGGCGCTCATGATCGAATTCGCGCAGAAATTTTCCGTTCTTGCGCACCTTCCGGTGCAAGGCGGAAAGCTGCTCGGCCGCGTAAAGCTCGATCGGCGCATCCTGCCGAGCGCGCATGAGCGCGTCGGCATTGGAACGCCAGTCGCCGTCCTCCACCCATGCGGCCAGTTGAACCATGAGCTTGCGGAAACGAGCTGAAAGCACCGCCTCGCGCGCCGCGGTGTAGGCCTTGAGCCGCCTGCGGCGCAGGTGCTGGTGCAGGCTGATGACCGCTTTCTCCTTGGGATGCTCGCTGCGGATCGGGGCCATCACCTCGCTGATGAACACATCAAGGTCCCGCGCCGGGCCGGTTTGATCGCGCAGCCAGCGCAATTCCGCTTTGGCCGCCTCGAGACCCGGGCCGGCCACGACATCCCGAAACAGCGTCATAGTCGTGCGAAAACGCCTGATTGCGATCCGCATCTGGTGCAGGGGCTCAGCCTCTCGCCGGGCGACGGCCGCCCGATTCTCGGCGATGTGCCGCAGGCAGTCATGGCCGATCATGCGAAAGACATCGGCGAGCGACGTCCCCGAAGACGGACGCACGTTGCCCGCCTTGCCGAAGTTGGCATCGAGCGCATCGAGCAGCGCGTAACCGCGAGCGGACTTGCTGGCATATGAAAGCTCGAGCGGAACACTGCCATCGAGTTGCTCGGCCAGCCGGAACAGATCGCCCGAGTTGCCGTGCTTGAGCTCCAGCTCGACCTCGCAGATCGGCGCGCTCGTTTGGCCGGTGGCGATCTCACCCTCGTCGAGGGCGACGACGATCTCTGAATTTCCGTAGCGCATCGGAAACGCCGTGCGCGAGACGCGCGTCTCGAACACGGGTTCGAGCGGATCGCGCAACTTCGGCAGCAACGGTTGGAGGGCCGTGCCCGCAGCGGCCGAGAGATCCGGCCGTGTCCCTGCAACGTCGGCCTGCCACTCTCCGCGATCGATCGGGCCAGCCGTCCCGTTCAACGCCTTGATCGTCTGAATCCGCCGCTTGCCGATCTGGCGCACACGCAGGCTCACGCCTTCCTTGCGCAAGGTGTGTCGCCGATCGTCGAAATACACGGATTCCTGGCGGCTCGGGTCGCCGGCTTTCTGGAACCCCGCCCACAGCACGGGGTGGCTGCGCAGACGCGCCACGTCCTGCCGCCGCAATAGCAGCTTGATCTCGACCTCGCGCGAGCCCGCACTCTCCGCCGCAAACATCGTTAAAAGTTAGCGACCGCGTTTGTCACAAACAACGTCGCGCCACTGTCATAATCGCGCGAGCGCTGTGACCTTCGCAGCACGGCGCCGGAGTTTCGCGAGGACGCCCTCAACATGTGGGGCGCGACCTTGCGGCGCCGCTACCATTCGTAGCGGCAGCAATTTTCCCCCGCAGTTATCCCGACTCTTCCCAAATCATCCATACGGCCCAATCTTGCATTTTTCCATTTTCGTTTGGCGGCGCGTACCTCTCCCTTTTCGAGACCACGCAAGGTCATCTGACGGGAGCACGATTGACCTGAATCAATGCGGCTTCAGGCCACTGCTCGAGATTAACGAAGTTATCGGCCTCTTTCTGATCTCGTCGAGTTTTGTTGCCGGCGCGGAAGAGATGAAGCTCCGTGTCGCCAGTTACATTGCAAGCCACAGCATCAAGCCAGTGGGCGAGTCACCCGACCATCTTGCGGGCTCTTACCTGCGCCGCGGCCTAGTGTTTTCCCAAGCCGATGAGGTAGGCCTTTTCAGAAGCACTGGGAAAATCGAGATGAAAAAAGGAGCAGGGTTGGTCGCATCCGAGTCGG
>DATBJU010000031.1:0-33844 GCA_036556265.1 Xanthobacteraceae bacterium | reverse complement strand
CTTCGCGTTTGCGCACGCAAGCATTCCGAGCAGGTTTCGATAGAACTCGCGCGCGTTCGGAAAGAAACCAGAGCGTGGATTCTTCATCATAGGTCCGAGGGGCCCGACGCCGTAGAAGGCAGCCTTGTAGCCGCGGTACTTCTCCGGATGCTCAATCAGATCGTTACGAACCATTCTGACGCCCGGGCAATTGAAGCTCGCTAACCCCGCGACGTGTCGAAACGCTTGCCGCGTTCTCCACGCGAGCAGATAGAAGCTTTCGGCATAGAAATTGATCTTGCGCAGAATGTCGGCCTTGTCCCCGTGGTCGGTTGTCCTCAGCTCGATCAGCAGCTCTTCGAGTCGCGAGAGAGCGTATATGAGCTGCCCGAGTTTGGTTGTGATTTCGGAGCGGTCGTCGGCCTTGGCCTTAATCGCCTTGGAAACCGCGCGAAATTCTTGTTCGGCCGCTGTGGTTGCTTCCGCAATGCCCTGAAAGCTGACGCAAATCGAGCGCATCGCCATCTGTCGCGATGGGCCACTAGCCGACAACCAGCACCTTAGAGCCAAAGTGTGGTAGATGGACCATCCTCGCATTCATCCCATTGATCGGTTTGTGGGTTTTTTCGTTTTCTCGATGGCCTGCTGCCGACATGAAGGGGACATAGATGTCACAGACTTACGTATGCCCGATGCATTCGGAGGTCCGCGAACCGAGGCCCAGCAAGTGTCCGCGCTGCGGGATGGAGTTAATGCCAGAGGGCACCCGGTTCGCGCTGCTTCGGCACATGTTCAGCAGCCCATTACATATCATGATTATGGTCGCGGTGATGTTGGTCATCATGGTCGGAGCGATGATCCTGTTACATAGGTGAGAGAGCTGGACGCCGATTGATGTCCATCTTCATCCGCGCATGGAGTCAGGTTGAGAAGGGTCAAAAGCGCAGTGGATGTGTTAGTCGAGTGATGGGCGCATGTCTGGACTGCCCCGAAAGCTCACCTGGATTTCCGCTACGTTCACTTCCGTAAAGCCTGAAGGCGCGTTTAGCCCCTCACGAAGCGAACCGGCGCGAAAGCGCGCGAAATTCTGCGAGAGAACGTTGGAATACTGTGCCTCTCTCTCCGCCAACGCTCATCTACCCTGGACTGCGTTCGAGTACGGCGCAGAAGCGAATTTTCGGGCCCTCGCGCTCGGAGCGGGCCGTGACCGTTCCACAGGCCAGTGCACGACGCCAAGAAGCGCGCGGCGCGAAAAACACGGTAAGATGAGAAATGGCTTTGCTCGTCGACGACATGGCATCGGGTGAGCTCTTGCCTGCCTTGGATGCGAACATGGTCGCATTCTGGACGCCGTACGGACGCGGCGCCGGATGCACGCTGCATGCGACGCCCGGCGCGGTATGGTTCTATACCGGCGTTCAGCATCCACTGTTTAACGGCGTGATCCGCGCCACGCTCGGACCCGACGAAGTTGAGATCACGCGCGACGCATTGCAGGCGCACATCAAGGAGCGCGGCGCTCCGGCGCTCTGGTGGGTAGGCCCGCAATCAAAGCCCGACAATCTCCGTACGCGATTGGAGTCACTCGGGCTGCAGCCTGCCGGAGAGGCTCCGGGCATGGCCATCGATCTCGCGTCGCTGCCCGACGACTTGTCGGCAATTTCCGGATTCGTCGTGGAGCGGGTCGAGGGTGCGGCGAAGCAGGCGCAATGGGCGCGGATCGCGGCGATCGGGACTGAAGCCCTCGACATTGCCGCCTCTGCCCTGGAGCGCATCGAGGCGACACTCGCGGATCCGCAGTACCGTGCGCAACGTCGCTACGTCGGTGTGCTCGACGGGGTGCCGGTGGCGACATCCGCGCTCGTGCTCGAGCACGGCGTCGCCGGAATTTATGCGGTCGCGACCCTTCCCGCCGCGCGCAACAAGGGCATCGGCCGGGCCATGACGTTGTCACCACTCTTGGAAGCGCGGCGCCTTGGCTATCGCGTCGGCATCCTGCAAGCGTCGAGCATGGGCCATCCCATCTACAAGAAGACGGGATTCAGAGACGTCTGCACGTACTGGCTCTACATGCAGTCTTGATATTTTGCGTGTTGTCGGGGTCGAAGCTCGCCCGCTACGCTCACCTACGTTGGCCCACGCTCGAGTACGGCGGAGAAGCGGTTTTTCCTGTGCCTCTCCCTCCGCCACTCGCATTGAAGTTCAGCTTCACGGCCACTTTGGCCCGGAGCCGCTGTCGCCGATCGCGTTAGTGATGCGTCGGAGGACAATGATCGAGGCCGCCTAGGGTGGCACTGATGCCCACGACTGCGAAGCTAGCGACGCGGCCACGAGTGTGACCGTGCGAATTATATTTCAAGGTTGCCACGATGGCTTGTGGGGGCTTTGGCTGGCGCGGATGGACGTAAATCATCGTTAACCAAAGGTAAGAAATATACTGCGCATGTTGAGTGGTCATTTCAGAGATAGCCCCTCCGCTGCCAATGCCAATATCGGCCGCATTCCAGCTCGCGCTGGACATCTTTGATCTCAGTCAGGATTCCAGCGCAGCGCGCCAGAGAATTTGGGCTGTCCTGGCCCCCGGCATGGATCGCGTCACACGAGAATACACGCGCCGACTGACGACCCACACGCCATTCTACCGTGAACTCACAACACGCAAACATGAGATCGTGGAACGGCACATCTTCAGCTTCACCGAAGCGCTCTTCACCAGCCCCTTCGACGAACAATGGGTCGCTGAAACGAAGCGCCGGGTGGAAGAAGAAATCCAGCTGGGCCTGGACGTCCGAAATCGATGCGTGATCAACCAAATTATTCTGGCGGAGTTGTGTGGGCGACTGGGCAAACGACGACTGCTTGCAACGAGCGGATTAGACCTCCTCGAAATTGCAGTACGCGTTCTATCACTCGACACGACGAACGCAGTCGCACTTCATTATAATGCCGCCATTCGAGAGGCGGTGACGCGCAGTAACCAGCTCGATAATGCCATCCAGTCCTTCAGCGAGGGGCTCGGCGGCATTCGGCAGACCGTAACTTCGGCAATCACGTCGCTTGCCGCGAATTCCGACCAGTTGACCGGGCTCGCTGACGCGGCCGTTGGCCAGGCAAACAAGGCGGCGGCAGCAGCTGACAGCACGGCGTCCAACGCCGATCAAATGGCGGCGGCGATCGATGGGATGAAAGCTTCCATTTCTCACATTCACGAACAGACAATCACCAGTGCATCAATGGCGAACGATGCATTGGCAAACGCTGACCGCGCTAACAGCTCCATCCAATCGCTCTCCGACGGGGTGGGCAAGATCGGCTCGGTCGTCGAAATGATCTCGAGTATTGCGTCGCAGACCAATCTTCTCGCATTGAACGCGACAATTGAGGCCGCTCGCGCGGGTGAAGCGGGAAAAGGCTTTGCCGTCGTCGCCGCAGAAGTAAAATCCCTGGCCACGCAAACCGAGAAATCGACAAATGATATCGCTGATCAGATAAGCGCTATCGAGAGGGCGACGCTTCACTCCGTCGACGAGATCGCCGACACCGGTCGGACAATTAGCAGGATTGCCGAGGCTGCAGAATTGGTGGCCGCAGCTGTCAACGAGCAGGCTTCGGTCACGGACAGCATCTCCAAGGGGGCGATGAACGCGGCCTCAAATGCTGCCACGGCGGCGGACGCCTTGAAGACTGTCGCGGAAATGATCCGGCGGACGCAGCTTCTCGCAGTGTCGGTTCTCGAGTCTTCGAGTCAGCTCTCCGGCCTCACGAAGGAAATCGACGCCGGAACGGACAGGCTTTTTGATGCCGCCTCAAAGTACCGCGGGGTCAAGCGAATAGCCGATCTGAAAAGAGCGGGATCGACCTGATCGCCATCCTCGCGAGAACGCATTAGCGGGCATTCGAGGCAACGAGCGGCCTTCCTTCACGCGGCTCTGTCCAAAAAGAATTCCCTACTCAGCGGAGCAGGGGAATTCCGGCACTCCAGTCTACGTGTTCAAACCTGGTTCGGGCTTGCAATTGCGGGCCGCTGCTCCTGGTCCGGCTCGACCAAGTCGAGTATTCGGGCCACCGTGCCTGTGGCCTGCCTGCGGCCCACGGCCTCGTCGTCCCCGATCAGGCGCAGAGCCGCCTCCTCGAGATCGGCGATGCTTGGACGCAACTCCAGAATCGCCAGCACAGTTTCGGCGTCGACGTCTTGAAATAGCCTCATCACGTCCTCGACCGTGACGTCGTCAGCTCGTAGACCGCCGTTGAGTTTTGATTTGCGCATGCCTCACCTCAAATAAAGCGTGCAGCAGCTCGACCGATGTTCTGTTGATCTGCCTCAATTGCGAAAGCAAGGTCGACCGGCCGGTGCCGCTCCCAACAACTTCGGTCTACAGGCTCGCAAGCCTGCAGATTGATCTGGCGCAACGTGGAACCAGTGTGGCTTGGTAGAAAAGCGCCTGCAAAGAGGGAGCAAGTGGTGAGCAATCAGCGACGAATGCCGAATCCCTTTGACATCATGGCGCTGGGTTGGGGGATTACGATGGCATACGCGAGCCTATTCTTGGCCAGTATGTACCCGGAGCGGATGATGAAGCGGTCGCGTGAAGACGAGCGCACGGCGCCGGACAAGCAAGCGCCGGACAAGCAAGCGGATGCCTCGGAAATGACCCCTGAGGAAGAAGAGTTGCTGCTCCACGTGATTGATTGATCAGATGCGGATGGCGAGGCGGCCGCGAGCGTCGACCCGAGGCGTCAGGCACTGACGGACTTGATCGTCCAGTTCACGAGTTCGGTGACAGCCTTGCTGAACGCGGCCGCGATCGACTTTGCCGCCGCGGAGGCGGTGATTGCATCGGCAGGCTGCCTCGCCTGAAAAATCCGCGTAGCGACAATCTTGCCTTCATCATCGACGATTTTCCCGCCGAATTCGACTTCGGCGATCGGCTCGGGCGAAACCAGCAAGCGAACGCTGCGGATGTCGACAAGAAGTTTATATCGTGATCCGAGACCCTCGATATCCCGGTCGACGCGGCCGTACTTCGCGTTCTCAAAACCCTGGACAATTCGCGCCTGAAAGAGTTTCGGCAGGCTGTCGCTCCACTGCGAATCCTGAAACGACTCGTCGTTGCCTTTTTCCGTTCTCATAAGGACTTTTTGTGTGTCAAGAAGCAGGATTGCAGTCGGCTCCATGACGATGATCTGCACGCTTGGGACTTTCTCGATCGGCGGAAACTCGGTGGGCGCCGGAAGATCGTAGATTGTGGGGCTTGCCTTGGCGGGGGAGCCGACCATGCGCTCGAGCCCTTGTGCGATCGAATCGATGCGATCTGAGTTGCGCGCAAGCGCGTCGGTGAAAGACTTCAAATTGGCGATCGTTTCGCGCAGCGGTTCGGCATTTTCGGTGAGCACGGAGTCGATCTGTCGTAGCGTGCCACGCGCGGCCTGGACCATATCCTGACCTGCGGCAGGATCGGCCAGCAGAAGCGGTGGCTCGTTTGCCGTCGAAGACAATGCCGGCGCGGTTGAATTGCCGCCAATCAGCGACACGGTCGGTGCGCCCATCAAGCCCTGCGTGTAGATTTCAACGCGCGTATCGGTGCGGATCGGCGTATTTCGCTCCACCGAAATCACCGCGGTTACTTCGCGCGGGTTCGACGGATTGAGTTGCAGCGACTTGACCTCTCCGACGCGAATCCCGTTGAACAGGACGGCCGACCCTGCTCGCAACCCGGAAACCGTGTCCTGGAAACGGACGCGATAGCTCGATTGTTGTCCAAGGGTGGCGGCATTGTTCAGCCAGTAGACGAATCCGAAGCCACCAAGAATGACGGCCAGGATGAAGAAGCCTAGAAGTACGAAACGTGCGCGCGTTTCCATCGGCCGACCTCAATGTTCCGAGTGCTGAAGCTCGCGTGTAACGACGTTGGCACGCTGCCCACAAAAGTACGACCGAACCCACGGGTGCTCGCATTCGAGCATTACTTTCATCGAGCCAATGGCGACGACCTTTCCGTCCGCTAGCGCGGCGATTCGATCGCACACAGCGGCAAGCGTCTGCAGATCGTGCGTATTCATGTAGACCGTGAGCCCTAGCGTTTGTTGCAGCGTGCGGATCAAGGCATCGAAGTCGGCCGCGGAGATCGGATCGAGACCTGACGTCGGCTCGTCGAGAAATACGATCTCCGGATCAAGAGCGAGAGCGCGGGCCAGCGCAACACGCTTTGTCATGCCGCCTGACAATTCTGCAGGCAATTTCCCGGCGTCATCAGGGCCGAGGCCGACCATCTCGAGTTTCGCCATCGCCACGTCCTTCATGGTGTCCTCCGAGGCGTCGAGGAACTCGCGCATGGGAAACTGCACGTTCTGAAGCACGGTGAGAGACGAAAAAAGTGCACCCTGCTGAAACAGGATGCCGCAGCGCTGGCCGATCGAACGCAGGACTTCGCTGCTCGCCGTATCGAGATCAATGCCGAATATTTCGATCGATCCGTGCCGCTTGGGTAGAAGGCCGATTATCGTGCGCAGCAGCACGGACTTCCCGCCGCCGGAGGCGCCCACCACGCCCAAAATCTCGCCCCGCTTCACGTCGAGCGACAGGTGATCGAGCACCAATTGGTCGCCGAAGCCGACGACAAGATCACGAACCCGCAAGATGGGTGACAGGTCATGAGAGTCCATGCGTCACATTCCGATGGACGCAAAGAAAATTGCGAACAGCCCGTCAAGCACGATCACGAAGAAGATCGACTTCACGACGGAAGTTGTCGTCTGCAGGCCGAGCGATTCCGCGCTGCCCTTGACCTTGAGGCCCTCGCTTGCCGCGACCGCGCCGATTACCAGCGCCATGAACGGCGCCTTGATGATGCCGACCTTGAAATGGTCGATTGAGACGGCCTCACGCAGCCGATCGATGAAGATCTCGGGGCTCATTCCGCCGTAAAGCCAAGCGACCAATCCCCCACCGACCAGCGCCGCCATGGAACCGAGAAAAGTCAGGATAGGGAGCGCGCCTACAAGCGCGAACACACGGGGAAAGATCAGAATCTCAACCGGATCGAGTCCCATCGTGCGCAGCGCGTCGATTTCCTCGCGCATCTTCATCGAGCCGAGCTCGGCCGTGTAGGAGCTGCCGGATCGTCCTGCCACCATGATCGCGACCAGCAGAACGCCGATCTCGCGCAGGACGAGGATCCCGACAAGGTCGACGACGTAGTCGTCGGCGCCGAACTTGCGAAAATGAAAAATCCCTTGCTGGGCAATAATGCCGCCAATCAGAAAAGTGATGAGCAGCACGATCGGCGCCGCCTGCCACGCGACGCGATCGAGGTGGTGGACGATTGAGATCAGGGTCGCGGGACGCCGAACCGCGCGCGGCAGGGAGTTTCCAAGTTCACCCAAGACAGCCATGAGCGTCAGAAAATCCTGCGCTATCTCTGCCGCGCGGCGACCCAGCAGTTCGACCTGGGCGATGAGTCTGTTGCGGGCCGGTATTTGGCGAGCGGGTCGACGATTGGTCTCGCGTACCTCTTCGATCAGCCCGCGAAACCGTTCTGCGACGCCGACGAGACTGGGCTCGCGCCCGCGCAGCGACGCAATCCGGCGAAGCTTTTCGATCAGCCAGGCTCCGAACGTGTCGAGCTCCCGCACGCCGGCAATGTCAATGACGGATTGTTGCGGGTCGCGAATGTCGAGATTGAGCGGGTCGACGAGCCGCTCAAGCTCGGCGACGTGCTCGGCGGTCCAGGAACCTGTCGCAGCGAGCTCGACCTGATCGTTGTCGCCGCGTCGGGACAATAGTGGTTGAGTCATCGCTTGCACTTTCCCTTGTGGCCAATATCGCGGCCCAGTGGTCCGCTGGTTGATTTGGCTCAATCGTGTGTATCCCGTTGATCTTTATCAAAGCTTCGTTAGCGGCCAAGAGTTCCAAGATCGTTGTGTTCGGCGCGTCATCGGGTTGGCCGATGGCTGAGAGGAAGGATCTTGGCTGTGGCCGAGCCGGCGCTCAAAAAGGACAAAGCGCAGACCGCAGGCCATCTCGCGATCCGCCGTATCCCAATGGCATCGCTTTCCGATACGGCAGGGGTCGTGCACGGCAGGCTCCAGTCCCAGCGAGATGACATTATTGATCTCATAATCATAACCGACCTCCACGGGCGGTACCGTGGCGTTGTGGAATTGAAGCGATTACTCCACGCTCGCGATACCGAGTCGATCGCCTCACTGATGCGCGAGGACTGGCCGACAGTCCTGCCAGACACCGATCAGGAGCGCGCAGCAGACGCGGCAACTCGCTCGGGCGTCGCCACGCTCCCTGTGGTCACGCTTGACCGGCAACCCGTCGGCGTTCTCTCGGCTTCCATTCTGCTCGAAGTCCTTGCACAGGAACATCGCGAAGACGTGCACCGCTTCGCTGGTATTCTGCATGCGCAAGCTGGCAGCATCCATGCCCTTGAAGATCCGCCTTTCCGGCGCACGGTCCGGCGGCTGCCGTGGCTTCTTATCGGCCTGACGCTGAGCGCAGCGGCCACCGGAATCATGGTGGGCTTTGAGCGCCTACTGGAAGCAGATGTGACGGTCGCGTTTTTCATTCCCGCGCTGGTCTATCTTGCCGACGCGGTTGGAACGCAGACTGAGATGATTGCCGTACGCCATCTATCCTTGCGTCGCAGGCCGCTTGGGAGTCTCTTGCGCGGGGAAATTTTGACCGGCGGACTGATCGGCCTCGCGTTGGGCCTCATCGCCTACCTTGCCGTGTGGGCGACGTTTGGGAGCACGTCCGTTGCGGCCGGCGTTGGCATATCGTTGCTCGCTGCCTGCATGTTGGCGAGCGCGTTGGGCCTGCTTCTTCCTTGGATGCTTGCACGCCTGGGCATTGATCCCGCCTTTGGTTCAGGCCCCGTCGCCACGATCATCCAGGATGTGGCGACCATCTTGATCTATTTTGCAGTGATGACGGCGCTTTTGCAGACCTAGTCCGCATCGCGTGTGTACTAGCATTATAGCGCGAAGGGTTGGCGAAGCTCGACACTTGACTTGCCTCAATAGGTGAACGCCTCCCGCAGGATACGCAGTCCTGTATCAGTGTTTTTTGTACGGCTCGGTGGACTTGATGCAGGTCACCAGAAGAATGGCGATGTCTTTTTGCGGCGCCGCGCTGGCTGTGATCGCAACGCTACACTCATCTTGGGCCCAGGATGTCATCAGCTTGCCGGCCCCGGAAACGCGGGGCGGGTTGCCGTTGATGGAAACGCTCGCGCTGCGCCGCTCGACGCGTGAGTTCAAAGATCAGCCGCTCTCACATCAGACATTGGCGAACCTTCTTTGGGCCGCTTTCGGCATCAACCGGACGGAGGGCGAAGACCGTACAGCGCCTTCTTGGCGCCACTCGAAAGAAACAGATATCCATGTCGCCACTGCCGATGGCGTCTACGTGTACGATCCCAAGGCGAACTCCCTCCGCCGCGTGCTACTGGGAGACATCCGCAAGAAGACGAGCAGCATGGTCTTCGTCGCGCAGGCGCCGGTCGTGCTTGTTTACGTCGCCGACCGCGGACGCATGGCAAAGGCCTCTCCGGAGGAGCAAGCTCTCAATGCGCACGTGGACTCCGCAGTAATCGCGCAAAACGTCTACTTGTTTGCAGCATCGGCCGGTCTCGGCACGGTCATCCTCGGCAGCGTCGACCGGAACGCGCTTGCGCAAACCCTTGTGCTGCGAGCCGATCAAATTGTGACCTTCAGTCAGCCGGTCGGTTATCCGAAGTAGTCGCGCTCTCCGCGGCCGTGAAACACCCGGCGCAGGCTGCTTTTCGCAGCATCGGCGATCCTGCAACCCCCAAGAACGGGAAGAGCGGCGCCGTTTGACCTGAATCAAAGACCATCGGTTTTGACGCGCAATACTGCGTCCGAATTCCACCACTCGCGTCTTCAACGGAGAATGCCATGAGCGACGTGCAGCAGAAATCATCCGCGAAGACTGGTCGGGAATTTTCGTCTACCACCCGCCGTACCTTCCTCCATGGACTGGCGGGCGCTGGCGCCGCGGTCTCGCTCGGTAGCAAGATGGCGTGGGCGAATGGAGAGATCGGCTTCTGGGCCAAGGATCTCTCGAATGATCAGCTGATCCACATGTACACGACGATCCAGCGCATCCGCTGGTACGAGCGAACTCAGGTGGACAAGATGCTCACCGAGCCCGGTTACCGTGGCTACAATCACTTTTACGTGGGCCAGGAGGCTGTCGCGACCGGCGTGTCCGCCGCGCTGAAAAACACGGGCGGCATCTATGAGGCCGATCTCGTCTACAGCACGCATCGGCCGTCCGGTCATGCCATCGCCAAAGGCGTCGACGTTATGAAGATGGCTGCAGAGTATGATTTCCGGGCCACCGGATTGAACAAGGGCTACGGCGGCGAGATGCATATCGCCGACAAGTCCGTCGGCTTCATGGGCGCGGACGGCATGATCGGCCCGGGCCCGGTCATTGCGACCGGTTCCGCCTTCGCCATCCGCGCCAGAGGCAGCAAGCAGGTGGTGGTGAACTACGGCGGCGACGGCACGTATGCGACGCCGCACTTCCACAGCACGCTGAACAACGCCGCGCTGCTGAAGTTGCCGTTCATCTATGTCTTGGAGAACAATCTCTACCACCAGTACGCGCATTACTCGTACTCGGTGCCGATGAAGGACATCGCCACCGCCGCCAAGACCTACGGGATCCATGGTGTGGTGGTGGACGGTCAGGATGTCTTCCAAGTGTACAATGCCGCCAAAGAGGCAGTGGACCGCGCACGCGCAGGCCAAGGGCCGACGCTGATCGAGGCCAAGACCTACCGCTACTACAATCACTGGGGTGCGCCCGGCGCCAAGCCCGGCGAGCTCGGCGCGTTCGGTTACGATCCGCTGGCAATCACGTCATTCCGGCCGGAGCGTGAAGTGCGCGCGTGGATGGCGCGCGATCCGGTCGACATCAGCCGCAACGCCCTCATCAGCTGGAAAGTGTTGGATCGGGCCAAGGCTGATGCCATCGAAGCGGCGGCCAAGAAGGAGATGGTCGACGCCTTTGCCTGGGCGGACAAGCAGCCGATGGCCAAGCCCGAGGACGGTCTAAAGAACGTCTTCGTCGAGGGCACGGTCCCTGCGCGCCAGTTCGGCTAGACGGCGGCACACAACATCAGAGATCGGGAGAACGACAATGGCACGCAAAAGCTTCATGTACTCGGTTCTCGAAGCCGTCCAGTACGAAATGCGCCAGGACAAGAATATGATCTGGATCTTCGAGTTGACGCCGCCAGTGGCATCAACGCCGGGAAAGCCGGTGATCAACCTAGAAACGGAGTTCGGCCGTAAACGGGTAGTCAACACCGGCATCGATGAGAATTGGATGGCGGGATGCGTCCTTGGCGCGGGTCTCGCCGGTTCGAAGGCGGTTACATACATCCCCTACCAGGGCAACTGCATGTGTTTCCAGATGCTGCAGAACCATGCCGGCAAGCTTCGCTCGATGACGGGCGGCGATGCGGCAATGCCGGTGGTGTTTATCCTGGAGATGACCGGACAGACGCCGGGCTTTGCCGGCCAACACTCGGACTATGAGATCGATACCTACTATGCCCACATCCCGGGGCTGAAGACGGTGATTCCGTCGAACCCCACGGACGCGAAGGGCATGATGGTCTCGGCCATCCGCGACCCCAACCCGGTCGTATTTCTCTGGGCCGACGCACTGCGCACCCTGATCGAGGACGTGCCGGACGAGCAATACACGACACCGCTCGATAAGGCGGCGGTTCGCACGCAGGGCGGCGATATCACCATCGTGGGCTCCGGCGGCGGCATGCCCGAGGTCCTGAAGGCGACCGACGCGCTGCAGAAGAAGGGCATGAAGGTCGAGACTATCGACTTGCGCAGCCTCAAGCCGATGGATACCGAAACCTTGGTCAAGTCGGTGCAGAAGACCAAGCGATTGCTGACGGTTGACCAGTCCTACTACACGCTCTGTCCGGGTGCCGAGGTGATCGCGCGTGTGGCAGAAAATGTGGATGGCGCACGCTTCAAGCGGATCGCCTTCCCGGACGCGCCTCCGCCTGCGGCTCCAGAGATGTTCCTGTGGATGAGGCCGAACGCCGATCACATCGTCGCGGCCGCGCAAAAGCTGGTGGGCTGAGATGTAATCAGATGAAGACCACGATCCTGCTGAGTGACCTGTCGGAGAAAAGACCATGCAGTTTCCGCAAACGGCGAACGTGGATTTCGAAATCGAAATGGGCGGTCCGCTTGTGAGTTGCACCAATTGCGGCAGCGTTGACATGTCCCGCACGGACGTCCGGACGGCATTCTGGCACGGCGATCGACTGGTGGTCGTCGACGGCATCTCGGCGCTCGTCTGTCAGACTTGCGGTGAGCAGTACTACGACGATCAGACGGTGGTTCAGCTCGATCTCCTGCGGGGGGCGGGTTTCCCCATCGGACAGGCCGAGGCTGAGATCGTCGTTCCGGTGTTCTCTCTGCGCAATCGGCAGGCGACCGACCGCGATGAGACGGCCGCAAGTGACCGGGTCGCTGCGGAGCCGGCGGAATGACGGCAACGCAGGAGTGGCTTCGGTCAATCCTGGTAGTGGCTGCGTTGCTCGGGAGCGGGGTGGCGGCATTGTCGCAACTCGAGCCTGGCTTCATGCCCAAGGGTGGCAAGACGCTACTCGTCGAGATATTTGGCGCCTCACCGGCAGGAGCCGAACTGAAGAACGTCCTGACGTCGCGCCGGACAGATGAGGAATGGCGTGGCGCTCTCGGCGAAGGCGCGAAGAAGCTCTCCGAAGTCGAGCAGCGAACGCTTGCCGCCTATCTTTCCGTCAATATGCCGCTCCAACCGGAAGCGATCGAACGATTGAAGAAGCCAAGCGACCTGGAAGAGGTGTTACCGCGGGATGGACGAGACCTCGCTTGGTACGAATGCCAATCCTGTCATTCGTTGTTCTCCAGCCACCTTACCCAGGACCGCAGCGTGCAGGCTTGGCTCAACATGTTTCAATCTCCCTTCCACCGCGGCCTCAAGATGACCGCGCAGGAGCGCGAGGAGTTCGCGCGCTATTCAGCCCTCAACATGCCGATGAAGATCGACGACGTACCACGCGATCTGAGATTTTGACGTTACGCACGGAGAGTGAGCCATGCCTTTGTCGCGCTTGTTTTTCCCAGCAGCGCTCGCCGTGACCCTGCTGGCGACACCGGCGCCGCTCCATGCCGAGTACGATCCGATCTTCGATTTCATTCCATTGGGTGGCCGCTCACTTCTGTCGGACGTGATCAAGGCCAAGGCATCCCCCGAAGAAATACGGGCGATCCTGACCGGCAAGCGTACGCGCGACGAGTGGCAGTCCTACCTCAATGGGAAAAAGGCCCAGTTGCCAGGGCTCAAACTGCTGGGCGACCAAGAAGTGACGACCCTCGCCGACTATCTTTCCTTCAACATGCCCCTGTCGGTCCGTGACATGCCATCGGACCTGGCAAAGGCCGACTGGGGCAAGATCCTCCCACGGGACGGACGCGACTTCGCGCTCGACTACTGCCAGTCCTGCCACATCATCACCGTGACGGTGACGCAGGATCGAACCAGGGAACACTGGCTCGGCACCATGAACAAGCCCAGCCACGTCGAGATCAAACTCACGCCGAAGGAGCGTGAAGCGCTCGCTAGCTACCTCGTCCTCAACGCTGCGATTCCCATCGATCAGGTTCCGAAAGAATTGCGCGCCGGCGGCGCATCTTACTGACGGCGATTGCAAGACGCAGCCGATGAGGGACATATGCTTTTCACATCCCTCGAATTCTTCCTGTTTCTCCCGTTGGTGCTCGCCGTCTTCGCCCTGTTGCCTGTCCGAACACGGTGGCTATGGCTGCTGATCGCGAGCTGCTTTTTCTACGGAGTGTGGCAGCCGTGGAATCTCATCTATCTCGCCTCTGTTACGGCGCTGGTAATCGTCAGTGGAGCGGCGCTCGGCGGCACAAAGGGAAGAGGCAGCCGCATTCTGATCCTCGCGGCGGGCCTGACGGCGCTGCTTGGATCGTTGGTCGCTTTCAAATTCTATGACTTCATTGCGACGGAGCTCGAGCGCCTTGTCGTACCCGCCGGTGTCAGCCTGCCACGCATCGGCCTGGCTGCGCCCGCGGGCTATTCTTTCTACATATTCTCCGCAGCGAGTTATCTCGTCGACACGTATCTCCGCCGCGTTCCTTTCGACGCTAATTTCGGGCATTCCGCTCTGTACATCGCGTTTTTTCCGAAAATACTCGCCGGACCGATCGAACGCGCGACAAGCTTCCTTCCACAAGTCTTGAGCGGGCTGCGCTCCGATCCCGGCCGTCTTTTGCTCGGCTTGCAGCTGATCGGTTGGGGTCTCATCAAGAAAGTTGTGATCGCCGACAATCTCGCGCCGCTCGTCGATCGCAATTTCGCGATCGCGGGTTTCGCCGCGCCGCTCGAACTTCTCATCAGCGTCTATTTCTTCGCCTTCCAGATCTACTGCGACTTCTCCGGTTACACAGATATCGCGATCGGGATCGCGCTTCTTTTCGGCATCCAGCTGATGGAGAATTTTCGTCGACCGTATCTGTCGCGCAGCACTGCGGAATTTTGGGGTAATCGCTGGCACATTTCGCTCGGCCGCTGGTTCCGTGACTATCTCTATGTCCCGCTCGGCGGAAGCCAGGCAGGGAAGCTGCGCCGGTACGTCAACTTGATGACTGTCTTTGTGGTCAGCGGCCTGTGGCATGCGGGGCTGGGATACGGCGTCGGTTGGACGTTTCTCATCTGGGGCGCACTGAACGGCGTCTATCAGTGGATCGGCCTCGCCACTCGCCCGTTCTGGCGCCGGGCAGGGGAATTACTTCCGTCCGCGGCAGGTAGCCTGCCGCTGCATGTGCTGCGTGTGCTGATCACGTTTCACCTGATCGCCATCGGTTGGATATTTTTCCGGGCCCCTTCTGTGGCCGATGCGCTGACGATCCTGCGGCGGATCGGCTCCCGCCTGATCGAGATGCCGGGATTGATCACGCGCTATCCTTTCACGGACGAGCACTACTTCGGCCTTGCAGCCATCGGATTTCTAGTCGTCGTGGAGGTTCTCGACGAACGACGGTCGATCTTCCAGCGGCTTGCCACGGCCCACGTCGCTGTGCGCTGGGCGATCTACTACCTCGCGATCTTCGCGCTGCTACTGCTTGGCCGCTGGCAGGCGAAGGAATTCATCTACATGCAGTTTTGACACGGTCAACAAATGACCCGACTCCCAAGATCAGCGCTCCTCTTCATCGCGATCGGCCTCGCGATCTATGCCGGCGTCTACTATGCGGCTGAGTGGCTGGTCTATCGCACGGGCAAGAGCAATCCGTTCTTCAAGATCGCAAGCACAGAGCGAGTCGAGTTCGACTGGCTCATCCTCGGCGCGTCGCATGCGATGCCGCTAGATTTTGCAGACTTTAACACGCGCATAGAGCGCGAAACCGGTTTGAGGACGATCAATCTCGCAACGCCCGGCACCGGTCCGCTCTATAACCGGTTCGTCCTCGAGAATTTCCTGAGGGAGCATCGCATACGCAACCTGCTCTATGTCGTCGATTCCTTCGCGTTCTACGCAACCGAGTGGAATGAGGGGCGTTTCATGGACGCGAAGCTTCTGCGCCGAACGCCGTTCAAATTGCCGATTGCGGAGAGTTTGTACCGGTACATCCGTTACGAGGGCGTCGATCCCCGCGCCGGCCTTGATTACTTGACAGGCTTTTCCAAGATCAACAACCGCGAACGTTTTACAATAGATGTCTGGGACGGAGAGAAGCAATTCGAGCGGATCTACCGCCCGTCGGCTGCGGCTGTACGATCGCGCATTGAGTACCTCTATCCCGGCAGCGCGCCTTCAGCAATGCTGCCTCGTTACTTCGAGGCGTTCGTCAAGCTCATCGAGAGATCACATGCGCAGGGCATCTGCGTCACCGCGATCAAGATGCCTCTGACCGCGCAGTTTCGCAATCAGCTTCCGAACGAGGAGGCGTTCGACAACGCCATCTCAGCTTTGCTTGACGTGAGCGGAGTTGAATTTCGCGACTTTTCGCGCGAACTGGACGAGTCGCGATTCTATTTCGATACGGATCATTTGAATCGTGCCGGGTTGGAACGCTTTCTCGACCTGCATCTGAAGTCGCTGCTAACGGCCCCTTGCCGAGGCAAGTAAGTTCCATTCCGAAATTTCCACAGTCAATGCGACAGCAATACAGGCGCGGTCATTGAACGTAATATGCCAAGTGTCACGCCGCCTAAAATAAACTCGCGCAGACGCGTGTGGCCGTACCCGCCCATCACAATGAGATCTGTCATAGTATCAGCGGCATGGTTCAGGATTGCATTCGCTTCTTCCCCTCGATCTGTCATCAGGCGTCTGCTCGCCGAGTTCACGCCGTGGCGTGCCAAGTGACCTTCCATCTCTGCGCTTGACAGTTCTTCAGTTGCACCGGTGGCAATGGTGACGAGATCGACCTTTTTCGCTCGTAGAAGAAACGGCATTGCATCGCCGACGGCTCGTGCGGCGGGCCGTCCTCCATCCCAGCAAACCGTAATGTGGTTGAGTTTCATCGGACCGCTGTAGATATACGGCACCACGATCAGCGGACGTCCGGATTCAAACAGCGCCGCCTCGATGATGAGATCCGTTTCCCAAAAGTCAGGCTTCGCTTGGCCGAGGATGGCAACGTCGAAGTGACGCGCGAGCTCGGCGAACTGACGCGAGGCGTCGGCCACGGGCGCTTCGAGAATTCGTGACTGTGCGGTCACGCCGATCTCATTGGCAACCCGCTGAAAACGGGCAATGGCGGCATTGGCCGCCTTCTTGTTCTGGGCGCGCTGCGCACTGATGAAGTCTGCGCCCAAGGCCTCCATCGGAGTGGTCGCGGGATAAACCGGTACAAACGCAAAGCCCGCCCCAAACATTTGCAGATTGAAATCCTTCGCCAGCGAAATTGCGAAATTTGCCGCTGGATCGACGGCGCTCTCCGGGCCTAGGCCGACAATCACATCCTTGAGCATGGTGCCCTCTGCGTTGGAGGAGCTTCGATACCGCTATCGTGTTGCGTTCCATTGATTCAGATCAAACGACCAAGCCGGTTCTTGTGTGATTGATTATTCACAGTTTTGGGAGGCTCCTATGAGTTCGGTCGGACTTGAAAGCATCGACCACACTGTTCAATTGACGCACGTCTGGATCAACGATCTCGACAAGGCGCTCCACTGGAACAACAGGGCCCGTTCTTTCCGTCTTCTCAGGAGCGTATTGCATGCGTTGCGCGATTGGCTGCAAGTGAATGAATCGGCCAATCTAGCCGCACAGCTCCCGACGCTTGTGCGGGGTATCTACTATGATCAATGGCGTCCTGCGGCCACCCCGGTGAAGAAGCGGAGCAAGGCAGACTTCCTCACACGTATCGAGCGCGATTTCAGCAATGACCCGCTCCCCGACGCGGCATTCGCCGTGAGTTCCGTGTTTCGGCTGCTGTCCGAAAAGGTGACGAGCGGAGAAATCGCTGACGTGCGACAGGCTTTGTCGGCCGATCTTCGCGCTCTTTGGCCGGCGCCAGCAAAAGCGGCGTAATTGTCATGAAGACTAAGACTCTGCCGGACTTGTCGATTGCGCTCGACAAAGTCTGCTTCGTGATTGTGAAGGCGCGCGAGTTCGACGTGAAAGACGCCGTCAGCGATCCGGATAGCGGATCGAATGCGGCAGACGACGGCATGGTCGACGTGCTCGAAGACCACGCAGATGACCCTACTTTTGATGAACTGAGCGCATTCATCAACGGCCTGACCGAGGACGAGCAGATCGATCTCGTTACGCTCGCCTGGCTCGGACGCGAGGACAACACGATTTCGGACTGGAAGGAGCTCCGGGCTGAAGCGGCTCGCGCGCACAACAATCGAACTGCGGCGTACTTGCTAGGAATGCCGCTTCTGTCCGATCAACTGGAAGACGGTCTCGCGCAATTCGATCTTTCCTGCGCCGACTACGAGGTCTGACTGCGAAAATGCGCTGGTTGAGGAGGACTCGACAATGCTGAAGGTTATCGAAGTGCTGAGTGAATCAAACAAGAGCTGGGAAGACGCCGCACAGCAAGCAGTGGCGAGCGCCGACAAGTCGCTCCGCAACGTCAAGTCGATCTACATTGAGAATTTCCAGGCGACGGTCGACAAGGGTCAAATCAAGACCTACCGCGTCAACGCAAAGATCTCCTTCGTCCTCGAGTGACACGTGAACGCAGTTCGATCGCTTAAGGAGCGAATTCATGGAGACGCCGACGCAGATCGACTTTCAGGGGGCCGATGCATCGCCGGCGCTCCGCTCGATAATCGAGACGCATGTTAAAGGACTGGAAGATCGTTTCGGGCGCATTACCGCGTGCCGCGTGGTCGTCAGGGCGCCCGGAAGACATCATCGGACAGGCGGCCTGTTCGAGATAAATGTCCACTTGTCGCTTCCGAACGGACGCGAGGTTAAGGTCAGCCGCACGCCGCAAGGGGACGAACGACATGCAGACGCGGAGTACGCTATCGCGGATGCATTTAAGCGCGCGCGGCGTCAGCTGCAGGATCAGGTCCGGCGCCTGCAAGGAAAGGTTAAGTCGCACGAAGCGATGCCGATCGGAAAGGTCAGGACGATCAACTCCGATCGTGGCTTCGGCTATCTGGAGACCGCCGATGGGCGGGAAATCTACTTCCACCGGAACAGTGTGCTTGACAATGCGTTCGCACGCCTGAAGTCCGGAACGCGGGTTTCTTTCAGCGAAGAGGAGGGCGATAAGGGGCCGCAGGCGAGCACCGTCAAATTACTTGGTAAGCACGCACTGCGCTGAGCGATCATGCGTGTGCCGAACGCCGCGCATGGCCCGTCGGCTACAATGCAGCCTCCATTGCCTGGTCTCGTTCCTTCTTCGGCTCAGGAATCTCGGTCATTGTGGCCTCGGTGAGGAGCAGGACGCTCGCCACCGAGACGGCGTTTTCCAGGGCGACGCGGACGACTTTGACAGGATCGATGATCCCGGCCTCCACGAGGTCAACATAGATGTTCCGCGCGGCGTCGAACCCGAAGTTTCCTTGTGCCTCCAGCATCCGCGCGACGACAACGCCGCCGTCGACCGCCGAGTTTTGTGCGATCTGGCGAGCAGGCGCCTCCAGCGCCCGTCGAAGAATCTGAACGCCGGTCCGCTCGTCACCCTCGAGGTTCTTAGCGGCTTCCAGGTCAACGGCGCTGGCGCAGCGAAGTAGGGCAAGCCCGCCGCCGGGGACGATACCCTCAGCGATTGCCGCCTTCGTTGCGCTGATGGCGTCATCCAGCGCCTCCTTCTTCGATTTCATTTCCGCCTCGGTCGGTGCACCCACCTTGATTACGGCAACTCCGCCGGAGAGTTTTGCGAGGCGCTCTTCCAGTTTCTCCTTGTCGTAGTCGCTTGTTGTTTCCTTGATTTCGCGGCGGATTTGCTGAATCCGCGCGTCAATCCGGCCGCGATCTCCGGCTCCGCCGATGATCGTGGCCTTGTCCTTGTTGACGACGATGCGCCGCGCGCGGCCGAGTTGTTCGATTGTGACGTTTTCAAGCCTCAATCCGATGTCCTCAGACACCAGTTGAGATCCGGTCAGCACAGCCATGTCTTCAAGCATGGCCCTTCGACGGTCGCCGAACCCCGGCGCCTTGACTGCGCAACCCTTGAGAACGCCGCGGATCTGATTGACGATCAACGTCGCGAGCGCCTCTCCCTCGACGTCTTCGGCGACCACGAACAATGGCTTTCCCGATTTCGCGACCTGCTCGAGCAGCGGAATCATGTCCTTCAGAATCGCGACTTTGCGATCGGAGAGGAGTACGAAGGCGTCCTCCAGCACCGCTTCCATGCGTTCAGCATCTGTTACGAAGTATGGGGAAAGAAAGCCGCGATCGAATTGCATTCCCTCGACTACTTCGAGGATCGTTTCCGTCGTCTTCGATTCTTCCACGGAAATGACGCCCTCGCCGCCGACTTTTTCCATGGCCTCGGCAACGAGCTCTCCCACTGCCGGATCGTTGTGAGCGGAAATAGTTGCAACCTGTGCCTTTTCAGTCCGCGTCTTGACGGGTCGCGCCATTGCACGGAGTGCCGCGATCGCGCTTGTTGTTGCCCGGTCCAAACCGCGCTTGATGTCGAGTGCGCTTGCGCCGGCCGCCACGTTGCGTACACCCTCGGCGAACATCGCGTGCGCCAGAATCGTTGACGTGCTGGTACCGTCGCCGACAACTTCGCCGGTTCTTTCGGCAGCCTGCCGCAGCACTTGAGCGCCGAGGCTTTCCTCCGGGTCTTTCAGCTCGAACTGCTTCGCGATGGTGACGCCGTCATTGCATACGATGGGAGCGCCCCATTTTTGCTGAATGAGCACCGACTTTGATTTGGGTCCGAGCGTGATACGGATCGCATCGGAGAGCTGCGTCGCGCCGCGCAAGATTTTCTCGCGAGCGGCGGCATGAAAAAGAACTTGTTTGTGAGCCATTCCAAACTCTCCGTTGGCGAAGCCGGCGGACCGGTCACCCTCTCCAAGACCAGCAAATATCGCTTTCTTGATGGCTCGGGAGAGGAGAGGCATTGATCTGCCTCAAGGATTTCCGTGCGCTCCCAAGCTTGATCTGCCTCAAGACATCAATTGCCGACGTTGCCTATCTTTCAAAAAAAATGGGGAACATTGTCATGAAGGTCGCGGATGTAATGACGTACCGCGTGATTTCGGTCACGCCAGAAGTATCGGCCGCCGACGCAGCACGCCTCATGCTTGAGGCAGAGATCAGCGGCCTTCCGGTCGTCGACTACTCAGGAAACCTGGTCGGTATCGTCACGGAAGGGGATTTTCTCCGCCGCGCGGAAACGGGAACGACGAAACGCCGCGCACGATGGCTTGAGTTCATTACCTCCCCGGGCAAGCTCGCGGAAGAATATTCACGCTCGCACGGCCGTAAGGTCTCGGAAATCATGACGGCGGATCCGCAGACAGTAACTGAAGAGACATCGCTAGAGCAGGCGGTCGATCTCATGGAACGCCATCGCATCAAGCGCCTTCCGGTGACGCGGCAGGGCAAGCCGATTGGAATGCTTTCTCGCGCGAACTTGATGCGCGGTCTCGTGGACCGTGCGCGTAGCTCCAAGTCATCCGCTGCGGCCGACTGGGCAATTCGCGACCAAATCCTTGCCGAACTCCGAAGGCACTCATGGTCGCCGATCTATTCCATCGACGTGAAGGTTCGAAGCGGCTCGGTGGACATGTATGGAACGATCCTCGATGAGCGCGAGCGCAAAGCGATCATTGTCGCCGCGGAAAACACTCCCGGCGTCAAGCACGTGCGAGATCACATTGCGCTAATCGAACCGACCTCAGGCATGCTCATCTATCAGCCCGACGAGGAAGCCCGGCGCGCGAACAAGAGCTGACCTGCGCACTGGCAACTCAGATTCCAAACGGATAGGTATCGGGCATCCCCTGCATCTCGTCCGCATCGAGCGGCGTGACCGCGTTCGTTTCGTCGAGCCAGACATACTCGTCGAATTGCCGCGGCAGCACTGCCTGGAAGTAGTGACTGGCAATCTCCGTCTCCGGTCGGTAGATCACCCCGATCGCCCGCTCCAGCCGGGGCACCCAAAGACTCTCCGGACCCGCGCCATGCGGGAAGTTTCGCAACGCGAGAAAGAAGTTTTTCTCTCCCGTATCGTGACACAACCGTTCGTAGCTCTTGGCGATCGCCGGACGAACGGTCTTGATCTCCATCGGTCCATCCCAATCGGACGCCGCGGCCACGGTGCCCTTGTTCGTGCCGAATCCGGCGGAATAGACTGCGTCGCCAAAAGCTTTTCGACAAAGATGTCCGAGGTTGTGCTCGCCGCGCACAAACATCTCCGTGGCCTCGGCGTCACCGAGATGCGAATTGTGCGCCCAAACGATCGCCTTGCTGCTTGGTCCATAGTGATCGAGAAGGGACTTGAGCGTCTCGAACATGTGGCTGTCGCGAAGGTTCCATGAGGAGCGCGAGCCGTAATACATGATGCGGTAGTAGCGTTCGGCATTAGCGACCAGCCGGGCGTTTTGCACGAGGTCAAGAAACCGCTCGCCGTCGTGTTCCGCGTAAGCTCGCCGCTTGCCTTGCAGTTCCTTGAGCATTTCGACGACCGGTTGTTCGCAGCTTTCGTATCTTCCGGTGATCGCCGCATGACCATAGGTCGCCGGATCGGTCTGCCAGGGTGTCAGGCAGCCGTAGCGCTCCCGTGCAACCCGCGCCGCCTTCGGGTCCACCTCGTTGAGATACTTGAGCACTGACCTGATCGAATCATGAAGGCTATATAGATCCAGGCCGTGAAATGCGACGCGCCGCTCGCGCTTCTCATCCGCATTGTGCCGACGCAGCCAGTCGACGAAAGTGCGCACTTCCTTGTTACGCCACATCCAAACAGGAAAGCGGGCGAACGCGGTCCATTCCGAGGGTGGATATTCGAGGTGCCGAACGTAATGGTCGATCCGCGCCGCGTCCGGCCAGTCACCCTCGATGGCGACAATGTTGAATCCTTTCTTTGTTATCAGCTCGCGCGAGATTCGCTCGCGCATCGCGTAGAATTCGGACGTGCCGTGCGTGGCTTCACCGAGCAGAACGATGCGCGCCTCGCCGATTCGTGCCAGCAGCGACGCTAGGTTTGCGCTTGCCACCGACTCAAAGGGCTCGCACCGTTCGACGATCGTCTGGGAGGCGCTCGGCACCCCGCGAAGCGCCCCGCGCGAGCGAGCTTTCACCGGCGGTGCCCATCCCTCCTCGCCGATGAGCGGTACGAACCGAACGTCCGCGAGGTCTTCTTGCTTGAATTCGTCCTCCGCGATTCTTGTAACCCGTACAAGCTCCTGCACGCGTGGGTCCGTGCCGACCGGAATGACGAGGCGTCCGCCGACCCGCAATTGCTCACGCAGCGTGGTCGGAATTTTGGGTCCGCCCGCTGTCACGACGATCGCATCGTAGGGGGCATGTTCGAGCCAACCGAGCGTGCCGTCGGCGTGGCGTACATGAACATTGCGATAGCCGAGATCGGAGAGAACTTCTGCGGCCTTTTCCGCGAGTGGTCCGTGCCGCTCGATCGTGTACACCTCGCCGGCTATCTCACCGAGCACAGCCGCCGCGTAGCCGGATCCCGTGCCGATCTCGAGTACCCGCTCGCGGCCTTCGAGTGCCAGCGCCTCGGCCATGAGTGCGACGATGTACGGTTGCGAGATCGTTTGTCCTTCCGCGATCGGAAGCGGCGAATCTTCATAGGCGAACTCACGCATCGATGCCGGCAGGAACGCCTCGCGCCGCACTTTGCGCATTGCGTTGAGCACTTTCTTTGATCGCACGCCACGTGCCTCGATGTGGTCGCGGACCATATCGAGGCGCCGCTGTGCGAAACGCCTGTCTTGCTGGTCGAGCATTCTCGTCCCCGCCTCGGCGCAACCGAACGGTTCGTCGATAGCTTCTGGAATGCAAATGCCCCGGCTCAGGGTCCGGGGCATATTGCTCCAGTTCAGGCCGCGGTCTTGACGTCGATTTTCTTCACTTCCTTGGCCGCCGGTTTTTCCACGGTTACCTTCAGGACGCCCTTGCTGATTGATGCTTTGATCTTGCTCGGATCGACGCCCGCCGGCAGCTCCAGGGTCCGCGCAAATGAGCCATAGCTGCGCTCGATCACGTGACGGGTCTTATTCTTCTCCTCCTTCTCTGCCTTCTTCTCGCCGCGGATCGTCAGCGTGCCGTCGGCATAGTTGATCTCCACGTCTTTCTCTTCCAGCCCCGGCAGCTCGGCCGTGACCTCGATTTCCTTGTCGGTCTCGGTCACATCCATGCTTGGCAAAAGGTCGAATTTGCCGAAACTCGGAAAGCCGCGGGTGAAGTCCTCGAACAGGCGGTCAATTTCACGGTGCAAGGCCGAGAACGGCCCCGCCTCGGCAAGATTGGTCCGTCCGCGCCGAACCGGGATCAGGGATTTCAGATCCATGACAACCTCCACTCTTGAGAAGCAGCCATGCAAAGCAGCTGTGGGCAGGATCATCCTTGATGTGAATCAAGCAAACTGCGCCACAGCCGGCGCTTGACCTGAATCAAAGCCGTGGCGCTCGAAAAGCGGATTGTTACAAAGTAATTGGAGTGGAGACTTGTCATGCAGGCCAGAGACGTGATGACCAGCCACGTGGTCACCATCGATGCCAATGCCAGCGTTCGTGAATTGGCCGATCTATTGATCAAGCGAGGCATCAGTGCGGTCCCGGTCGTCGGACCAAGGGGCGAGATCGTCGGAATCGTGAGCGAAGGCGACCTGATGCGGCGATCCGAATTGGGCACCGCCAAATCGCGGCCTTGGTGGCTCCGCATATTGGCCGGCGAGTACGCGCTGGCGGCCGATTTCATCAAGGCGAACGCAAAGAAGATCGGCGATGTCATGACCCGCGACGTTATTACCGCGCCGCCTGACGCGCCGCTGAACGAGATCGCACGCCTGATGGAGCGACACGGGATCAAGCGTGTTCCCATCGTTCATGGTAAGCAGCTCGTCGGCATCGTGAGCCGCGCAAACCTCGTTCAGTCCTTCGCGAGCCTGCAAAAAAAGCCGCACCTTGAGCTTAGCCCGACCGATCTTGCTATCCGTGATCGAATCATGACTCGGTTGGAAAGCGAGCCATGGGCTCATACGTCGCTGCTCAACGTCCTCGTGAACGACGGCGTTGTTGATTTGTGGGGGATCGTTCATACGGCCATCGAAAAGGATGCCGTCCGTGTGGCTGCCGAATCCACGTCGGGAGTGCGTGCGGTAAACGATAACTTGATCTTACGACCACTCGAAATTGCGACGTAGCGCAGTAATACGCATAGACCGCTAAATTATTGCCCCGCAGCTCATCGGGGCTTTGACCTGCATCAATCGAAATCTGGGTTTGTCGTCCAGAGTTTTTTCGGCGGTTGATTGCGGGCCGCAGGCACTGCAGAACTTCGTTGGTGGTGGGGCCATGACAAAGCTTGAGCGTGGAATGTGGGTCGTAATCTGCGACGGGAGAAAATGGCTCTTGTTCGAGAATATTGGCAGTGCGGCCGCACCCAAGTTAAGTCTTCTGGACTCGCGTGAGCAAGAGAACCCTCCGACGCGAGTACTGGGATCGGATGCGCCGCCGCGTGTGCAGGAATCGATTGGACATGCACGAAGCGCGCTCGCGCAAACGGATTGGCATGACGCGGCCGAGCGCGCATTTCTGACTAACCTTGTTCAGCATCTCGACGCCTCCCTTCGCGCGAGCGGGGGTGAGAAGTTGCTTATAGTCGCGCCCCCGCGCGCGCTCGGGATGCTTCGCAAGTCATACTCGGAGCGGGTACGGAAGGCTCTGCGAACGGAGATCGACAAGGACTTGACCAAGATGCCGGTCAGTGAAATCGAGACAACTTTGTCGGCCTGAACGCGCCGCGGACGGTCAGATCAAGCGCAAGGTTGCCTGGCGCATGCTACCGTCATGCACCGCCTGTTCGATCGCAAAGCCGAGCTGCGCGCACATTTCCAGCATCGATGTGTTCTCCGCGAGGATCTCGCCTTTGACCTCCTGCAGTCCTTCGTGCCGTGCGTACTCGATCATCAATTCCATCATCTTCCAGCCGAGACCTTGGCCCTTCAGATCCGAGCGAACGAGGATGCCGTACTCGGCCGAGAGGTAGTCCGCGTCAGAATGGACCCGGACGACGCCGGCGAGTTCCCCCGCACTGTCGATCGCGACAAAGGCCATGGCCCGGGCGTAGTCGATCTGGGTGAGGCGGGCGACAAAGGGGTGCCCGAACTCCTTGACCGGGGCGAAGAAGCGTAGCCGCAAGTCGTTTTGGCTCACCCGTGTGAAAAAACGGCGAAACAGATCTTCATCCTCTGGCCGCACTGGGCGCGCCAGTACTTGCTGACCCTTCCCGAATGTCAGCACTCGTTCCCATTCCTTCGGATAAGGGCGAATAGCGAAGCGCGGATGACCGCGCTTGACTGAACCGGGGTCGACCGCTGCCACGGACACTCTCGCATCGAGGGCGAGGACGCCCGTTTCGTCGGCGATCAGTGGGTTTAGGTCGATTTCGCGAATTTCCGGCAGGTCTGCCGCCAGCTGCGCAAGCTTTACGAGCGAACGCGCAATTTCGTCCTCGTTCGCTGCCGGCACGTTGCGGTACGTCTTGAGCAGGCGCGACACACGCGCGCTTGCGATCAAGTCGCGGGCGAGTCGCAGATCGAGAGGCGGCAGCGCAAGTGCCTTATCGTCGATGACCTCGGTTGCGGTGCCGCCATGCCCAAACAGGATCACCGGCCCGAACGTGGGGTCGTCTGCGACGCCGATGATCAACTCGCGCGCTTTCGGCCGATGAATCATTGGTTGAACAATGACGCCCGACACTCGCGCATTCGGTCTTAACGACCGCACTCGGGACAGGATCTCTTCCGCGGCCAGGCGCACGGCTTCCGCGGTGGAAAGCCCGAGCCGAACGCCACCAACATCAGATTTGTGCACGACATCATGGGACCAAATCTTGACCGCGACCGAACCATGCTCGGCAAGTAACGGGCGGGCAACGCGCACTGCTTCGTCCGGATCACGCGCACCCCGAGTTGCAACGACCGGAATTCCGTAAGTCTCGAAGAGAGCCGCTGCTTCGAGCGTGTCGAGCCAAGTCCTCCCGGCAACGACCGCGTTCTCGACCAACTTCCGTGCAGTTTCCGTGTCAGGTGAAAAGTCCGTCGGCATGCTTGGCGGCGTCGTAAGCAACCGCTCTTGCACTTTCGAGTAATCGACGAGATGCAAGAAGCCACGGACCGCATCCGCCTCGGAATCGTAATGCGGAATTGCCGCCCCTTTGAAGGCTTCCGAGGCCCGCTCGTCTGCACCGATCCAGACCGCAAATACCGGCTTGGCGGCGTGTGAGCGAGCTTTGCGGTTCTTTACGATTGCCGCAACCCCGCGGGCGATATCGACCGGCGATGCAAGCGAAGTCGGAACATTCATTACCAGGATGGCATCGTTCGCCGAATCATCGAGCAGCGTCTCGAGTGCGATCTGATAGCGCCCTTCGTCTGCATCGCCTGCGATGTCGATCGGATTGGATCTTGACCATGCACCGGGAAAGGCCGCGTCGAGTTTTGATTGAGAATCGGGCGACAGGCCCGAAAGCGATCCACCGAGATCGACGAGGCGGTCGACTGCGAGCACACCGAGTCCGCCGCCATTGGTCAGGACCGCAAGCCGCTCGCCGGCAAACGGCGGGACCGTGCCGAGGGTTTCCGCGATATCGAACAATTCGTCGAGGTCGTATGCCCGCGAGAGACCTGCACGCTGAAATGCGGCGGCGTAGACCGCATCGGTGCCGGCCAATGCGCCGGTATGGGTCGCGGCGGCTCTTGCGCCTTGCTCGTGGCGGCCAGCCTTCACCACAACCACCGGCTTGACTCGTGCAGCGGCCCGTGCGGCGGACAGAAATTTGCGCGCATTGCCGACGGATTCGATGTAGAGGAGGATTGCTCGCGTGGCGGGATCGAGCGCGAAGAAATCGAGCAGGTCCGCGACATCAACGTCGAGCTGATCGCCAATCGATACAATGCCGGAGAAGCCAACGGAGCGGCGCGCTGCCCATTCGACCATTCCGGCGACGATAGCGCCCGACTGCGAAACCAGTGCCAAATCACCGACGTTCGGCATTCGCGCGGCAAAGCTCGCGTTCAGTTTCGTCGGCGGAGCGATGATCCCAATACAGTTCGGGCCGACGAGCCTGATGCCGTGACGGCGCGCGGCGCGCTCAGTCGCCTCGGCGAGTGAGCCGGAGCCGTGCCCTAGTCCGGCAGTGACAATGATGGCCGCGGCAACGCCCTTCCTTCCGGCTTCATCGACGAGTTGCGGAATCGTATGCGCCGGAGTTGCAAGCACGGCGACGTCGGGCGGCTCCGGCAAATCGGACAGGGTCGCGAACGCCGAAAGGCCCTCGATGCCTTGTTTGCGCGGGTGCACGATCGAGATGCGACCGGCGAATCCCCCGGCCAGGAGATTGCGGACGATCGAGCCCCCCACTGATCCGGGCCGCGGGCTCGCGCCCACGACGGCGACGGCGCGCGGCGTAAACAGACTACTCAGTCGATAGCTGGACATGATCCTGAGCTGCCGTCCACGTTGGGTAGCGCCACGAGCCTCGCCAGCAGGTAGCTTACCCACGGCCCTTACGCTTGAAGAATTGCACGGCGCGCTCGTGGCGCATCGCCGCTTGACGAGTATTGAAACTGCCCAGGTTCCGGCGCTTGCCGGTGCGGCGGTCGATCTTGCGCGAATACAGTCGGTACTTGCCCGAGGGAAGCCTGCGAATCATGGAACCGGCTACGGGTCGAGAAATACCGTTTCAGACTTACCCTGCAGATGAATGTCAAACCGGTAGGTCGTGCCGGTCGGACTGTTCTTGCGGCGCGCGATCAGAGTACCGCGGCGGGCCTGATCGACGAGCGAAAGGACCGGATCGGTTTCGTTTGCGGTTGCTTCGTCGTCGAAATAGACGCGCGTGAAGGCATGCGTGAGCATCCCGCGCGAGAATACGATCACATTGAGATGCGGTGCCTGGAGCGTGTTGCCGGGACCGGGTACGGCTCCAGGCTTGACCGTGTCGAAGCAGAAGTCACCGGTGGCGTTCGTGCCAGCGCGACCGAACCCGCGAAAGGTTGGATCCCTGAGAGACCCGGGACGCTGATCTGCCGGGTGGGCGTAGCGTCCGTCTGCGTCAGCCTGCCAGACCTCGATCATGGCGTCTTCCACAGGCTGGCCCGCTCCGTCGAGCACTTGCCCGGCCAGTCGGATTTGTTCGCCTGGGGTATCCGGACCGCAGATCGCCGAGGTGGCGATTGGGCGGCGGGCAAAAATTTGCGGCGTGAGGCCGATCGCAAAATACGGACCGACGGTCTGCGATGGTGTTTCGTTCGACATGGTTTACGTCTCCTTCGGTGTCGACTTGCGTCCACGAAGATAGATGTCGAAGCGGTAGCCTGTCGCTTCCTCCGGCTCCGTGATGTCGAGCGAGAACTCCGAGATCAGCCGCTTGCGCGCGGTCTCGTCCGGGACGCTGTTGTAGATGGGATCGAATGGTAGGAGAGGGTCTCCCGGAAAAAACATCTGTGTGACCAACCGGGTCAAGAGGCTCGGCCCGAACAGCGAGAAGTGAATGTGCGACGGCCGCCAGGCATTGTGATGGTTCCTCCATGGATACGGCCCCGGCTTGATCGATATGAACCGATAGCGGCCGTTCTCGTCGGTTACGCAACGCCCGGCACCGTGGAAGTTCGGGTCGATCGGCGCGTGGTGTTGGTCGCGTTTATGAATGTAGCGGCCAGCGGCGTTCGCCTGCCACACTTCCAGCAGGGTATTCGGGACGGGCCGACCATATTCGTCCAACACGCGGCCTTCCACGATGATGCGCTCGCCCAGAGGCTCACCGTTTACCGCGGCATTCCTGGTCAAGTCGCCGTCCAGCGGGTCGAGATCGGAGTGCCCGTAGACCGGGCCGGTCAACTCGGAGAGCGTTTGCGGGGTCAGTACCAGCGGTCGCTTCGGCCCGCGCAACGCGGTCGACGTGTACGGCAGATGGACGTACGGCGGATGCGACTTCCAGTCTCGGGGGGAGATTTCCTTGCCTTCACGTTCCATCGGATTCTCTCGCAAGCAGTCGGTGATTTTCGGATAAGATCGACTATCTCGTGCTTTGCGATTTGATCTGCATCAATCCAAGGGGGTCCTGCCCGGGGCGAGGCGGACAGCTTCGAAATCTCCAGGGGAGGGAATCAGCCGAGTATTTATGTGATTTTGCCGGAGGCGCCGCGCGCCCATCACCACTGGTGGCCGGGCGTCGGCTCGGACGGATACCAATAGGCAGGCGGATTTGCCGGGCGTTTCACCGGGGTCGGCGCGCCGGCAGGGCGCTCGATGACCTCGACGTACATCTTCAAGTCTTTGAACGTGTCGATGTAGGCGACCCGCGTTCGGCGGAATTCGAGCGTCATTAGCGTATCGCAGCCCTGCGCCCGAAAACGCTCGATTACCTCATCGAACTTGTGGCCGGCATGGTGCACGAGGGTGTGATGCATACCCTCACCGTGCACCTGCAAGAACTCCTCAAAGGGCGAGGGACCTTCAACGGGTTGGATGATCTCCCACATCCGATCCTTCGTCCAGGTAAGCGCAAGCTTCGCGCGCGACGCCACCGGCTTTCCGCGAAAGTACACATTGGATACGTCTGGTGGTCCGAAGTCGTAGACCGCCCACGGCCCGATGCCGGCAAGCTCGACGTAGCTTTTCATCGTGGCGTCTAGGTCACGCACAACGACGCACACTTGAACGTAGTCAGTGATGAAAGGTGCGATCGCTGCAGTCATTGATTACGCCTCACCGGAAGCCCCACATGCTGTCTTACCGCACGACCCGCTTGTCCGATCCGGCCGACTTCTTCTGCGTCCGCGGACCAGGACCGCGCATGTAGTGCCGCTCGGGGCGATACGAATCTCGGCGCGGCAGCAAGCGTCGCATCCATTTCACGAACCACGCTTTGATGGGTTTCGCTGCCATGACCAGAGCCACGATTTCGCTCAACGCATCATGCTCGGAAGCACCAGTGCGATCGGCGGGTAGAAGATGATCAGCAGGAGTCCGACGATGCTGGCGAAGAAGAACGGAACGATGCCCCTGAATATCTTGCCGAGCGGAACATCGTTGACGATCGACTTGACGACAAAGACATTCAAGCCGATCGGCGGCGTGATCAGGCCGATCTCGACGACGATGATGATGATGATTCCGAACCAGACCGGGTTGAGGCCGAGCGACGCGACGATCGGAAAGAAGACCGGCACGGTGAGCAGGATCATCGCGAGCGCGTCGAAAATCATCCCGAGAATGATCAGGATCAGGCAGATCATCAGGACGACGCCAACCGCCGGAAGATCGAACGCCCGGATCACGCCGACGAGGTCGCGCGGCAAACCGGCGATCGTGACGAAATTCGAGAAGATCAGTGCGCCGAAGCCGACCGCGAAAATCGTGCCGGTCGTGCGCCCCGCCTCGACCAAAGACCCGATCAAGGTCGGCCAAGTCAGCCGGCGGCGCCACAACACGAACACCATGGCGCCGAAGGCGCCGATGCTTGCAGCTTCGGTCGGCGTAAAGATCCCCCCATAGATTCCGCCCATGACAACGAAGAAAAGTGCGGCGACGCCCCAGACCTTGGCGAGGTAGGGCCAACGCTCGTTCAGCGGGATGCGCGGCGCCTTCGGGCCGGCTTTGGGATCAATCCAGGTGACGACGGCGATGCTGGTACAGTACAGAACGATTAGCAGTATTCCCGGAATGATTCCGGCCACGAACAGTTCGCCGATGTCCGTCTCCGTTAGAATTCCGTAGATCACCATCGGGACGCTGGGCGGAATAAGAATGCCAAGCGTGCCTCCCGCCGCGATCGTCCCCGCAGCGAGGCCGTTGTCGTATCCATAGCGGCGCATCGGCGGCATCGCCACCTTCGTCATGGTCGCAGCGGTGGCGAGCGAGCTCCCGGAGATCGCCGCGAATCCGCCACATGCCGCAACGGTCGCCATCGCCAGTCCGCCGCGTCGATGGCCGAGCCAGGAGTTCGCCGCGTCGTAGAGCTCCTGGGAGAGATTGGCGCGATTGACGAACGCGCCCATGAGCACGAACAGTGGCAATACGCTGAAACCGAAATTCAAGGAGATGTCGATGATCTGCTGACTGCTCATCGCCAATGCTCCGCTCAAGGAGCGCAGCACGGCGAACCCGCAGACGCCGACCAGTATCATCGCGAAGCCGAGCGGCAGGCCGAGGAATATGAGCAGAAGCAGGATGGCGAAGCCGATCAGGGAGATTTCCACTAGTCGGCTCCGACGCGTTCGCTCTCGATATCCACCGAGTATGGGTTGAACGCGCCGACCGATTTCTGCCAGGTAAGACCAACCAGGATCAAAGTCGTGAGACCGCTCAGTACGCTCATCAGGTAGGCGATCGGCGCAATCGGCCATTCCAGTGCGCCGGTGATGTGCTGACCCTCCGACATCAACACACCCTGGATCCACATGCGGTAGGTGACGACCGCGAGCACAATCGTACTTGTCGCCGACAGCAGCACGTCCAGAACTCGGTGTAGCCTGCCGATGATCCAGCGATCGAACAGGCGAACGGTGATGTGTCGTTCGTCCCAAGTGATCAGCGGCAGCGAAGCAAAGATCAGAGTCGCCAAAAGAAACGACACCAGCTCGTCGCTGCCCTTGACCGGAGCGTTCAACAGGAAGCGGCCGGCGACGTCGATGGTCGTCAGCATCATCATCGCAAACATGACGAGGGCGACGAGCGCGGTCAGCGAGCCGCGCACCCCACGCGCAAAAATGCCGACCCCGCTCGCACCGTGGAATGACGGACGGTTGCTCATTCGGTGGCAGCTTAGCGCGCCAGCTCCTTTGTCTGGTCGGCTAGGTACTTCAACGCCGCGCGGCCATCAACCTTGCGACTGGCAGCATTGCCGATCCATTCGTCTTCGAGGAATGCCCACGCCTTTCTCAGATCGTTCATCAGCCCGTCGGAGGCGATGGTCATCTTGATTTTGCCTTCCTGGTTCATTTTTTCGCGCGCCGCTCGTTCGCGATCGTCCCAGACCTTTCCGTACTTGGCCAGTTCTTCACCGGACACGCTCATGATCAGGTCCTGATCACGCTTGGGAATGTTTTTCCACTTGTCCTTGTTCATGAAGACCGAGAACGAAGCGGCACCCATGCCGCCCGGAATTTCGGTGACCGACGTCGCGAATTGCGCGACGTTGAACGAGTAAGCGGAGTCGTAGCTGTGGCTGCCGTAGGCGTTCACGATACCCTTGGATATGATCTCATACGAGCGAACGGCGGGTCCGGAAACGATCACCGCGCCGAGCTTTTCCAGCGCCCGTGCCTGATCTCCCGGAAGCGACCAGGTCTTGATGTTTTTCAGATCGTTGGCCGTGTTGATTGGCTTGTCCTTGTCCATGCTCCAGAGGTGACCCGCCGGGGCGCTGAAGAAGCCGAGGAAGACGACGCCCTCATACTCGTTCGCCGCCTCGAAGAACTTTTTATAGGTTCGCCAGAGTGCAATTCCCTGTGCCATTGCACTTGGGGTAACAAACGGCAGGTGTGCGACCTGCGGCAGCAACAGCCTTTTCTGCGCGAATGCGTTGAATATGTAGGTACCGTCGGCCACGCCCTGCGTGACCATTTCCCATTGCTGTTGGGGCGGCGCGAGGGTCGTCGGCGGAATTTCGACGACCACGCGTCCTTCCGTGACCTTTTCGATCTTCTTGGCCCAGGCGTCGATCATGCCCTGGTTGATGACGAAGGTCGGGGGTGCAAAGGAATTGAAAACGATCTTCGTCTGAGCGCCTGCCGTGCCGATGGAAAGGGTGGCCGCTAGGGCCGCCGCGACGCCAACCCCGAATACTCGAGTCACCATGGCTTTCCCCCTCTGATTTTGCCGTTTCCGCCCCCGCGGAGATGTTTTGGCTTGCTTACTGCTTGGACCCATTGCGCTGGGTCGATGGCTTTATTGGGTGCCTAGAGCCGCGAACGCGCAACGGAATTTGCATCACGTGCCGCTCTGCGGCACGATGAGAGCTATGCCGCGGGAGTTACAAAACCGGTCGCTTGATCGTGGCCTGACTATCCTGGGCTCGCTTTCGATGCACGGAGCGAGCAGCCTCCAGGATCTCCACGCGCGCACACAACTTCCCAAATCGACGATTCGCCGAATTCTTGG
>DATBJU010000030.1:0-36147 GCA_036556265.1 Xanthobacteraceae bacterium | reverse complement strand
GCAGCCCGCCGCGCCGCGAGCACGACCTTCGCGCCCTCCGAGGCGAACGCCTCGGCGATCGCCCGGCCAAGTCCGCTGCTTGCCCCGGTAACGACCGCGACACGGTCCTGCAGTTGCTTCATCGCATGCCCCCGGTTTGCGCCTCAGGATTTTGCCCGCTTGGCGTTGGCTTCGGCGAGCGCCTCCGGAGTGTCAATGTCGAAAAAGGCGCCGTCATCCTCGACCGGCACTTCGGCTACGGCCTCGTTGTGTTGCGCAATCAGGTGCCGCGCCCCGCTATCGCCCTCGAGCTGCTCGAGGTCGTCGAAGAAGCGTCGCGACCAGACAACCGGATTACCGCGGCGTCCGTCGCGCGTCGGCACTGCGATGAGTGCGCCGCGTGCGGGGTTGATCGCCTGCGTGAGCTTGTTGATGAGCGCGCCCGTCACTGCCGGCATGTCACCAAGCGCGATGGCCGCCGCATCGACGTCCGGCGGCAACGCGCCAATTCCGGCCTTGAGCGAGGTCGAGAGTCCCTCGGCGTAGTTTTGGTTGCGGACGAATTTCACATCGAGGCCCTTGAGTGCTGCAGCGACACGATCACCCTCATGGCCCGTCACGACGATGACCGGCCGCGCTCGCGACGCGAGCACTGCTTCGACCGTACGCCGGATGATCGGTTTGCCGCCGAACTCGGCGAGCATCTTGTTCGGCCCGCCCATGCGCGTACTTCGCCCGGCGGCAAGCACGAGGGCCGCGACTTTACGCGGAACTTCCGCGCCGACAGCTCCCTCGCGCGGTTGCGGTCGCGTGATGATCTCCATCAACAGACCACCCACGCCGAGCGCCGTAACGTCATCGCTCCGTACGGGAAGCTTCGCGAGCATCCGCGCAAGCAGCCAGTCAAAACCGTTCTCCTTCGGGCTGCGGGCACAGCCCGGTGCGCCGATAACGGGTGTCGTTCCGACCGAGCCGATCAGCATCAGGTTGCCGGGATCGACCGGCATGCCGAAATGCTCGATCTTCCCGCCCGCGGCGATGATCGCAGAGGGGATCGCATCACGCCGATCCGCGATTGCCGAGGCTCCGAACACGATTACGAGTTCGCTTCCCTGATCGACTGCCTCACGAATTGCCTTGGCGAGCGCGCGGTCATCATGGGGCACGCGCAATTCGCTCATCACCGCGGCACCAGCCGGCGCCAACCGGTCGCGCGTGACGCGCAGGGTCTTATCGATCACCTTGGCAGCGAGGCCCGGCAGCACCGTGGACACGACGCCCACCCGCTTGATCTGGTAGGGCACCACAGAGAGCAGCGAACGCGCAGCAGCGAGCGCCGCGCGGTGCACCTCGCGTGAGATGGCGAACGGGATGATCTTCACCGTCGCGATCATCTCGCCCTCCTGCACGGGTCGAAACTCGGGCAGCGTGGCGAGCGTCACCGCCTCGTCGACGCGATTGAAGCGATCGACTGCAGCCCGATCGACAAGGAGGACGCCCGCAGCTTCTGAATAGAGGTTGGCGCGCCCGGTGAACGCGTCCTCGATGCGAACGCCCTCGCCCTTGATCGCCCGTGCGAGCTCGCTCGCGGCAGCGTCCTCGCTCACGTCGCCGTCTTCGAGACGCGCGACCACGATTTCGTTGATGCCACCCTGTTGAAGGGCCGCAATCTCCGGCGGCCCCAATCGCGTACCCTTTTTGACGACCCGATCGCCCGCGCGCACCGAATGAACGGCAATCGCACCCTCCGCGTCTTTAACCGGCACGGGGCCGAACTTCACGGCTTCGCCTCCTCACCGCGGCGAAGCCGCAGGGTGATCTCGGCGAGAATAGCCAACGCAATTTCCGGAGGGCTTGCAGCGCCGATCGACAGTCCGATCGGCGCGTGGATTCGCGCGATTGCCTGCTCCGAAACGCCGCGCTTCTTCAGGCTCTCGACGCGCCGGCCGTGCGTCTTCTTCGAGCCGAGAGCGCCGATATAGAAGCACTTCGACGCGAGTGCAGCTTCGAGCGCCGGCTCATCGATCTTGGGATCGTGCGTCAGAGCAACAAACGCTGTCCACTGGTCCAGTCCGACCTTCGGCAAAGCCGTATCCGGCCATTCCGCATAGAGCGGCACATCCGGAAAACGCTCTGGCGTGGCAAACGCGGTGCGCGGATCGACGATTGACACGTCGTAGCCGAGGAGCTTCGCCATCGGTGCGAGCGCCTGGCTCACGTGCACCGCGCCGGTGATCACGATCCGCGGCGGCGGCATGTGCACCTCGAGAAAGAAGCGGACCGAGTCCTTTTCCGCGGTCCCGCTGTTGCCCGTGCGAAGCTGTGCGCGCAGTGCGGCCGCGAGCGGATCGCCGTCGACTTGGGCTTCCCGTACGAGGCGCTGCTTGCCGCTCGCGAGCTCGGTCACGACCACGGCTGCGCGCCGGGCGGCACGCTCCGCGTTCAGGGCGGCGAGGAGGTCAAGGCGCATGCCGGTTTGTAGCACCTCTCCGGCACGGAGATACGGAGGGCGCTAGTCCACTTTCTCCACGTAGACGCGGATGTTGCCGCCGCATGAAAGCCCCACGCGCCACGCGGTTTCGTCGGCAACGCCGAATTCAAGGAGTTTCGGCTTGCCAGTTTCGATCACCTCACCGGCCGCGGCGATGACTTCGCCCTCGACGCAGCCTCCAGAAACCGAACCGAGAAAATTCTGGCCATCGTCAACGATCAGGTGGCTTCCAACCGGACGCGGCGCAGAACCCCAGGTTTCCACCACCGTGGCGATCGCAACCCCACGTCCCGCGCGCTTCCATTCCTCGGCGGTGGCCAGAACGTCATCGTCGCGAACGCTCATGCAATCCTCCAACGCTAGCCGACTATGTAGGACGTCCGTTCGCGCGGTCTAGCCCACCGCGCCACGCACGGCCCGGCGCGCCATCACGTTGATAAGATGGGCGCGGTAGTCGGCGGCGGCGTGAATATCCGAAATCAATCTTGCCGGGTCGATCTTCACCTGGCTGATTGCGTCGGACTCGAACCGGCCCGAGAGGGCCTGCTCCATTTCCGGCACGCGAAAGACGCCGCTCTGCCCTGCCCCCGTGACCGCAACGCGAACCTCGCCGCGTCGCTCTGCCACGAACACGCCGACAATCGCATAGCGTGAAGCGGGATTGCGGAATTTCGCATACGCCGCGCGTCCGGGAGCCGGAAAGACGACACGCAAGATGATCTCATCGCCCTCAAGCGCAGTTTCGAACAGTCCCGTGAAGAATTGATCCGCGGCGATCTCGCGCTTGTTCGTTACGATCGTCGCGCCGAGCGCGAGACATGCAGCAGGATAGTCCGCAGCCGGGTCGTTGTTCGCAATCGAGCCGCCGATGGTCCCACGATTGCGCACCGCCGGATCGCCGATGCCCGCGGCCAGCGCGGCCAACGCCGGGATCGCAGCTTGCACGTCCGCGGACGCAGCGACTTCCGCGTGTTTTGCCAGCGCACCGATTGAGACCGTGCCCCCGCGCAGCACCATGCCGCCGCCGGACATGGTGAGGCTGCCGCCCTTATGCTCGATCGCCGACAAGCCGGTTACGGCGCCGAGATCGACAAGAACCTTCGGTGCCGCCAGACGCTGCTTCATCGTCGGCAAGAGCGTTTGTCCGCCCGCAAGCAACTTCGCATCATTCTCCGTGCGCAGGAACCGGAACGCCTCGTCGAGGCTGGCAGGGCGACGAAAGACAAAATCGTACATGGCGCAATTCCTATTTCGTCTTGATCGCCGCCTCGACTGCGCGACGTGCCATCACGCCCACGAGATGCGCACGGTAATCCGCGGCTCCGTGCAAATCGGAAATCATGCCCTTCGCGTCGACCTTGATCCCTTCCAGCGATTTCGGTACGAATTTCTTGACGAGCGCGCGCTCCATGGCGCTCATCCGGAACACGCCATTTTCCCCGGCGCCCGTCACCGCCACCCGAACGCCCTCGCCATCTTTCGCGACGAACACACCGGCCATCGCGTAGCGCGAAGCAGGATTTGGAAACTTGGCATAGCCGGCCTTGATCGGAATCGGGAAGCACACCTGGACAACGATCTCGTCCGATTGCAGTGCTGTCTCGAACAGTCCCTTGAAGAAATCACCCGACGCAATCTCGCGCTTGTTGGTGATGATCGTCGCATCGAGCGCGAGCGCCGCCGCAGGATAGTCGGCCGACGGATCGTTGTTTGCGAGCGAGCCGCCGATCGTGCCGCGATTGCGCACTGCCGGATCGCCGATCTCCGCCGCAAGACCGGAGAGCGCCGGGATCGCCTTGTTGATTACGGCAGAAGTCGCGACTTCCGCGTGGCGGGTCATCGCACCGACCACGATGTTGCGGCCCTTGCGCTCGATGCCCGACAGATTTTCGACGCGCGAGAGATCGATCAGATTTTTGGGTGCCGCCAGCCGCTGCTTCAATGTGGGGATGAGCGTTTGCCCGCCGGCGAGAAGCTTCGCGTCCTCCGACTTGAGAAGCGATGCGGCCGTCGCGAGGTCAGCCGGTCGGTGAAAATTGAAATCGTACATCGCTCGTGTCCGTTCAAGCCGCTCGACGCTTGCCCTTCATCGCGCGCGCACCCGCCGCGATCGACTTGACGATGTTATGGTAGCCGGTGCAGCGGCATAGATTGCCTTCGAGGCCTTCACGAATCGTGTGCTCGTCGAGATCGTTACCTTCCCGGTTCACGAGATCGATCGCGGTCATGATCATTCCCGGTGTGCAGAAGCCGCACTGCAGCCCGTGATTTTCCCGAAACGCTTCCTGCATCGGATGCAGCGCTCCGTCTGGAGTAAGCCCTTCGATCGTCAGTACGCGTGCGCCTTCGGCTTGAAGCGCGAGCATCGTGCAGGACTTCACCGCCTTGCCGTCCACGTGCACGACACAGGCGCCGCACTGACTGGTGTCGCAGCCAATGTGCGTCCCGGTGAGGCGGAGATTTTCACGCAGGAACGTGACGAGTAGAGTGCGCGCCTCTACATCGGCGGCCACGGCCTTACCGTTCACGGTCATACTGACTTTCGGCATGGGATTTCCAGGTTGGTTGACGGTGGTGCTGTCGAAACGGGAGCAGTTCAAGCCGGGCCGGGCGCCGCGGTCAAGCCTTCGCGCCGTCCGCGAGCGCGGTGGTAAAATTGCTGAAGAACTTGTCGGCGATCTTCTTGGCTGCTCCGGCCAGCAGCCGCTGGCCAAGTTGGGCAATCTTGCCGCCCACGCTGGCCTCCGCCCGGTAGGCAAGCTTCGTCCCCTCGGGCACCTCGGAAAGAGAGACTGTCGCGCCGCCCTTGGCGAAGCCCGCAACCCCGCCCTCACCCTCGCCGGCGATGCGGTAGCCATTGGGGGGGTCAAGATCCTCGAGACGGACCCTGCCCTTGAAGCGCGCCTTCACCGGTCCGAGCTCCATGCGCACGACTGCGGTGAACTCGGTATCGGACAGCTTCTGCAACTCCTCGCATCCGGGGATGCAGCGCTTGAGCATGTCCGGGTCATTGAGCGCCGCATACACCTTCGCCCGATCGAGCGGCAGCAGGTATTCGCCGGTCATTTCCAGGGCCATGCGCTCCTCCGTTGTTGTACTTTACCCGCATCAGGTCACATTTGCACACCGGCAGGGCTTCCGGCGGATTGAGGCCAAGCGTACAGTTGCGAATCCACTCATTCTATTCCCCGATGATCGACTCTTCGGCGCTTCTCAGCCCAATGTTTGCGTCCCGCGAAATGCGCTCGCTGCTCTCGGACCGTGCGACGCTGGGCAGAATGCTCGCGGTCGAGGCGGCGTTGGCCCGCGCACAGGCGGCGGTGGGCGTGATCCCCCGCGGCGCGGCGGCACCCATAGTGGCCGCATGCAATTCGTCCCGGTTCGACGTCGAAGCGATCGGCGGCGCAGCCCGAAACGCAGGCAACGTTGCGATTCCGCTTATCAAAGCGCTGACCGCCTCGGTCACGAAGCGCGATGCAAGTGCCGCACGCTTTGTCCATTGGGGTGCGACGAGTCAGGACATCATCGACACCGCTACCGTGCTCGCAATCCGCGACGGGGCAGATATCCTCGGCCGCGATCTTGACCGGGCAATCCGTTCGCTCGCCACGCTCGCGCGCCGCCACCGCAAAAAGCCGATGGTGGGCCGTACCTGGTTGCAGCAGGCGCTCCCGATCACCTTCGGTCTAAAGGCGGCGCGCTGGGCCGCAATGCTTGCTCGGACGCGCGAGCAATTGGGCGAATCGTCCGCCGCCGCAAGTGTTCTGCAGTTCGGCGGTGCCGCCGGCACGCTTGCCTCGCTCGGAAGCAAAGGCCCGACCGTCGCCAAGCGACTGGCGAGCGAACTCGGGCTCGCGTTGCCCGAAGCACCTTGGCATGGCGAGCGCGATCGCATCGTCTCCGTCGCGGTGGCGCTCGGTATCGTAATCGGCGCCGCCGGCAAGATCGCACGCGATGTCTCCCTGCTCTCGCAGACAGAAGTCGGCGAGGCTTTCGAGCCGTCGGCGCCTGGCAGGGGCGGCTCCTCGACGCTGCCGCACAAGCGCAATCCAGTCGGCTGCTCGCAAATTCTGACTGCGGCGACGCTCGCCCCAGGGCTCGTTGCCACACTCCTCGCCGGAATGGTGCAGGAACACGAACGCGCGCTCTCCGGCTGGCAGGCCGAATGGGTGGCCCTACCACAACTCTTTCTGCTTGCGTCCGGCGCCGTCACACGTCTTGCAGAACTGGCCAAGGGCCTCGAGGTCGATGTGCAACGCATGCGCACCAACCTCGATGCTACGAACGGCCTGATCATGGGCGAGGCGGTGCAGATGGCGCTCGGCGAAAAGGTCGGCCGGCTCGAAGCGCACGAGTTGCTCGAGCGCGCAAGCATTCGCGCGACAAGCGAAGGCCGCCATCTCAAGGAGGTGCTCGCCGAAATGCCCGAGGTCAACACGGTGCTGCCCTCGCAGCGTCTCGAGGCCTTGTTCAATCCGCTCGCCTATCTCGGCAGCGCCGACGAATTCGTGGAACGTGCGCTCAAGATGGCTGAGCGTGCCGTTGCCTCCGCTCAAACGAAGAGGAAACGCTGATGCCTGTGATCGACGCGAATGGAATGGCAATCAACGTCGAGATTGAAGGAAGGTCCGACGCGCCTTCGTTGATGTTTTCCAATTCGCTCGGAACGAACCTGCATATGTGGGACGATCAGGCGAAGGCGCTGTCGAAGCATTTTCGAGTGATCAGGTACGATCAGCGCGGGCACGGCAAGTCTGCCGCGCCGGAAGGCCCCTATTCGATCGAGCGGCTCGGTCGCGACGTGCTCGCGATCCTCAACGCGCTCGAAATCAAGCAGACGCACTTCTGCGGTCTCTCCATGGGCGGAATGACGGGCATGTGGCTCGCCCGTCATGCGCCCGACCGGTTCGACAAGCTCGTGCTATCCAACACCGCGCCAAAGAGCCAGACCCCCGATTCCTGGAACACGCGCATTCGCACTGTTCTGACCAAAGGCATCGGCGCGGTTGCCGACGCTGTCCTTGGCATCTGGTTCACCAAGGAATTCCGCGAGCGTGCCCCGCAAACGATTGCGCGCATGCGCGAGATGATGGTGTCGAACAATTCGAAGGGTTACTGCGGTTGCTGCTCCGCAATTCGCGACATGGATCAGCGCTGGTTTGTGTCCGAAATCAAACTGCCCACGCTCATCATCGCCGGTAAGCAGGACAACGCAACGCCGCTCTCGGCATCCGAGTTCTTGGCCTCGCGCATCGCCGGTGCGAGGCTGGTTTCGCTCGACGCCGGACACATATCGAACGTCGAGCAGAAGGATGCCTACACCGCGGCGCTGGAGAAATTTCTCCTGAAAGGATGAGCCCATGGACGAACGCGAACGCTTCGAGCTCGGGACGAAGAAGCGCCGCAAGGTGCTGGGCGATGCCTGGGTGGACCGCTCGAACGCGAAAAAGACCGAATTCAACGCCGAATTTCTCGACCTGATCTCCCGCTACGCCTGGGGCGAGATCTGGACCCGCCCCGGCCTCGACGACCGCACACGGCGGCTCATCGTGCTCGGCTCGATGATCGCGCTCGGCCGTTGGGAGGAATTCAAGATGCATGTCCGCGCCGCGATTGTCGAAGGCGGCATCAGCAAGAACGACATCAAGGAAGTGATTATGCAGCAGGCGATCTATTGCGGCGTGCCGGCGGCGAACACCGCGTTTCACACGGCGGAAGCCGCCTTTGCCGAGATTGAGAAAGGGTGAGCCGCGTTCACTCCGCCGCGTTCGCAGCCCGCATGCGGATCGCTTCGCCGCGGAATGCCTGCGGCGTCGTACCGGTCTGCTTCTTGAAGAAGCGGCCGAAATGCGACGGATCGGCGAAGGCAAGGTCGTAGGCGATCTCGCCGACTGTCAGCCGGGTGAACACGAGTTGCCGCTTCGCCTCGGTCAGGATTCGTTGACGCAGCAAGTGCCCGGCCGTGACTCCGGTCGCCCGCTTGACGTGATCGTTGAGCCGGTCTGGGGTCATCGCGAGCTTTCCGGCATAGAAGCCGATATTCCGCTCGGTGCGGAAATTCGCCTCGATCAGGCGGCGTAGCTCTTCCACCGTCGGGTCGGCCGCGGTCAAGGTAACGGCCCCGCTGCGGTTGCGGCTCGCCGCGAGCCGCGCGACCTCGATGCCGATGAGCGCAAGATACGAACGCGCCGCCACCTCATAGCCCTCGCGAGCCAACGATGTTTCCTCGAACAGCTCGCGGCAGAGTCGCTCAAGCCGCACAATATCCTCGCGCCGCTTGAGAGACAGCAGCGGGCTCGAGGCGATCGACCGCAGCCGTGCGAGTGCCGCGGCACCGCCCTCGCCCAACGCGTCCGCGACATCTTCAGTGAAACTGATGACGAAACCTTCGGTGACCTCCGGACGGAAGCGAAAACCGTGCGCGACCGTCGGGGCAAGCGTAATGACCGCTGGCGCCTCGAAGCGCATAGCATCCGCCTCGAGGTCAAGCATCCCTCCTCCGCGTTCGACGAGGAGAATCTGAAATAGATTGCGGTGCCGGTGCGGGCTGATCGTCCACTCATTCACGGACGAGCGAGAAGAAATCGTCTCGATGTGCACGAAGTCGAACGCCTGATCGTCAGGCGGGTCGCCATAGAGATGGAAGAGCGGAAGCGTCGTCGCACGGCCCATGGCCCCATCATAGAGCAGCACCCACGCCGAGAAAACGCTGCGCCGCGGCAAAACGAAAAGCCCCGCCATGGACGGGGCTTCTCGTTTTGCCGCGAGCAACTAGTTAGTAGGGCAAGCCTTAGCGCTGGTGCTCCTGCTGTCCGCCCTGCTGGCCGCCACCCGGCTGTCCACCTTGCTGGCCGCCCTGCCCGGGCTGCTGCTGCTGCTGCTGCTGGCCCGGCTTCGGGTTACCGCTCTGTTGCTGACCCGGCTTCGGGTTCTTCTGCTGCGGATTCTGGTTCGGGTTGCGCGGATTCTGATTGGCCATAATTTTCTCCGTTAATACCCGCCCCATGCCACGTCAACGCGCGAGCAAGGATTTTGTTCCGCATCAGAAATCTCCAGCGCGCAAGGCGAAAAATGTTTGTCGTGTGGATCGACTCACAACTGCTTGTACGCGCGCTCATGGTATACGAGCGCCGGCGCTGCTTTGCCTTCCCGTACCGCTACGACGCCGCAAAAATAGACGTTGTGGGATGCGACCGGCTTCCACTCAATCAATCGACAATCGAGACTCACGACGGCCGACACAAGCACCGGCGCGCCGGTGACGAGCGTCGTCCACTCGCCTTGCAGGAATCTCTGCGCACCGTACAGGCCGGTGCGGCCAGCAAAAACGTCGGCCACCGGATCATCTCCCGCACACAGCGTGTTTACGCAAAGCGCGCGATTCTGATGCAGCGCCGTCGTCACGCGGCTGCGATGATTGAGACACACGAGCAACGTCGCCGGCTGGTCCGACACAGAACTCACCGCCGTTGCAGTGAAGCCGTGCTTGCCACCCGGTCCATCGGTCGTCACGACGTGGACCGCGGCCCCAAACTTTGACATCGCCTGACGAAAGACGAGCGGTTCGACGGTAGCGAAGCTCACCGGCGGATCGACGGTGAAGGCGCCGCCCGTAGCGTCATCGGGTCTCTGCTCGTGCCAGCTCATAAACCAATACTAGCACCGCGGCATTAGCAGGCGATGAATCCGTTCTATTCAGCCGCCCGCATGCGATTCAGGCTATCGGGGTTGATCCAGGTATCACCGACCCAACCGTTTTCGTCGTAGTCGGCAAGACACCGGTCCGCGAGTGCAATCATCGTGTCCATGTTGCCGTTGCGCCAGGAACCCGACAACGTCTGAATGCGAATGTCCTCATGGTTGCCCGCGTAGTTACGCTCGTAGAGTTCGTGCCGGCCGCCGAACTCCGTTCCGACAGCGTCCCAAAGGAGTTTCATGATCTTGATCCGCTCCTTGTAGCCGATGCCGTGCGAACCGCGCACGAAGCGCGCGAGGTACGGATCGATCTCGGGGTTCTTGAAATCCTTCGCCGACGACGGAAGATAGATCAGCGCTGAAGCGATGATCTTCTCGACGATTTCGCGCACGCGCGGCCATGCGTCCGGTGCGAACACGCGGTAGGACTGGGCCGCTTGCAGGTTCGGCAGTACCGCGTTCCCGACCCATGGCGCCGGCGTGTTCGCCATGCAGTCCGACAGCGACCAGAACAGATTTCGCCACGCGACGATCTCTCCGAGCATGGCCTGGTTGCCACGAAATTCGTCGCCGCCGGTCGCCCGCAGCGCCTTCGCAATCAAGCCGACCATGAAGTCGAGCTTGACGGCGAACCGCGTGCAGCCCTGGAAGCAGAAATTCTGCAGGAAACCGGACTGGAGATGAAAACCAAGAATTTTCTCCGTGTCGCGATAAACGAGGACGTCCTCCCACGGGATCAGTACGTTGTCGAGCACGAAGATCGCATCGTTCTCGTCGAAACGTGACGACAGGGGATAGTCGAATGGCGTACCGAGCGTAGCCGCCATCCGCTCGTACGATGTCCGGCAGAACAGTTTCGCGCCAGGCGCGTCCATCGGCATGATGAACATGATGGCGAGGTCCGGATCGGCCACGGCGCTCGCCGCATTCTGTCCGAGAAAATTGTAGTGCGTGAGCGCGGCCGACGTTGCCACCACTTTGGCACCGGACACAATCACGCCAGCGTCGGTCTCTTTCTGCACCGTTACGTAGACGTCTTTCACTTCGTTGGTTGGGCGTCCGCGATCCACGGGCGGGTTGACGATGGCGTGGTTCATGAAGAACACAGCCTCTTGCGCGCGCTTCGCCCACTGCCGCGCGTTGCCAGCGTATTTGCCGTAATATTCGGCGTTGGTGCCGAGTGTGTTCATCAGCGACGCCTTGTAGTCGGGCGTCCGCCCCATCCAGCCGTAGGTCATGCGCGACCATTCGGCGATCGCGCGCTGCTGCACGACGAGGTCCTCGCGCGATTTCGCCGACCGGAAGAATTTATGCGTGAAGCCGCCCGATCCCGTGTCGGTCGGAGAGGTCAACACATCCCTGGTCTTCGGATCGTGCAACGCATCGTAGAGCCGCGCGAGCGTGCGGACGGAATTGCGAAAAGCGACGTGTGCGGTGACATCCTTCACCCGCTCGCCGTCAATATAGACGTGCCTGCCATCCCGGAGACTCTCAAGATATTCCTTTCCGGTGAAGGGTCGGCCGGTTCCGGCGATGGCGTCCTCCGGTTTGCGCGACGTCATGGCGTGCTCCTCGCTGCCGACTTGCGCCGGCCTGCATCTGCCGAATGCGCAGCCTGTATACTCCTCACATGCCACGGAAGGTATGGCCGCGGGATTTCGCGGAACTGGCGCGGCGGGCCAACCCGTCCCTGCGGCCTATCGCGTCTCACCGGCCGATTTGTCGCCACCGGCCCGTCGCGCTACATCTCTAACGCGCCGAACCCGACGCGCGCTCTACCGCGATGGAGCGCGAGAATCTGGCGTCAGCGTGAGGGGAGCACGGGACGCGTGGACTACTTTCTTCAGCAGCTCATCAACGGGCTCACGCTCGGCTCAATCTACGGCCTGATCGCCATCGGCTACACGATGGTTTACGGCATCATCGGCATGATCAATTTCGCCCACGGTGACGTGTTCATGGTGGGTGCGTTCATCGCGCTGATTGCGTTCCTGGCCCTCGTCGCGATCGGCCTGACCGCGGTTCCGATTGCGCTTCTTCTCGTACTGCTGGTCGCCATGCTGCTGACCGCGCTCTATGGCTGGACCATTGAGCGGGTCGCTTATCGGCCGTTGCGCGGGTCGTTCCGCCTCGCTCCCCTCATTTCCGCGATCGGCATGTCAATCGCCTTGCAAAATTACGTTCAGCTGTTTCAGGGCGCGCGCGTGAAGCCGCTGCCGCCGATCATCTCCGGCGGCTACACGCTCATGGACGACGGCACGTTTCCCGTACAGCTTTCGAACATCCAGATCATCATCGTCATGGTCACGGTGGCGCTGATGCTTGCCTTCTCGTGGCTCGTGTCCTCGACGCGGCTGGGACGCGACATGCGCGCCTGCGAGCAGGACTTGAAGATGGCCTCGCTCGTCGGCGTGAATACCGACCGCACTATTTCGCTCACCTTCGTGATCGGCGCGGCATTGGCGTCGGTCGCCGGCGTCATGTTCCTGCTCTATTATGGGGTGATCGACTTCTTCATCGGTTTCGTTGCAGGCGTGAAGGCCTTCACCGCGGCCGTGCTCGGCGGGATCGGCTCGTTACCCGGCGCGATGCTCGGCGGCCTGCTTATAGGTTTGATTGAAACATTCTGGTCCGCCTACTTCTCCGTTCAGTACAAGGACGTCGCATCGTTCTCGGTGCTCGTACTCGTGTTGATCTTCATGCCGACCGGCATCCTCGGCCGGCCCGAAGTCGAAAAAGTCTAGCCGACTCCATCCGCCCATGCCGCACGAGGGCGCACGCGCGCAACCAAGCCAAGGTGTCGATCTCGTGGGCGCCCTCAAGGACGCGGCGCTCGCGGCGCTGATCGCCCTCGGCATGTTCTCCTTCATTCTCGGGCTGCGGACCGAGCAGAGCAGCCTGACGAGCCAGCTCGAGCTGTGGCCCCGCCCCCGCTTGCTCGCGGGCGCCGTCGCCGGTGTTTTCGTCGGGCGCCTCTTGCTCGCGCTTTTGTTCCGCAGCGGATACGTCCGCGGCACGGACGCTTTGTTGCCGGAGACCGTCCGGGATGCGGCCGGCAGGCTCAGCAGCTTTGCCGGACTCGCCCTGCTCGCGTTCGCGATTACGATCCCCTTCTTCTACTACTCCAACCGGTACGTGCTCGATCTTTCCATCCTCGTGCTCACCTATGTGATGCTGGGTTGGGGACTGAACATCGTCGTCGGCCTCGCCGGACTTCTCGATCTTGGCTACGTCGCCTTCTATGCCGTCGGCGCGTACTCCTACGCGTTGCTCGCACAGAATTTCGGTCTGTCATTCTGGATTTGCCTGCCTCTGGCGGGAATCCTCGCCGCATTCTGGGGAATCCTGCTCGGCTTTCCCGTGCTGCGCCTGCGTGGCGACTACCTTGCGATCGTCACGCTCGCGTTCGGCGAGATCATTCGCATCGTGCTCATCAACTGGCAGAATTTCACCGGCGGACCGAACGGCATTTCCGGCATTCCGCGGCCCTCGTTTTTCGGAATCCCGTTCAGCACGGACGAGAACGGATTTGCTGCCACGTTCGGACTCGAGTTCGACCCAAGTCACCGTGTCGTGTTCCTGTTCTACGTGATCCTCGCGCTTGCGCTGCTGACGAACTTGGTGACGATCCGGCTGCGCCGTCTTCCGATTGGGCGCGCGTGGGAAGCTCTGCGCGAGGACGAGATCGCCTGCCGTGCACTCGGCATCAACACCACACATACGAAGCTTACGGCGTTCGCCATCGGCGCCATGTTCGGTGGCATCGCGGGAGGCTTTTTCGCCACACGCCAGGGATTCATTAGTCCCGAGTCATTCGTGTTCATGGAGTCGGCGACAATCGCTGCGATTGTCGTCCTGGGCGGAATGGGTTCGCAGCTTGGCGTGGCGGTGGCGGCGCTCGTCATGGTTGGTGGCTTCGAACTCTTCCGCGAATTCCAGGAATTTCGGATGCTCGTATTCGGGCTCGGCATGGTCGCGATCATGGTCTGGCGGCCGCGCGGGCTGGTCGTGCAACGCACTGCGTCCGTCCATCTCAGCGAGCGGAAAGTGATCCCGGCCGACATTGTCGGGGAGGCCCGCAAATGAGCACGCCAGCCTCCGACATTTTGCTCGACGTACAGCATCTCACCATGCGCTTCGGCGGGCTGGTCGCGGTCGAAGATCTCTCGTTCGCTGCCCGTCGTGGTGAGATCACGGCGATCATCGGCCCTAACGGGGCCGGCAAGACGACAGTGTTCAACTGCATCACGGGCTTTTATCAGCCGAGCGAGGGCATGATCCGTCTGGTGCATCCGGACGGCAATGAATTCCTGCTCGAACGGCTGCTCGATTTTCGCATCGCTCAACGCGCCCGCGTCGCACGTACGTTCCAGAACATGCGTCTGTTTCCGGGCATGACGGTCCTGGAAAATCTGCTCGTCGCGCAGCACAACCCGCTCATGCGCGCATCGGGCTTCACGTTGTTCGGCCTCGTCGGTCTTCCGGTCTATGCCAACGCCGAACGTGCTGCGATCGAAAAGGCGCGCCACTGGCTCGACAGGATTGGTCTGGTCGCGCGCGCGGACGATCCGGCCGGTGACCTGCCTTACGGCGCCCAACGACGCCTCGAAATCGTGCGCGCCATGTGCGCCGATCCCGTCCTGCTCTGCCTCGACGAACCTGCTGCCGGACTTAATCCGCGCGAGTCCGATGAACTCGGCGATCTCCTCATCGAGATCGTGCGCGAAGCCGGTGCATCGATCTTGCTGATCGAACATCTCATGCACGTCGTAATGGAAATTTCACACCATGTCGTCGTGCTCGACTACGGCCAGAAAATTGCCGACGGTACTCCCGCCGCTGTTCGCAATGACCCGCGCGTAATCGCGGCCTATCTCGGCGTACATGAAGAGGAAGTGGAAGCCGCGATCGGAGCCGGTGCATGAGCGGGCGCCCGTTGCTCGAGGTCCGCGGGGTCAAGACCTTCTACGGCCACATCATGGCTCTCGCCGGCGTCGACCTGCATGTCGACGAAGGCGAGATCGTCACCCTGATCGGGGCGAACGGCGCCGGAAAGTCGACATTGATGATGACGATCTGTGGGACGCCGCAGGCGCGCGAAGGCCAGATCATCTTCGACGGTCGCGACATTACTCATCTCCCTACGCACGAGATCGTCCGCGCCCGTATCGCGCAGGCGCCGGAAGGTCGCCGCATCTTTCCGCGCATGACCGTGTTCGAGAACCTGCAGCTCGGCGCTGCCACCACGGAGTTCGCGCATTTCGGCGAGGACCTCGATCGGGTCTTTCAGTTGTTTCCGATTCTCGCCGAACGGCGCGACCAGCGCGGCGGCACACTATCCGGAGGCGAACAACAGATGCTTTCGATCGCCCGCGCGTTGATGAGCCGCCCGCGCCTACTTCTCTTGGACGAACCCTCGCTTGGTCTCGCACCACTCCTCGTGCGGCAAATCTTCGGAGCGATCCGCACGCTGAACGAGGGTTCGCGGCTCACGATCTTTCTTGTCGAGCAGAACGCACATCACGCGCTCAAGCTCGCACACCGGGGCTACGTGATGGTGAACGGTCAGATCACGATGCACGGCAGCGGCCGCGAGCTCCTGTCCAATCCGGAGGTCCGCGCGGCCTATCTCGAGGGCCGCAAGCAGGCCGAGGAAGCGTGATGGGCACGCTCTACGCGACCGAGAGCTTCCTCCAGGTAGTGCTCGTAACCGGCATTCTCGGCGGCGCCGCTGCCTGGGCGACCGGCAAGGCCATTGCCGAGACCTGGCGTCCTTTCCATCAATTGGCCGGTTACATGCTGCTGCTTGGCGGTGCGGTCCGCTTCGCCCATTTCGCCCTCTTCGAGGGGGAACTCCTGTCGGTTCCTTCCTATCTCGCCGACATGCTGTATTTGCTGGCCATGGGCAGCATTTCCTGGCGCATGACCTACGCACGCCGGATGGTGGCGCAGTATCGCTGGCTCTACGAGCGCACCGGGCCTTTCACTTGGCGCGAGCGGGCGAGCGAGGCCGGTGAACGCCGGAAAGATTGATGAGCTTTCGGATGACATCCCCGGAAATTCGGCCAAAATGCATGTGGGACTGCCACACGTCCGTCGGCCCGGTGGGCCCGAACACGGTTCATTGCAACGGGAGAAGCAGATGAGAAAAATGTGGCTTAGCGGACTTGCGCTTGCGGCGAGTTTCGCGCTCGCGGGCGCGGCCGTGGCGCAAGACATATCGGTCGGCGTTGCCGGCCCGATGACCGGAGGCGAAGCCGCCTTCGGCGCTCAGCTCAAAAACGGTGCCGAATTGGCGGTCGCCGACATCAACGCCGCTGGCGGTGTGCTCGGGAAAAAGCTGAAGCTCGAGATCGGCGACGACGCCTGCGATCCAAAGCAGGCGCGTGCCGTTGCCGAAAAGCTATCCAGCATGAAGGTGCCTTTCGTTGCCGGCCATTTCTGCTCGTCGTCCTCGATTCCTGCCTCCGAACCATACGCGGAATCGGGCGTCCTGCAGATCACGCCCGCCTCGACCAACCCGCAGTTTACCGAACGCGGGTTGTGGAACACCTTCCGTGTCTGCGGCCGCGACGACCAGCAAGGTCTCGTGGCCGGCGAATATCTCGCCAAGGCGTACAAGGGAAAGAAGATCGCCATCCTTCACGACCGCACCACGTACGGGAAAGGTCTCGCGGATGAGACCAAGAAGGCGCTCAACAAGAGCGGCGGCAAGGAAGCGATGTACGAGTCCTACACCAAGGGCGACAAGGACTTCACCGCGCTCGTCACCCGCATGAAGGCCGCAAACATCGACGTCGTGTATCTTGGCGGTTACCACACTGAAGGCGGTCTGATCCTGCGCCAAATGCGCGACCAGGGCATGAAGACAATGCTCGTCGGCGGCGACTCGCTCGTCACCAATGAGTTCTGGGCGATCACCGGGCCCGCGGGCGAAGGCGTGCGCATGACCTTCGGTCCAGATCCGCGGAAGAAGAAGACTGCGGAGGCTGTGGTCGCGAAGTTCAAGGCCAAGGGCATCGATCCTGAGGGCTACACGCTCTACACATACGCCGCCTTCCAGATCTGGGCGCAGGCTGTTGCAAAAGCCGGCACCACGGATGCGAAGAAGATCGCGGCCACGGTCAGGAGCGGCAAGTGGGACACGGTTCTCGGGCCGGTTTCCTACGACAAGAAGGGCGATATCACCGCACTCGACTACGTCTGGTACGTCTGGAAGAAGGACGGGACCTACGCAGAGATCTCGGCGGCAACCAACTGAAGTCCGGCGCGGCAATCATGCCGAAGCCCGCCGCAAGGCGGGCTTCGTTTTTCAGCCGAACGCTTGCAACGAAGGAAACTCCTCGAGCAGCCAGTAGCTCGCCCGCGTAACCCACCCCATGAGGAATGCGATACCGGTGAGCACAAGCAGCGCGCCCATGACTTTTTCGACAAGATGCAGCCGATTGCGCACGCGCGCCAACGCCTTGACGAAGGGTCCGATCGCGAACGCGGCGAGCAGGAAAGGAATTCCTAGACCGAGCGAGTAAACCGCAAGCAGGCCCGCTCCCTTCGTCACGGTCGCCTCGGAAGCTGCCACCGCGAGAATTGCCGCCAGCACCGGGCCGATGCACGGAGTCCAGCCGAAGGCGAAAGCGAGGCCCATCACGTAGGCGCCGACGAGGCCGACTGGCTTCGCGACTTCGAGCCTCTTCGTGCTGTGCAAGAACGGCATTCGGAACAAGCCGAGGAAGTGCAAGCCCATGATCAGTATTGCGACACCCGCGACGATCGCGAGCGTGTCCGAATAGACGCGCAGCAGTCCCCCAACGACGGATGCGCCGGCTCCGAGCGCGACGAAAACGGTCGAGAAGCCGGCAACGAACAGCGCCGCCGTCGCCACCTCGCGTCGTGCAACAAGCGCCGTCGGTTCGCGCGCAATCACGTGCTCGAACGTAGTGCCCGCGAGAAAGCAGAGATATGGGGGCACCAGCGGCAGCACACAGGGTGAGACGAAACTGATGAACCCGGCAAAGAGCGCGAGCGACAGGGGGACATCGGCCATGGCGGCCTAGATGCGGCCCGATGCGACCGGCACGCAAGCCCCTTCCCGGCTATGTGATTTCCGCGTGATCGCCCTAGGCCCGGATCCCGCGATTGACGCCCCGCGCGAAATCGTCTCCCGTCCCGCCGCGAAAGCGGAGCCCCCGTTGAGAAATCTCATTACCGACGTTCCTGGACTACGCGTTGGTCACGCCGCCGACGCGAAGCTCGGCTCAGGCGTCACCGCCGTCGTCTTCGATGAGCCAGCTGTGGCCGCCGTCGACCTGCGCGGCGGCGGGCCCGGTACGCGCGAAACCGACCTCCTCGCGCCGACGACCACCGTGGACCGCATCGATGCCGTCGCCTTGTCGGGTGGCTCGGCGTTCGGCCTGGAAGCCGGTTCCGGCGTCGCCGCGTGGCTCGCGGAACAGGGCCGCGGCTTCGCTGTCGGCAGCGCACGTATCCCGATCGTGCCCGGCGCGATCCTGTTCGACCTGCTCGGACCCGGTGACAAGCAGTGGGGCCGCTTTCCGCCCTACCGAGAGCTCGGCTATGCGGCGGCGAAGGGGGCGACACTCGACTTCGCGCTCGGGAGCGTCGGCGCCGGGACCGGCGCGACGACACAAAATCTGAAGGGTGGCATTGGCTCCGCCTCGGCCCGCGCGCCGTCCGGACACGTGGTCGGTGCCCTCGCCGCAGTCAATTCGGCGGGCCGCGTGACAATCGGCGACGGACCACATTTCTGGGCTGCTCCCTACGAGATCGCGTCCGAGTTCGGCGGGCGCGGTCTGCCGTCGCCGATCCCTGCTGAGGCACTGGTCCCCCGAATGAAGGGACAGATCATCGCGAGCACCACGCTCTGCGTGATCGCCACGGACGCCGTGCTCAGTCAGGCGCAGACTGCCCGCCTGGCCACCATGGCGAGCGCCGGTCTCGCCCGTGCGATTGACCCAATCTATTCCGCTCTCGACGGTGACATCGTGTTTGCCGCGGCGTCGGCGCGCAGGCCACTTCCCGACTCCGTTCACGCGTTGTCGGCAATCGGTGCGGTCGCCGCGCACACGCTAGCCCGCGCCGTTGCGCGGGCCGTGTACGAAGCGACGGCACTTCCCTTCCCGGACGCGATGCAGAGTTGGAAGGACAAGTTCAGCCGCTAGAAACGATCTGCGCGAAACGGCGCTGGATCCGCAAAGGGCTTCTTGCCTGTCATCATTTCGGCAACAAGTCGGCCGGTGGGCGGCCCGAGCGTAAAGCCGAGATGCGCATGGCCGAATGCGAGCCAAAGACTCGGCCTCCCGGGCGCCGGCCCGATGATCGGAAGTGAGTCGGGGGTTGCCGGTCGCGACCCCATCCAAGGTTTCTCGTCGAGCACCTGCCCCAACGGGAACAATTCGCGTGCCGACGGCACGGTGCGCGCGAGTTGCACCGGCGTCGGCGGCGCGTCCCGCCGAGCGAACTCGACGCCAGTCGTGATGCGGATGCCGCGATCCATCGGCGCAAGCGCGTAGCCAACGTCCATGTCGATCACCGAGCGCCCGAGCGTAGCGTTGCCGGCCGGCGCGAAATGCAGGTGGTAACCCCGCTTCACGGCGAACGGCACGCGGAGACCGAACTTGCGCGTGAGGTCCGTACTCCATGGCCCCAATGCGATCACGGCGCGCTTGCCGTCCACCGGACCGGCGTCGGTTTCAACGCGCCATCCCCCGTCAAATTCATGCAATGTCAGCGCGTCGCCATTCACAAATACCCCGCCAAGCTTCTGAAATAGTAGGGCATACGCCTTGGTCAACGCACTCGGATCTGGGCAACTCCCGGTGTCCGGCCAGTGCACAGCATTGCGAAACACCGGCCGAAGATGCGGTTCCTGCTCAAGCGCCGCGTCGCGGTCGAGAACCCGATACGGCACACCGAGCCGGTCGGCGAGCCCTCGATCGCCAGCAGTCTCATCGAAACCGTGCTCCGTCCTGAACAGTTTGATCCAACCGCCTTTGCGCACGAGCCTCGGCGCCCCGGCTTCCGCGGCGAGAGCCGCATGCTCGTCGGGCGCGGCCGCGAGCAGCGGACGAAGGGCGCGCGCCGAAGCCTCGAGGCGGTCCGCGCGCGACGCGGCCCAGTACCGAAGCAAGAACGGCGCGAGGCCCGGAAGTGCCGTCCAGTGGAAATGGCTCTGCGGCGCAAGCCCGAGCGCGTGCTTGGCGAGTTCTCGTACGTTGCGCGGGAAAGCAATTGGCAGCATCCGGCTGGCTTCGATCATGCCGGCATTGCCGAACGAGGTTTCTTCGCCCGCGCCGCGGCGGTCGACGAGCGTCGCTGACAGGCCGCGTTTCGCGAGATGCGCGGCGACCGACGCCCCAATCATTCCGGCGCCCAGAACGAGAACGTCACTGCGCGGCACGGCGTCCTCTTTTCTCGATTCGTTGTCTCAACGATACTGCGCGGCCGGGCTAGCACACCGCCCGGCGCCGGTCGCGGAGAATGATATGGGGATGATGCACCGCGCCGGCGAGGCGTTGGCTTGGCTGGGCCGGCAAGGCACGCGTGCGGTGGCCGCAAGCATTTTCGTCGGGCTCGCATTGCCGGCGTTGGCGGCGCTGTTCAAGCCATTGGTCGGTCCGACGATCTTCTGCCTCCTCACTCTCGCCTTCCTCCGCGTCGAGCCGGGAGAGCTGCGAAACGAGTTCGTCCGCCCGAAGCTCCTTGTGATCGCAACCCTCTGGGTCATGGTGGCGACACCGCTCGTTCTTGGCGTCGTCTACGCTACGTTCGGACGCGGTGTGATTTGGGATCAGCTTTCGCTTGCGCTTATCCTCCAGGCCGCTGCCCCACCCATCACTTCGTCTCCCGCCTTCGTCGCGCTGGTCGGACTCGACGTCGCGCTCACGCTTGCCCTACTGATCACGACCCACACAATCACACCGCTGACAGCACCGTTCTTCGCAGCATTGTTCGCTCCGAACGCGCTCCCTCTCGATGCGACTACCCTCGCGATCCGTCTCGCGTTATTCCTCAGCGGCTCCTATCTGCTGGCGCGCTTGATCCGCCACGTCGCTGGCGCGGTACGCATCAACGGCTGGCGAGAACAGATCGACGGCACCAGCGTGATCTTGCTGTTCGTGTTCGCGGCTGCGCTTATGGAGTCTGCTTCAGCGAAGCTCCTTACGGATCCCGCTCTCCTCCTCTCGCTGCTTGTCTTGAGCTTCGCGGTGACCTTCGGATTAATGGCCACTACCACCATCCTGTTCTGGTCGGCCGGCGCAGAGCGCGCGCTCTCGCTTGGGATGGCAAGCGGTACCCGCAACATGGGGTTGATGCTGGCGGCAGCGAGCGGCGTTTCCGATATCGTCTGGCTCTACATCGCGGTAGCCCAGTTTCCGATCTATTTCGCGCCCCAGATCATGTCCCCATTGGTTAGCCGTATTTTGCGGTCGCGATTGCCGCCCGGCCGATGAGCGTGTTACTTGCCGGACGGATAGCCATGCCGAGTCGTCCCTTGCTTGTCGCGCCCTCGATCCTGGCCGCGGACTTCGCGCGCCTTGGTGATGAGGTGCGCGCGGCGGACGCGGCTGGCGCCGACTGGATCCACATCGACGTGATGGATGGACACTTTGTCCCGAACATCACGATGGGTCCCTCCGTCGTGCAGGCAATCCGGCCAGCCACCAAGAAGCCCCTCGACGTGCACTTAATGATCGCGCCCGCCGATCCATTCCTTGAGGCATTCGCCAACGCGGGCGCCGACATGATCACAATTCACCCGGAGGCCGGTCCGCATCTTGAGCGCTCGCTCTCGGCGATCCGTGCACTCGGCAAGCGCGCGGGCGTCGCCCTCAACCCGGGCACGCACGAGAGCACGATCGAATACGTGCTCGACAAGGTCGATCTCGTACTCGCGATGACAGTCAACCCGGGCTTCGGCGGCCAATCCTTCATTTCGGCAATGGTCGACAAGATCCGCGCGCTCCGCAGGATGATCGGAGACCGGCCGATCGAGCTCGAGGTCGATGGCGGCATCACACCGGAGACCGCGCCGGAAGTCGTGTCTGCCGGCGCAAACGTGCTTGTCGCGGGTTCGGCCGTCTTCAGGGGCGGCAAGCCGGAGATCTATCGCAAGAACATCTCAGCGATCCGCAACGCTGCGGCACTCGCGCGCGGCGAAGCGGCTTAGGATGATTCCGCGCTATAGCCGGCCCGAGGCCGCGGCGATCTGGTCTCCTGAAACGAAGTTCCGCATTTGGTTCGAGATCGAGGCTCACGCCGCCGAGGCCATGGCTGAGCTTGGCCTGATCCCAAAAGAAGCTGCGAAGAAGATCTGGGACAAGGGAAAGGCTGCGAAATTCGACGTAGCGCGCATCGACGCGATCGAGCGCGAAGTCCGCCACGACGTGATCGCGTTTCTCACGCATCTCGCCGAGATCGTCGGCCCCGAAGCGCGCTTCGTGCACGTTGGCATGACGTCGTCGGACGTGCTCGATACCTGCTTCGCAGTCCAACTCACCCGCGCGGCCGATCTGCTCGACGCCGACCTTGAGAACGTCTTGGCGGCACTCAAGCGGCGTGCGTTCGAACACAAGCATACGGTTTGCGTCGGCCGCTCTCACGGCATCCATGCCGAGCCAACGACGTTTGGTGTTAAGCTCGCCTCCTTCTACGCGGAGTTCGCCCGCGCACGCGTGCGCCTGAAGGCCGCTCGCCGAGAGATCGCGACCTGCGCAATCTCCGGTGCGGTCGGCACCTTCGCCCACGTCGATCCCCGCGTCGAGAGTCATGTCGCCAAGAAGCTCGGGCTCGAAGCCGAGCCCGTCTCCACGCAGATCATCCCCCGTGACCGCCATGCAATGTTCTTCGCGACCCTCGGGGTGATCGCGGCATCGGTCGAGCGCCTCGCCACCGAAATCCGTCACCTTCAACGCACCGAAGTGCGCGAAGCAGAGGAATATTTTGCGGCAGGCCAGAAAGGCTCGTCCGCGATGCCGCACAAACGCAATCCGGTACTCACGGAAAATCTTACCGGCCTTGCCCGCGTAGTCCGCGCCACCGTGGCGCCCGCGTTGGAGAACGTCGCGCTTTGGCATGAACGGGACATCTCGCACTCGTCGGTCGAGCGCATGATCGGGCCGGACGCAACCGTGACGCTCGACTTCGCCCTCTCGCGACTTGCCGAAGTGGTAGACAAACTGATCGTCTACCCGGAGAATATGAGGAGGAATCTGGAGGCGCTCGGCGACCTCACATACTCCGAGGATTTGCTGCTAGCACTGACTAGGAAAGGCCTCGCCCGCGAGGAGGCCTATGCCCTCGTGCAGAAAAACGCGATGAAAGTGTGGAGCGAAAAATCGGATTTCCGCAAACTGATCGAGGCCGATACCGCGATCACGAAGCATCTGTCGAAACAGGAGATCGCCGTCTGCTTCGATCTAAAGCATCACCTCGCACACGTCGAAACGATCTTTAAGCGGGTATTCGATGCTCGTGCCTGAAGTCGGCTCGCGTGGCTGCCGCGCCGCGCCTGTGCAAGTTCACGTCCCCGCTTTGATTTCGTCTACAGCTCTTGCGAGCATCTCCTCCATCGCGCGGCGGATGTCTCGATCCGCGACTGTGGTCAATCCCTTGGCGTCGAAATCCCTGCGTATCTTATGGAAGACGTCGTCCTCGCCCGGCTGGTCAAAGTCAGCGATGACGACCGATTTCGCGTAGGTTTCGGCCTCACCGCCGGAAAGCCCGAGTTTCTCCGCCGCCCAGAGACCAAGATACTTGTTGCGCCTGGCCATAGCCTTGAAGCGCAACTCCTCGTCGTGCGCGAACTTCTTCTCGAAGCCTTCTTCGCGCTTGTCGAACGTGGTCATCGGACGGCTACTCCAAGCAAATGCGGCCCGGAACCTCCGCGCCGCGGCAATCTGCATATAGGTCCGCGGCAGCCCAATCAACAGCGGCCACGTCGCACCGGAACCATCACGAATCGGGCTGCCGCTCGCGCGCGCTCACGGTCCGATTGTGACGTCAGACCCGCGCGTCATGCCCACAGCCGTTGCATTGTACTCCCGGAATCGATCGGCTAGTGTCGTTCATGGGGCGGATACAGCGCAGCGATTTCGCCGAGGTCGGCCGCGTCCGCTATCCCGCCGCCACGCTTGTCGCGGGTGAATCTCACCGGAGTCCTCGCGCCCAATGGATTTCCTGAAACCACGGGACACACCCATGAGCCGTCGTCGTCGCATCTATGAGGGCAAGGCGAAGATCCTTTACGAGGGTCCCGAACCAGCGACCCTGATTCAACACTTCAAGGACGACGCCACGGCCTTCAACAACAAGAAGCACGACGTGGTCGACGGCAAGGGTGTGCTCAACAACCGCATTTCCGAGTACATTTTCCAGCGCTTGAACGAGATCGGCGTGCCGACGCACTTCATTCGCCGGCTCAATATGCGCGAGCAGCTGATCCGCGAGGTCGAGATTATCCCGATCGAAGTCGTAGTGCGGAACGTCGCCGCAGGCTCCCTCGCGACGCGCCTAGGCATCGAGGAAGGAACGCAACTCCCGCGCTCGATCATCGAGTTCTATTACAAGAACGACCAGCTGGGCGACCCAATGGTCTCGGAGGAGCACATCACGGCATTCGGCTGGGCCACAACGCAGGAGATCGACGACATCATTGCACTCGCGATCCGCGTGAACGACTTCCTGACCGGCCTGTTCCTCGGCGTCGGGATCCGTTTGGTCGACTTCAAGATGGAGTGCGGCCGGCTGTGGGAAAATGATATGATGCGCGTCGTCGTGGCCGACGAGATCAGCCCGGACACCTGCCGGCTCTGGGACATGAAGACGAGCGAGAAGTTGGACAAGGATCGCTTCCGCCGCGACCTCGGTGGCCTTGTCGAAGCCTACACCGAAGTCGCGCGCCGCCTCGGCGTGATGGCGGAGAACGAGCCGGTGCAGGGCACAGGCCCAATTCTAGTCAAGAGCTGATGAAGGCCCGCGTCATAGTTACCCTGAAATCCGGCGTGCTCGATCCGCAAGGCAAGGCAATCGAAAGCGCACTGCATTCGCTCGGCGTTGACGGTGTCGAAAGCGTACGCCAGGGCAAGGTGTTCGACGTGGAGCTTTCCGTGAGCAACCGCGCCAAGGCGGAGGCCGCCTTGAAAAACGCCTGTGAAAAGCTCCTTGCCAACACCGTCATCGAGAACTATCGCGTGGAGGTGCTGGGCTAGCACCGGAGCCTCATGCCGCGCCGACTGATCCTTCCCGCTTGCTTCGTGGCGTTGTCATTTGCGCTGCTCGCCGACGCCAACGCGGTGCGCGCCCAAAGTCCTGATGGCGCGGAACCCCTGAAGCCCGGCGCGTTCCGCCTGAGGGTCCGCCCGCCCGAGCCCACCAAATGGAGCGTCCAGCGCGATGCCAAGGCCGCACGCACGCTTTACACTTGTAAGCCCCTTGCCTGCCCCGACACGCTGCGCGTAGCGGTCTCTGCCGCGCGCAGTTCTACTCGCACGCCCAACCCGCAGGCGCTCGAGAAGCTGGCCACGATCGACTTGCCCAAGGCAGCACGCGCTGCAAGCGCGGCGCGCGAGATCATCAGCGACGGTGCTGAGAAGATCGAGACCGTCGTGAGCGAAACCGCGACCTATCACGGCTATCCGGCGGTCAACAATCTCACCAAGTATTCGCGGTCAAGTTCGATCGTCTTCAAAGGTACGGCTCTGATTTTCGCCGGCCCGGCAACGATCAGGGTCGAGGCAACGTCACCCGTCGAGTCCCTCGTGAGGGAGACGATGGAAGCATTCATCGCCGGGATGCAGTTCGAGGAAGGGCCGTCCGCTCCGAAAAAGCCTACGGGCATAACAATCTGAACTCAGTCGCAGCATGAAGTCCGCAGTCATCGTCTTTCCCGGATCGAACAGAGAACGCGACGTCGCCCGCGCGATCGCGGTGGTCGTGGGCACGAAGCCGGACATGGTCTGGCACGCGGACAGGGAACTCCCAGCAGGCACCGATCTCGTGGTGCTGCCGGGTGGATTTTCTTACGGAGACTATCTCCGATGTGGCGCGATCGCCGCGCGCGCGCCCATCATGGCTGCCGTGCGCGCCCACGCACAGAAGGGTGGGCTCGTGCTGGGCATCTGCAATGGCTTCCAGATCCTGTGCGAGGCGGGTTTGCTTCCCGGCGTATTGATGCGCAACGCCCGGCTGAAATTCATATGTCGCGAAGTCTTTCTCCGTGTCGAACGTTCCGACACTCCATTTTCGCGCCGCTATAATGCCGGTGACGTGATCCGTGTCCCTGTCGCACATGGTGAGGGAAACTACATTGCCGATGCCGATACGATCACGCGCCTTGAGGGTGAAGGACGGATACTGTTTCGCTACACCTCGCCCGAGGGCGAACTCGATCCCGCTTGGAACTACAACGGTGCAACGAATGCCATCGCCGGAATCCTCTCCGAGAATCTGAACGTGCTCGGGCTGATGCCGCATCCGGAAAATCACGTTGATCCGATCGTCGGACCGGTGGACGGTCGCGGCTTTTTCGAAAGCATCAAGTCGGCGCTGGAAGCGGCGTGATCCTTTACGCATGATCCCAAACGAACCGAAGATCACGCCGGAGCTCGTGGCCGGTCACGGGCTCAAGCCGGACGAGTACGAGCGCTTCCGCGCGCTCATCGGCCGCGAGCCGAGCTTCACCGAGCTCGGCATCGTCTCGGCCATGTGGAACGAGCACTGTTCCTACAAGTCCTCCAAGGTGCACCTGCGTACGTTGCCCACGAAGGCGCCATGGGTGATTCAAGGACCAGGCGAGAACGCCGGCGTGATCGACATAGGCGACGGCCTCGCCTGCGTCTTCAAGATGGAGAGTCACAATCATCCATCGTTTATCGAGCCGTACCAAGGTGCCGCCACCGGCGTCGGAGGCATTCTGCGCGACGTGTTCACCATGGGCGCCCGGCCGATCGCATGCCTCAACTCACTTCGTTTCGGCTCCCCCAATCATCCGAGGACGAAGAGTCTTGTCGCCGGCGTGGTCGCTGGAATCGGCGGCTATGGCAACTCGTTTGGCGTACCGACCGTCGGCGGCTCTGTCGGTTTCCATTCGCGCTATGACGGCAACATTCTCGTCAATGCGATGGCGGTCGGCATCGCCGAAAAGGACAGGATCTTTTACGCCAAGGCTACCGGCATCGGCCGCCCTGTCGTGTACCTCGGCTCGAAGACCGGGCGCGACGGCATTCACGGCGCGACCATGGCGTCGGCCGGGTTCGGCGACAATTCGGAAGAGAAGCGCCCAACCGTACAGGTCGGCGACCCGTTCTCAGAAAAGCTGTTGCTGGAAGCCTGTCTCCAGATCATGCGCAGTGGTTGCGTCATCGCGATCCAGGACATGGGCGCGGCGGGACTCACCTGTTCCGCGGTCGAGATGGGCGCGAAGGGCGATCTCGGTGTCGATCTCAATCTCGATTCCGTCCCGACCCGCGAAGAAGGTATGAGCGCTTACGAGATGATGCTGTCGGAGTCGCAAGAACGCATGTTGATGGTGCTCAAGCCGGAGAAAGAGAAGGAAGCGGAGGCAATCTTCCGCAAATGGGGTCTGGATTTCGCCGTGGTCGGCAAGACCACAAGCACGAAGCGCTTCATCGTCCGTCACGGCGGCGACGTAATGGCTGACCTTCCGATCAAGGAACTCGGCGACGAAGCGCCCGAGTATCAGCGGCCATTCGCGGAGCCGAACAAGCAACCCGCACTTGATGCAGCGTCGATCCCGTCTCCGGTCTCAACATTGCAAGCGCTCGAAAGGCTCATCGCTTCACCCGACCTCTGCTCCAAGCGATGGGTCTGGCAGCAGTATGACCACTTGATCCTAGGCAACACCGTGCAGCGCCCGGGCGGCGATGCGGCCGTTATCCGTGTCGGCGAGGGTCCGAAGGCCCTGGCGATGACGACCGACGTGACACCGCGCTATTGCGAGGCCGACCCATACGAGGGCGGCAAGCAGGCGGTAGCCGAAACCTGGCGCAATCTCACCGCCGTCGGCGCGCGGCCGCTCGCTGTCACCGACAACCTCAACTTTGGAAATCCCGAACGACCCGAGATCATGGGACAGTTCGTCCATTGCGTTCGCGGGATCGGCGATGCATGCCGCGCACTCGACTTCCCCGTCGTGTCCGGCAACGTCTCGCTCTACAACGAGACGAACGGACGCGCGATTTTGCCAACGCCCACGATCGGAGGCGTCGGGTTGCTCGACGATCTCTCGAAGTCGGTGAATCTCGCCTTCAAGAGGTCAGGGGAAGCGATTCTGTTGATTGGTGAAATCGGCGGCTGGCTGGGCCAATCCTCATTTCTCGCGACGATTCTTGGGCGTGAGGAAGGCGCGCCGCCTCCTGTCGATCTCGCCGCGGAGAAGCGTACGGGCGATCTCATCCGTTCGCTGATTGGTGAACGACTCCTCACCGCAACCCACGACCTGTCGGACGGCGGCCTGCTTGTAGCCATCGCCGAGATGGCGATCGCTGCCGGCATTGGCGCCGCGCTCGAGGCGCCACCTATTGGTGTTCCCGCCCACGCCTTTTGGTTCGGCGAGGATCAGGCGCGATATGTGGTCACGGCCGCCGTCGTCGACCTGCCCAAAATCGAGACAATGTGCGCAAAGGCGGGTGCAAAAGTGCGCCATCTGGGCAGAACTGGCGGCAGCCAATTGACGCTCCCCGGCGAGCACCCAATATTGGTCTCGACTTTGCAAGCGCGTCACGAGTCGTGGCTGCCGGAGTATATGGGGAGCCCCGCCTGACGTGGAGGGCCGCCATGGCGATGCCGGCGAACGAGATCGAGAAGCTGATCAAGCTGTCAATTCCTGACGCGCGTGTTGAAATTCGCGATCTCGCGGGCGACGGCGATCATTATGCCGCCACGGTCATCTCCGAGAGTTTCCGTGGAAAGAGCCGAGTGCAACAGCACCAAATGGTTTATGCTGCACTGAAGGGATCCATGGGCGGCGCGCTGCATGCGCTGGCCCTGCAAACCACCACCCCCGACGGGCGCTGAAGCCGCGCCGTAATGGTAGACAAATGAGCATCAGCGAGTTCATCGACAACGAAGTGAAGTCCAACGAGGTCGTGCTTTTCATGAAAGGCACGCCGCAATTCCCGATGTGCGGATTTTCAGGGCAGGTCGTCCAGATCCTTGATTATCTGGGCGTGCCCTATAAGGGCCTGAACGTCCTCGAGTCTGACGACCTGCGTCAGGGCATCAAGGAGTATTCGAACTGGCCGACCGTCCCGCAACTTTACGTGAAGGGCGAGTTCGTCGGCGGTTGCGACATCGTGCGCGAGATGTTTCAGGCCGGCGAGTTGCAGGGACTCCTGAAGGAAAAGGGCGTGCAACTGCGCGAGCGCGCGCAAGCCTGATCGCCGTTACATCCGGGCAAAGCAAAAGGCCGCCCACCGGGCGGCCTTCGCTTTTCTGCGCGAGTGCCGCGCTATCGCATGCGCTGCACGACGAGGAGGATCAACGCCAGCACGATCGCGATGCCGACCAGGCTTTGCGTCGGCATCGCGTTGGCGAACGAAAGCACATTGTCCGCGACCGACGTGACGAACGCACCCGAGTCCTGACCCAGGATCAGATAGATCAGCATCAGGGACAGGACCGTTAGGAATCCAAGCTCGACGAAGAGCCAAAGCGCCCGTCTCGCCCTTTCGAGAAAATCCATCATGGCCTACCCCCCGACCCTTGGGAGGAATCACGCCCGCCCAAGGTTGCGGTAAATGCGTCGAACCGGCCGCGTTATGCGATCGAACGCTTGGAGAACAGCCAGATGATGAAGCCGAGCACGATCAGGCCGACCAGGCCGTTCGCGCCGAGGTCTTTCACGAGATTCGTGATGTTGCCCACCACGCCGCTGAAGAACGGAAGATTGGCGCCTACGAGCAGCGCCGCCACGATCGCGAGCGCGATCAACATCAACCCGATTTCCGTGAGCGCCCCGATCCACCCCTTGACCGTATTCAGAAAGTCCATGAGCCAGTCTCCCCTGTATCAGTACTCGGTCGTACGACTTTCGAATGACGCGTTACTAAACGCCGGGCTACTGATCAACAATTGTACAGCATCCCGTAGGTAACGCGATGCTGCCGGGCGCGCATTGGCCTAAATTCGGGGCTTTTCGGCTGGGGAAAACGGTCGGAACCGCAGCGTACCGCAGCGCACTCGCCCGACTTAGTCGGGCGAGTCGCGGTTCCATCAAAGGTGAGATTCGGGGCTCGCCGACTCAGCGCGAATAGAACTCGACCACGAGGTGCGGCTCCATCTGCACCGGATACGGTACTTCGTTGAGCACTGGCACGCGACTAAACTTCGCGGTCATTTTCTTGTGGTCGACTTCCAGATAGTCGGGCACGTCGCGCTCGGTCGACTGCGAGGCCTCGAGAACAATCGCCAGTTCTTTCGCGCGGTCGCGCAGCTCCACCACGTCGCCGACCTTCACGCGATAGCTCGGGATCGTCACGCGTTTGCCGTTCACCTTGACGTGTCCGTGGCTCACGAACTGCCGCGCCGCGAACACCGTCGGTACGAACTTCGAGCGATAGACGATCGCGTCGAGGCGGCGCTCGAGGAGTCCGATCAGATGTGCGCCGGTGTCGCCGCGCATGCGCGCCGCCTCGCCGTAGATCTTGCGGAACTGCCGCTCCGAAATATTGGCGTAGTAGCCCTTCAACTTCTGCTTCGCGCGCAATTGCACGCCGAAGTCGGAAAGCTTGCCCTTTCGGCGTTGGCCGTGCTGCCCCGGTCCGTATTCGCGACGATTGACGGGGCTCTTCGGGCGGCCCCAGATATTTTCACCCATGCGGCGATCAAGCTTGTGCTTCGCCGAACTGCGCTTCGACATCGCGGATCCTCTCAAGGTTGGATCGCGCCCTCCTCTGCCGGAAATTCCGGCCGACAGGCGGGAAGCCGAGCGCCGCAGGATCGCCTGCGAAACGAGCCTCGCCGCCGCGGGTGCGGGAAACACCACGCGGGCCCGAAGGCCCGCGCAGCGGCATGCAGATACCCGCTCACGCCGAATGAGTCAAACCGGCACGCGGATGTGCTCCTCCTCGATGGAGGCGATTCCAAAGTCTGCAAGCGTCCGGGCCAGCGCCGCCGAGGGCCGCGTTCCACTCGTGAAATAGGCTCGGCTCGGCCCGCCGCCGCCCGCCATCGGCAGCGGCGGTCCCAGGAGTTGCGAGGCGCGGCGCGCGATGGCCGCCCCCGGGTCGAGCCAAGTCACCGGCCAAGTCGCGAGGCGCTCGAGCCGGTCGATGATCAGCGGATAATGCGTACAGGCGAGGACAATTGTGTCGGTGCGGCCATCATCGTCAACGAAACATCGCTCGATCTCCGCCCGGATCACGCCATCAGCGACCGCCTCCCCGCGCAGTTCTGCCTCGGCATATCCGGCAAGCCGCTCCGAACCGACGAGCGTCACGCGACATTGGCTGGCAAACTCGCGGATCAGCTCGCGCGTGTAGTCCCGTCGAACCGTCGCCGGAGTCGCGAGTACGCTGATCCGTTTCGTCTTCGACTGCGCGCACGCGGGCTTCACCGCTGGGACCGTCCCCACGAAAGGAATGGCAAAGCGCGCGCGCAGCGCGGGCAGCGCGAGCGTTGATGCGGTATTGCATGCGATGACGACAAGGCTCGGCGCCAACGCCGCGATGAATCGCTCGAGCACCATGACAACACGTTCCGTGAGCGCGGCATCGCCGAGCCGGCCATAAGGAAATGCCGCATCATCCGCGACCAAGCAGAGTTCAAGGTCGGGCCGAGTGCGCGCGATCTCGCGAAGCACTGTGAGACCGCCAAGCCCGGAGTCGAACACAACGACCTTCGTTCGACCTGGCGGAATTGCCTTATCCATTACTACCCCATCCCGATCGCGGTTATGCCACGACGCCTCGTTTGGCAAGGCAGACTAGCGTCTCATGGCAATCGCTGCCTCCAGCTGGTCGAGCACCCGCCTCACGTCAGTTTCGACCTCGGCCGCGCTGACTTCGATCACGCGATAGTCGCGCTCTGCGAGCCATTCGCGCTTTTCCGCTCTCGTCGCTGCGGCCGCTTCCGACTCCCGCGCCGGCACGAGGTCGAGCACCGTGCGGAGCGGAAACGACACAAAGTCGGCAATATGCGGCCCCACCGGCACCTGACGCTTGAAGCCGCGGCCCGCGAAGCGGCGATCGTTGACCAGCGATGCCCACAGTCGCCGTTCCGCCTCTGTCGGATTGCGGCGCAAAAGTCGCGCGAGTCCGCGTACCGGTCCCTGTTCGGATGGAACGCGGCCGCCACCGTGCTCCGCGAGTAACTCGCGGAGCGCCGTCGCTTCCTCGCTCTCAAGCACGCCGCCGCGCGCCGGTCCCTTTCGTCCCGCGGCAATCGCCATGATCACGCCGTGCAGTGTTTGCACATCCTGCTGCGTCGGCTGCATGCGGAGGAAGATGTTGCGCAGGTTGATCGCCATGGTGGCGCGCTTCTCCGGCGGCCGGAAGAACTCCACGCGATCGAGCTCCCGTTCGAGACTCTGGAAGAGGGCGTGCAACTGTTGCTTCGGCGCGGCTTGCGACTTCACCTGCATATCGAACGGCAGCGCGCCTGCCGACGCGAGCTTGAACCATTCGTAGGCGACAACGAGCACGGCCTGCGCGAGATTGAGCGAGGAAAACGCCGGATTGACCGGCAGCGTGACGACGAAATCGGCAAGCCCGATTTCAGGATTTTCGAGGCCTGTCCGCTCCGGCCCGAAGATGACCCCGACCGTTTCCTGCCCCGCAATCCTCGGCCGCATCCGCCGCGCGGCCTCCTCGGCGCTGACTACGGGCTTCGCCTGTCCATGCACCCGCGCAGTAGTCGCAACCACCAGCGTGCAGTCGGCGATCGCCGCCTCGGCCGTGTCGTAGAGTCGCGCGCCCTCGATGACGCGGTCCGCGCCCGACGCCGATCGCACGGCTTGAGCATTCGGCCAACCGTCGCGCGGGCGCACGAGACGCAGATCGGTGAGGCCGAAATTCGCCATCGCGCGCGCCGCCGCGCCGATGTTCTCGCCAAGCTGCGGCTCAACGAGCACAATCGCCGGGCCGCCGAAACCGGGCCAATCTCTCGTACTGTCGGTCCCGGCGCCGGCCATGCGAACTCCTGACCGGCGGCCTGTGCCGGACCGCGGATCACGCGTCAAGTCGCCGTTCGCGCCGCGTCCGTCTTTCTCATTTGGGGACCCTTTGCTATAGCGCTCAAGCCCGCCGTCCGGCGGCTCGAATCCCTTCTCACTCCGAAAGACCCGCAAGATGGCGAAGATCAAGGTCGCGAATCCGGTCGTCGAGATGGACGGCGACGAGATGACCCGCATCATCTGGAAGCTGATCAAGGACAAGCTCATTCATCCCTATCTCGACCTCGAACTGCTCTACTTCGATCTTGGCATTGAGAAGCGGGACGAAACCGACGACCAGATCACGATCGACGCCGCGGAGGCCACGAAGAAGGTTGGCGTCGCGGTGAAATGCGCCACGATCACGCCGGACGAGGCGCGCGTGAAAGAGTTCGGTCTGAAGAAGATGTGGCGCTCACCGAACGGCACGATCCGCAACATCCTTGGCGGCGTCATCTTCCGCGAGCCGATCATCTGCCGCAACGTGCCGCGGCTCGTCCCCGGCTGGACCAAGCCGATCATCATCGGCCGCCACGCCTATGCCGATCAGTATCGGGCGACGGATTTTCTATTCCCGGGCAAGGGCAAGCTCACGCTCAAGTTCACCGGCGACGACGGCAAAGTGATCGAGCGCGAGGTATTCCAGGCCCCCAGCGCAGGCGTCACCATGGCGATGTACAACCTCGATGACTCGATCCGCGACTTTGCTCGAGCGTCCATGAACTACGCTCTCGATCACGGATATCCGCTCTACCTCTCCACGAAGAATACGATCCTCAAAGCCTACGACGGCCGCTTCAAGGACATCTTCCAGGAGGTCTTCGAGCGGGAATTCAAGGGCGCGTTCGACAAGAAAAAGCTCACCTATGAACACCGTCTGATCGACGACATGGTGGCCGCTGCGCTCAAATGGGCCGGAGGCTACGTGTGGGCATGCAAGAACTACGACGGCGACGTTCAGTCGGATACGGTTGCTCAGGGGTTTGGATCGCTTGGCCTGATGACCTCGGTTCTGATGACGCCGGACGGGAAGATCGTCGAATCAGAAGCCGCGCACGGGACCGTGACCCGCCACTACCGGGAGCATCAGAAGGGCAAGGAAACGTCGACAAACTCGATCGCATCGATCTTTGCCTGGACGCGCGGTCTCGCCCACCGCGCGAAGCTCGACGAAAATACCCCACTGGCCAAGTTCTCGACGACGCTCGAGCGGGTTTGCGTGGAAACCGTCGAGGCCGGTTTCATGACGAAGGATCTCGCGCTGCTCGTCGGCGCCGACCAGCCCTGGCTCTCGACCACGGGCTTCCTCGACAAGGTCGACGAGAATCTGCGGAAGGCGATGGCTTAGGCGAGCCTCTTGGCAGCACGTCCACTCCGCTTACCGCTCGCCGCGCGCGCGCCACGTTCGGCCTTTTCGACCTCGCCCTGCAGCTCCGACGCGACAATATCGCCGGGTTGGCCGCTCGTCCGTCGGCCACGCATAGCCGCGTGAATGCGCTCGGCGATTCGCTGTTCGCGGTCCATCAGCGCCTCGAGATCTTGTGCATCAAGGATAAGAAGGTTCGTGCGCGTGAGCGCAGTCACGGTGGCCATTCGCCGCGTACGACCGAGGACGGCCACTTCGCCGAAGAAGTCACCCGCTCCAAGCCGCACGCGCTCGCGCGGGAGCTCGACCTCAACCTCTCCGTTGCCGACGAAGTACATCGAGTCTCCGCTTTCTCCGCGCCGGACGATCATGGTTCCAGCTTCCACGGTCTGCGCGCGCAACAACCGCGAGATGTCCGCGATATCCGCGGCGCTGAGGCCAGCGAACAGCGGCACGCGCGCCACCATGCTCCACGTGACAACGAAGTCGCGTCGATGGATTTCACTCGCGAACGCGGTCGCCACAATGCCGATCGGCAATGCGATGATCAAGAGACTCGAGAGGATATAGACGGCAGTCAACGCCTTTCCGAGTGGCGTTATGGGTGTGACGTCGCCGTAACCTACGGTCGCGAGCGTCACGACGGCCCACCACATCGAATCCGGAATAGTTCCGAACTTTTCCGGCTGAGCCGATCCCTCGACCGCGTGCATGATCGAAGCAGCAACAAGTGTCGCACCGGTGATAATCACAAAGCAACCAAACAGAGCGCGCCGTTCCGTATAGAGCGCGTCGAGCAGGGAACGCATGCCGGGTGAGTAACGCGCCAGTTTGAGAAATCGCACCATACGAAAGACAAGGAGAAACCGCAGATCGGCCTGCGTGAACAGGACGATCCAGAACGGCGCGACTGCGAGCAAATCAACGATACCAATCGGACTGAGCACGTACTTGAGGCGCGCTCTCGCGTCTCCGCTGGCCGTCGCGGCCCAGACACGCAATGCGTACTCGGCGGTGAACGTGATCAACGACGCCCATTCGAAGAGGTAGAACAGCGTACGATAGCGCGCTCCGAGCGCCGGGACCGACTCGAGCGACGTCGCAACTAGGTTGATCACGATCATCACGACAAGCAGTCGGTCGACTGCCCGACTGGTTGCGTCGCCGAACGACCCCTGCTCCAAAATCTCATGAACGCGGCGACGAAGCGCGACGATGTTTGGCGTGCGCCAGCTCATTTCGTCAGCCGCCGCTGAGCGCGGCCTCCACAGCAGCCAGCGCCGCCTCGGCCTTCGATCCGTCCGGCCCGCCTGCCTGCGCCATATCGGGCCTGCCACCGCCGCCCTTGCCGCCGAGCGCCTCCGCCGCCTTTCGCGCGAGTTCGACGGCGTTGAAGCGCTTGGTCAGGTCAGCAGTCACCCCGACCAC
>DATBJU010000029.1:0-4557 GCA_036556265.1 Xanthobacteraceae bacterium | reverse complement strand
AACATTGTTACGCACAGGAAACTTGAGCGCGGCGGCGAGGACCGCCGCCGCGCTTGTCACATCAGAATAGCGGCAGCTTCGCGACCTTCACGAACTCGATCCATTGCGGGATCGCCTTCAGGAACATCTCCTGACCCTTCTCCGGCGTGTTGATGAAAGGATCGCCGCCGAAGCTGTTCAGGAACTTCTTGGTGTCGTCGGCAGAGACCATCTGCACGAACCACTTGTTGATCTGGTCGACCACCGGCTTCGGCGTGCCCGCCGGAACCATTGCCGCCCACCAGATCGTGAGATCGAGGTCCACGCCCGACTCCTTCATGGTCGGCAGATCCGGACTCGCCTTGAGCCGCTCGCCGGTGCTGACCGCAAGGATGCGCAGCCGGCCCTCACGCTGCTGCGCGAGCGAGAACACGGGGTCGTGCATGCCATAGTCGAGCTTGCCGCTCGTCAGTTCGTTCAGCGAGTCCGGCGCAGTCTTGTAGTTCACCTCGACCGCCTTCACACCGGTCTTCTGCTTGTAGATCTCCCCCATGATCGTGCCGGGAGGGGCGGCGCTCGCGTAGCTCGCCTTGTCGCCCTTCTTGATCATCGCGTCGGTCAGCTCCTTGACCGTCTTGTACGGGCTCTTCGCGTCGACCACGAGCATGAACGGCTGACGGTTGATCGTCGCCGCGATCTGAATGGTCTTCGCGACATCGACCGGCGGGTTCTTGAACATCGCGGCCATCGCCGCCGCACCTGTCCCGGCGAACACGTAGATCGTGTAGCCGTCCGGCTTCGAGCGGGCGACGAATTCCGTCGCGATGTGTCCGCCCGCGCCGACCTTGTTCTCGACGATCACGGTCCGGTTCGCGATCGGACGCAGCTTCTCCGCGAAATAGCGGACCAGCACGTCGGCGCCGCTGCCGGCCGGAAACGCGCAGATCAGGCGGATGTCCTGACTGGGATACTGCTGAGCGTTGGCGACGCCCTGCGACGCTCCGACACCGATGCCGAGCATCAGCGCGAAGGCAACGCACAACCATGCCTTGGAGTTGAACTTCATCGAATTCCTCCCTACCGCACTCTCTGTTCGTCGCCTCGCAAGCGGAGGCCGGTTCGGCGACATCGGAGCACGGTCGACGGCCATCTTAGGCGGTCGCCGTGACATTCTCTACTCGACAACGCCGCCGCACATGTTGGTACCGCGCCCATCGGCAATAGGACCTCGGGCAGTCAGCCTTGTGGCTGAATCTTCGCCATCTTCACGTAGTCACCCCAATTCCTGATCTCCTTCAGGAACTGCGCCTGCGCCTCGTCCGGCGTCATGATGTTGGGATCGCCGCCAAAGCGATTCAGGAACTGCTTGGTCTCCTCGCTCGATACCATCGCGACGAACCACTTGTGGATCTGATCGATCACGGGCTTCGGCGTGCCGGTCGGCACCATCGCAGCCCACCAGCCGGTCAGATCCATGTCCACGCCCGACTCTTTCATCGTCGGGAGGTCCGGACTCGCGGCAAGCCGCTTGCCGGTGCTGACCGCGAGAATGCGAAGTCGGCCCTCACGCTGCTGTGCGAGCGAGAACACCGGATCGTGCATGCCGTAGTCGAGCTTCCCGCTCAGGATTTCGTTGAGCGAGTCCGGCGCGCTCTTGTAGTTCACCTCGACCGCCTGGACTCCGGTCGCGGCCTTATAGAGCTCACCCATGATGATGCCGTTGGGCGCCGCCGTCGCGTAGGTAGCCTTGTCGCCCTTCTTCTTCATCGCTTCGGTGAGCTCGGCGACTGTCTTGTAGGGACTCTTTGCATCAACGACGAGCATGAAGGGCTGGCGGTTGATCGTTGCCGCGATCTGAATCGTCTTGCCGACGTCGATCGGCGGGTTCTTGAACAGATGCATGTTCGCCGCAACGGCGGTCGCGGCATGCACAAAGATCGTGTATCCGTCGGGCTTCGACCGCGCCGTATGCTCCGCAGCGATGTTGCCGGCAGCGCCCGCCTTGTTCTCGACGATCACCGTACGGCCCGTGATCGGCCGCAGCTTCTCGGCGAAATAGCGTACGAGCACGTCGGCGCCGCTGCCGGCCGGGAACGCACAGATCAGCCGGATATCCTGGCTAGGATAGGTTTGTGCGTAGGCCGTGCCTGACATGGCCGCGGCTGCAGCGAGCGCCACGCACGCGGCGCGAAGCGTCGACATTGGTTGGAATTTCATCGCGTTCCTCCCGTCACTTGGTTTCTTCGCGGAACGCCGCCTCACGCGTCCGCTGGAATTGTGGAAAGACGATCAAGCCGACCACGCCGACCGTCAAGACAAGAAGTGTCAAGGATATGGGCCGCTCGAAAAAGATCATCGGATCGCCTCGCGAGATCACGAGGGCACGGCGCAAGTTCTCCTCCATGAGCGGGCCGAGAATGAAGCCGAGCACGAGCGGCGCGGGTTCGCAGCCGAGCCGCAACAGCAGGTAACCGAACCCCGCGAACAGCGCGCACAACAGAATCTGGCTGAAGTTGGTGTTGGTGCTGTAGATGCCGATTACGCAGAACAGCAGGATCGCGGGATAGAGCAACCGGTACGGAACCGACAACATCCGAACCCACATGCCGATCAGCGGCAGGTTGATGACCAGCAACATTGCATTGCCGATCCACATGCTCGCGACCATGCCCCAGAACAGGTCTGGCCGCTTCGTCATCACGGCGGCGCCGGGCTGAATGCCCTGGATGATCATCGCGCCCATCATCAGCGCCATGATCGCGTTCGAGGGCAAACCCAGCGTCAGCAGCGGGATAAACGAGGTCTGTGCGGCGGCGTTGTTTGCGGACTCGGGTCCGGCGACTCCCTCGATTGCGCCCTTGCCGAAGCGGCTTGGGTCCTTCGCTACCTTCTTTTCCAGCGTATAGCTCGCAAACGCGGCGAGCACCGGTCCACCACCTGGCAGAATTCCGAGCAGCGACCCGAGACCCGTGCCACGCAGCGCCGCACGCCACGATGCCTGAAACTCCTCCTTGTTAGGAAAGAGCTCCCGCAGCTTCGTGCCAATTGCCGTGCGCGGCTGGGTCGGTTGCTCGAGATTGCGGATGATCTCGACAACGCCGAACATTCCGATCACGAGCGGCAGGAAATCGATGCCGTCCCAAATCGCCGAGAAGCCGAAAGTGTAGCGCGTCAATCCGCTGTTTACGTCGGTCCCGACGAGGCCGAGCAGCAGGCCGACCATCACCACGCCGATCGCCTTGAGCACCGAGCCGTGTGCGAGCACAACCGCCGTGACGAGCCCGAGCACCATCAGCGAGAAATAGTCCGGGGAATTGAATTGCTGCGCGAGCGCGGAGAGCGGGGGCCCGAACAGGGCGATGAAGATCGTGCCGACGCAGCCGGCGAAAAAAGATCCAAGCGCGGCAACGCTGAGCGCCGCGCCCGCACGACCCTTCTTCGCCATCTGGTGCCCGTCGATGGTGGTGACGATCGATGCCGCCTCGCCCGGCATGTTGACGAGAATGGAAGTAGTCGATCCGCCGTACGCCGCCCCGTAGTAGATGCCCGCGAGCATCACGAGGGAGGACAATGGGTCGAGACCGAACGTGATAGGCAGGAGCATCGCGATCGTGGGTATCGGCCCGATGCCCGGTAACACACCGATCAACGTCCCGAGCATGCAACCAAGCAGCGCGAAACCCAGGTTCTGCCAAGTCATGGCCGCGCCGAACCCGGTCGCGAGATTTTGAAAGACGTCGAATTCCATTTATTGGCCCCACCACGCAGGCAGCGGCTGCTTCAGTGCATAAACGAACACGCCGATCGTGAAGAGCGCGAGCCCGGCGCCGAGCACGAGTGTCTCGACCAAGTTCACGCTACGCCGGGCATATGCGGCGACGATCGTCAACGCCACCGTCGTGATGGCAAGCCCGACCTGGTCGATGATCGCGCCGAACAGCAGGATCGACGCAGTGACAAAGAAGATCGGGCGCGGCGGGATGCGCTCGATCGGTGGACCCTCGATCGTCAGCCCGCGCGCGCCGACGATCAATCCGAGCATGACAATCAGATAGCTCAGCATCACCGGAAAATAGCCAGGCCCCATGCGCGCGGCCGTTCCCATCGCGAGGTTGCGGCCGAAGTAGATTCCGGCAAGTCCAATCACGATGAACACGATGCCCGCACCGAAATCCTGCGGACTCTTCACGCGCAACATGGCGCCTCCAACCGGGGCCGTGGCTGGGCCGCGACCCACCCGTTCATGCGTTCGAGCGCATGCGGTTCTTGGTCATTCGTGCGGGAATGACAGAAGCAGGTTATCCCAGCCCCGATTCGGCGGGCAACTAGCGGACGCTAAACAATAGGTTGCCGAAACGCGAATGGTGGACGGGGCGATTTGCGCGGCGGGCCATTCTCATTCGGACCCACCGACACATACCCGCCGCGAAGCGGAACAGCCATCGGGCTATCCATGGGCTGCCTCCTTCGCAGTTTGGCATCGAGTAAATCCTGCGAAGCGCGAAGCGAGCGAAGGCTGGTGGGCCCGGGAGGACTCGAACCTCCAACCAGACCGTTATGAGCGGTCGGCTCTAACCA
>DATBJU010000028.1:0-22344 GCA_036556265.1 Xanthobacteraceae bacterium | reverse complement strand
CCACCCGGCTCGCCGCTGGCGCGGCTCGCCACCCTCCCCGCAAGCGGGGAGGGATTTTCTCCCCGCACGCGGGGAGAGGTGAACGAGAAACCCCGTCTGCTATAACTCGGCCATGCGCATTGTCGGCCTCGCTGGCTGGAGCGGCTCCGGAAAGACCACGCTCGTCGCCCGGGTGATTCCGGTGCTGACCTCGCGCGGACTCCGCGTCTCCACCGTCAAGCACGCACACCACGGATTCGACGTCGACATTCCCGGCAAGGACTCGCACACGCACCGTGTCGCGGGAGCAACCGAGGTGTTCGTGTCGTCGGCCCGCCGCTGGGCACACATCCACGAGCTGCGCGGGGAGGAAGAGCCGCCGCTCGCGGCTGTTCTCGCGCGTCTTGTGCCGGTCGATCTCGTCATCGTGGAGGGCTACAAGCGCCACCCGCATCCGAAGCTCGAGGTCTATCGCGCCGAGGTCGGCAAGCCGCTGCTGCATCCGGACGACGACTGGATTGTCGCCGTCGCCTCCGACGCGCCGGTGCCGGCGGCGCGCGTACCGGTGCTCGATCTGGGTGACGCGGAGAAGATCGCCGACGTGCTGATGATCGAATCGATACCCCTCGAACGGCTCGCCGCCGAGCCGGAGCAGGTCTGATGGCGCAGCTCTCCGACGATTGCTTCGCCTTCGGTGGCGCGCTGCTGCCGGTGGAGGAGGCCGCGCGGTTGATGGCCGGGCACGTACCGCCGGTGGCCGAAACCGAAGCCGTGGCGCTCGCGGACGCGGTCGGTCGCGTCGTCGCCGGTGACGTTCGATCCCCGATCGCGCTTCCGCCGTTCGACAATTCCGCCGTTGACGGTTACGCCGTGCGTCACGCCGACATCTCACCGGCGGGAGAAACGCGGCTCAAGCTCGCCGGCCGGGTGCAAGCCGGTACCAGCGCTGCCGCGCCGACACTCGGAAAAGGTGAGGCGATCCGCATCTTCACCGGCGCGCCGATGCCCGCGGGCGCCGACACGATCTACATGCAGGAGGACGTTCGCGCGGACGCCGATGCGGTTATCGTGCCGGCCGGCCTGAAGGTGGGCGCCAACCGCCGTCTGAGCGGCGAGGATCTGGCGCAGGGTGCCGTCGCGCTGCCGGCCGGCCGGCGGCTCGGACCACAGGACATTGCGCTCGCCGCGGCGATCGGGCTGACGCACCTAGAAGTCCGCCGCCGCCCGCGCGTCGCGGTTTTTTCCACAGGCGACGAGATCGTCGAGCCGGGAACCCCGCTCGGCGCGACCTCGCTTTATGACGCCAACAGGTTCCTCCTGCTCGCGCTGCTGCGCGAGCTTGGCGCGGAGGCGCATGACCTCGGCATCATCAGGGACGATCCGGCCATGCTCGCGCGGGCGATCGCTTCAGCCGCGGAGTCGCACGACCTCGTGCTCACTTCCGGAGGCGTATCGACCGGCGAGGCGGATCACGTGAAGGCCGCGGTCGAGAAGGTGGGCAAGCTCGTCTTTTGGCGTCTTGCGATCAAGCCGGGACGGCCGGTGGCGATGGGCGTCGTGCGCGGCGCTGCGTTCGCAGGGTTGCCGGGCAACCCGGTCGCCGTGTTCGTTACTTTCGTGCACGTGGTGCGGCCGCTGCTGCTGCGGCTCTCCGGTGCGGACGTCGTGCCGATTGCCGCCCTGCCTGTGCGCGCCGCTTTCAAATATCGGAAAAAGAAAGGGCGCCGCGAGTACGTGCGCGTTGGCCTGCGCCGCGCAGCCGACGGCGCGATCGAAGCGGTGAAGCATCCGCAGGAAGGGGCTGGCGTGCTCACCTCCCTCACGGAAACCGATGGCCTGGCGGAGCTTCCCGAAGACCGCGTCGAGGTCGAGCTCGGCTCGACCGTCGGCTTCCTCTCCTACGCGACGCTGGTCGGCTAGCCGCGCGGTGCCGGACTCGTCAGAGGCGCACGCCCGTCTGCGACGCATATGCGACCGAGGCAGGCTTCTGATAGGCGTCGAGCGCATAGACCGATACGACTCCGACCACCACGGCGACCACAACGGCGGCGACGAATTCTTTCATGTGGACCTCCCCCTTATTTCTCTGTTGAGCGAATGGCACTTCGCTGTCGGGTAAAATAGGCGACCATCGCTATGGCGATCAAGCGTCCGGATATTGCATCGCGATACGCTCCGCTTCGGCGAGGTCATCCGGACGGTTCACGTTGAAGAACGGGTCGACAGGCTGGTCCTGCCATTCCGCGAGGGCCACGCCGTGCCGGCTGGTCCAGGCTTCGATCTTGTGCAGCCCCTCCTCGGTCAATGCGCGCCGCAGATCGGCGCGCAGCGAAACCGGCCACAGGCCGGCGACGGGATGGCGCCAATCACCGGACTTCGCGCAGGCGAGGGGGGTGGTGGAGGCGCTTCGCGCCTTGTGCAGCCGCGCCACCAGGTCACGCGGCATGAACGGGCAGTCGCCTGGCACGCTCACGACCCACTCGGCCGAGGCGTTCGTCGCCGCCCACTCGAGCCCGGCGAGAATTCCTGCGAGCGGTCCGGCGAAATCCGGAATGTCGTCCGCCACCACCGGCAGGCCGAAGCCCGCGAAACGCGCGGGGTCGCCGTTCGCGTTGAGGATCACGCCGGCGCATTGTGGCTTCAATCGCGCGAGCACGCGGTCGAGGATCGTCTCGCTGCCGATTTTCAGCAGCGCCTTGTCGCCGCCGCCCATGCGGCGCGCGAGTCCTCCGGCAAGTACGAGGCCGAGCGTTGCAGGGATTTCAGTCGTCATGCACCGCGGCTTTGCGCCGATGCCTTACGCTTTCCTCTTCGACGTAGCGCAGGTCCTGATCGTGCACGATGCGGTCCTCACCGGAAAGCGCGACAAAGCGCTTGCCGCGCGCTCGGCCGATCAGCGTAAGCCCCGCCTTCTTTGCAAGCTCCACGCCCCATGCGGTGAATCCGGATCGCGAGACGAGAATCGGAATGCCCATGCGGACTGTCTTGATGACCATTTCCGACGTGAGCCGGCCGGTCGTGTAGAAGATCTTGTCGCCCGGCTTGACCTTGTTCTCGAACATCCAGCCGGCGATCTTGTCCACCGCGTTGTGGCGTCCGACGTCTTCCATGTAGACCAGCGGCCGGTCTTCCTGGCACAGCACGCAGCCGTGGATCGCTCCTGCTTCGAGATAGAGCGACGGCGTGGTGTTGATCTTGTGCGTGAGCGCGTAGAGCCACGAGGTGCGCAGCTGCGCATCGGGAAGCTTCGCGTTGTCGATCGCCTCCATCAGATCGCCGAAGACGGTGCCCTGCGCGCAGCCCGAGGTCTGCACCTTCTTCTTCAGTTTCTTCTCGTAGTTGGTCGCGCGCTTCGTGCGCACGACGACGACCTCGAGGTCCTCGTCGTAGTCGACGGATGTGATGGCGTCGTCGGGCCGCAACATGTTCTGATTCAACAGGAATCCGACCGCGAGATATTTCGGATAGTCGCCGATCGTCATCGCCGTGACGATCTCCTGCTTGTTCAGGAAGATCGTGAGCGGCCGCTCGACGACGACGCCCGTCTCGATCCGCGCGCCGGTTTCGTCGACCCCGGTGACACGTACGGTCAGCCGCGGGTCCGCGGGATCAGGGCGGAGAAGATACTCGTCCGCAGGCTCGGGAACGATCTTCGGCTTGCTCATTGCTCCCTCATTCGGCCGCGATGCGCCGCTCCGCCGGCAACGCCCGCACCGATTCGATCACTGTTGCGAGTCGCGCGCCATCGGGATCGGCAAGCGCCGCGAGTCGGGACTGCAGCACGGCATCGGCGAACTGCGCGGACGGGAAACGGCCCGCGAGGAACGGCTCGACGATGTCCGATACGATCCGGTTCCAGTTGGCGTGCCCGAGCTTGTAGGTCTCGCCGTAGCCCTTGACGAGCCGCGCCGTCTCCACCACCTCGCACGCGACGTCCGCATCCAGGGCAAGCGCGCGATCGACAAGGCCGAGCCAGCGCTCGATCCACGCCTGCTCCTCGGCATAGCGCAGCGTGTGTGGCCGCCAGGGGCGAAGCACTGCGAGCGCCTTGAGCCGCACGAAGCCGCCGACGCGCGTCGTACGGACCTTCATGGGAAAGGATTTCTGGCTCCAGCCGAGCCGATCGATCATACGCAGCACCCAGCGCCCGAAGCGCGGCGGCAGCAGCGAGAAGATTTCCTCCGGACCGGGCTTCAGGAATTCTGTGACGTCGATCAGGTCATGCGCGCGGACCTTGGATTCGCTCCGCAGCCGCTCAACGCGGCCTGCCTTGATCTTGAGCTGCGCGACGCGAATGGTGTCCTCGAAGCTCATGCGTACCGCGAGATGACGCGCGAGCTCACGAATGAAAGGTGCATCCGCTCCCGGCTTCGCGGCGAAGCGCTGCAGGCGATCGAGATAGAGCGAAGCGTAGGTCGGGCTCTGATAGTCGACGAGGCGCCGCACACCCTCGACCGCGATTCCACATGCGACAACCGGGACGATCTGCTTCGCCCTAGTCTCAAGTTCCGTGTCGGTCTCCGCCCTGACGGACGGGGCCGGCTCCTTCGTATTCTCCGCAGTGGCACTTTCTCCATCGCGCGCTGCGAGATTCAACCCGGCTTCGAACCCTCGCATGTTCGCATCGACCGCCTTCGCTTCCGCCTCGATTGCCCTGCGGAAGGCTTCGACCGGAATCGGCAGCGTGTTCGAGCCGGCGATTGCGCCGAGCAGCACTGCGTTCGGCTGCGCATTGACCGCTGCGGCGGCAGCCGTGAAGTCCGCAAGCACGAGCTTGCGCGCGAACCTTCGCGCGACGTTCGCCATGCGCTCCGGATCAAGCCGGCCGTCGCCCATTGCCGACTTTTCATCCACGGTGTACGCGCGCGCCGTCGATGCGATCAGAAGCGTGCGGTCCGGACTCACATAGCCGGCCTGAATCGCGCGCATGGCCTCGAGCAGTTCGCTCGCCACCATCACGTCGACTTCGCCGGGGGCGGCGTTGAGCGCAAGTACCGGGCGGCGCGCCGAATCCGTGTTGTCTGGGCGCGGGAGAATCTCCAGGTAATAAGTCGTCGCGCCGGTTCGTTGCGCAACGCCCGGGATCGAGGTGCGCTGGCCAAAGTGACCGCTCGCCACGGCAGCATTGGCGATCCATCCTGCGAGCAGGCCGCCGCCTTCGCCGCCGAGCGCGGCGATGAGCAAGCGAATTGGTTTCATCTCGCTCATGGCGTTACTCCGCCGGAACCATTGTGGGCGTCGGCGTCGTCTCGCGTGCGCCGCCGAACAAGCGGATCACCGTAGTCGATACCTTGTGGCGCGCGCGGTCCCACAGCGACGGATTCTCGATCACGTTGATTTCCGCGAACGAGGGGCAGAGCTGCGCCGCGTGGCTCACTTCGCCGCATAGCCCGCAGCCGACGCAATCGTTGTTCACGTGCGCCACCGGATCCGTCCGCAGCAGATCCTCGTTCGGCTTCACGGTCAGCGACGGGCACCCGGAGAGCCGAATACATGAATGATCTCCGGTACATACGTCCGGGTCGACCCAGAAGCGTTGCCGTTCGACGCGCTTGCCGGCGGCCGACAGCCGCGCCCGCTCCGGACGGATGCGACGCTGACGCGCAAGCTGGCACTCGCCGTCCGCGATGATGACTTTGAGACCCTCCTCGCGGGTTTTCATCGCCTCACGCAGCGTTTTCACGACATCGGCGACGCCGTAGGTGCGCACCCGCCTGATCCAGTTGACGCCAAGACTCTTCACCGCCCCTTCGATGTCGACACCCTTGCCGCGCCCTTCCTCCTCCGGCGCGCTTGACGGCAAGTCCTGCTGCCCGGTAGCGCTCGAGTAGCCGTTGTTCATCACGATCAGGATCGAGTCGTTCTTGTTCAGCACGGCGCTTGCGACCCCGGTCAGCATTCCGTTGTGCCAGAATCCGCCGTCGCCCATGATCGAGACGGGATGTTTCTCCTGCGTCCCAGCGACCGCGGCGGCGGATGCGAGCGACATGCCGTAGCCGAGGATCGAGTTGCCCTGGCTGAACGGCGGGAACGTTGCGAGTGCGTGGCAGCCGATGTCGACGGACACGTGTACCGGCCCCATCTCCCTTTTCAGAATTTTCATCGCCGAGAACACCGGCCGCTCCGGGCAGCCGGTACAAAATGTCGGCGGCCGTGGCGGCAGCGCTGTTGCAAGTGCTTTGGTCACCTCGGTCTTGCGCGCATCGACGCTGCTGACCCACGTTTCCAGCGCATCGCTCTTTCGGCCATAGGCGGCGACGAACTGCGCAAGTCCGCGGCCCAGCACGAGCGGCGTGTACTCGCCGGCCATCGCGAAGAAGTCCTTGCCATGGAGCTTCGTGTTGAGATCTGCCTTGCGCAGAATGTGCGCGATCGCCTGCTCGATGAAATCCGGCGAGCCCTCCTCAACGAGCAACACGGCGCGCTTGCCGGCACAGAAGCCGGTGATCTCCTCCGGCACGAGCGGATGCGTCACGTTCAGCACAAACGTCGGAATCTGAATGTCGCCGTACACGTCGCTCAGGCCGGCAATCGCGAGCCGCGAGTTGAGCGCGTTGAATAGGCCGCCCTGCACGATGATGCCTAGATCACCGTGCTCCGGACCGAGGCGCTCATTCAGCTTGTGTTCCTGGATGAACTTTCGCGCTGCAGGCAATCGCTTTTCGAACTTCGCGGCCTCCTGGGGGAAGATCACGGGCGGGTGCGAGAGCCGGTCGTAATTGAACTTCGCGGGGCTAAGCCGGTGCTTTGCCGAAAATGCTGCTGCCACGTTATCCTTCGCCTCGAACGCGCCGAAGACGTGGCACGCGCGAACACGAAGCTCCAGGATTACGGGCGTGTTCGATGCCTCCGACAATTCGAAGCCTTTCTCGACCATGCGGACGATGCTCGGGAGCTCCGGTCGAGGATCGAGGAGCCACAGCGACGATTTCAGCGCCATCGCGTGCGTTCGCTCCTGGATCACGCTTGCACCTTCGCCGTAATCCTCGCCGACGATGATCATCGCGCCGCCGACTACACCGGCCGACGCGAGATTGGAGAGCGCGTCCGCGGCGACGTTCGTGCCGACAATCGATTTCCAGGTGACCGCGCCGCGCAGCGGATAGTTGATCGAGGCACCGAGCATCGCGGCCGCCGCCGCTTCGCTCGTGCAGGTTTCGAGGTGAATACCGAGTTCGTCGAGTATGTCACCGGATTGCACCAGCACGTCGAGGAGATGCGTCACCGGCGCGCCCTGATAGCCACCAACGTACGCGACGCCCGACTGCAACAGCGCCTTGGTCACGCCGAGGATGCCCTCGCCATGAAATGTTTCTCCGTCGCCGAGCCGCAGGCTCTGGATCTCCGAGTGAAAAGAGACTTCAGCCATGGCGCCACTCCAACATTTTAGCTCTCACCGGGAATGACCGTTACCGCGCGCAGGGAGTCCGGCGATCAACCGTCTTAATACTTCCAGGAATCGATCGCGGTCTCGCGCGCCCAGAAGCTCGTCAAGACGGCGCTCGTGTTCCTTCGCGCACTCGGTCAGTTTTGCGAGCGTTGCCTCGCCGGCCGGCGTGAGCATTAGGCGATAGCTACGCCGGTCCTCTGTGTCGCGCGCACGCTTGATCAGTTTTCGTCGCGCGAGATCGTTGAGCACCGGTGTGAGCGATGACTTGTCTCGCCGGTTGGCGCGACTCAACGCCGTTTGGGAGATTCCCGGATTGCGTCCGATCAGCATCAGGGTCGCGAAGCGGCCCGGACGCAGGTCGATGCCGTTCGCTCTGCGTGCAAACGCCTGGAAGGAAGCGTTCTGCGCGAGGCGCAGGTGGAAGCCGATCCAGTTGGCAAGCGGGCCGAAATCGACGGCGCCGGCGGTTGCGGCGGGGACGGGGACGTCTCTTCGCTCAGTCTCGCGTGCTGCAAGGTTCGGCTGCACCATGTGGCGTTCCCTGGCTGCTGCCCCGGCGGGCAGCTTCTGAGCCGATCGCACGCCCCTTATACCAAGGCGACTGGCTACGCAGAATAGTTTTGTACCAAACTATTGCGCGCCTCGTTGCCAAGTACGTGATCTCGGGAACCATGAATCGGCTCAGGAAGCCCGTGTCGCCGGTCAAGGCAGGTGGAGGTTGAAGGCGCGGGAGAGCCCATAAACGGCTAGCAAGATCGCGCCAACGTAGGGCACAATTAAGAGCCGTAGCCGCGATCGACTCCACAGCATGATCGTGAGGTAGGCGCCGAGGGCCGGAAAAAATCCCGCGACCGGAATCCCGGCGATGCCCAGCCCGAGCAGTCCCAATTGGCCTGCCTCTTGGGTTGGCGGCCAAGGTACCGCCGTCGTTCCACGCCGGCGCACAAAAACGAGCGCCAGTGCCGCAACCAGTCCCGGAATCGCGGCGAGCATCGGCACGAGCAGGCTGTCAAAGGCAAGGCGCAGACTCATTGCGATTCCACTGGCGAACAGCGCCGTCGCCGCGACCGCAAGGAGCAGACCAAGATCAAACCGGCGCTCGTCGGCCGCAGTCGCAGTTGGCTGCGCGGTCAGTCGCGTCATGATCGCGCGCCGGAACGTCAGCGCGATATGAATCGCCACGACGACGATCAGTCCGATGACGATCGGGCTCTTCAGCCAGTTCCAGCCGTGCAGTTGATAGGCAAGCCAGAAGTTGCGCTCGATCGGATCAGTCAACACGAAGCCGACGAGCAACGGCGCGCGCGGCCATTGCGCGCGCTTCATCAGCCAGCCGAGGACGCCGAAGGCGAACAGCGTCGCGAAATCCAGCACACTCTTTTTCGCCTCGAACGACCCGAGCAGGATAACGGCGATGAGTGGCGCGGCGACCAGCGCGAAATCCACCCGCGTGATGCGCGCGATCCACGGACTCGCCGCGAAGCAGAGTGCCGCGCCGAGCACGGCGGACAGCGCGCTCGACCAAACGATCAGGAACATAAGGTCGAGATTCATCTGCACGAAGCGCGGACCGGGATAGAAGCCGTAAACGAACAGCGCACCGAGCACGACGGCGGCCGCGGGGCCGCCGGGCACCGCGAACAAGAGCGTCGGCACGAGATCGGTGGTGATCGTCGCGTTGTTTGCGCCTTCGGCAGCAAGCATGCCGCGCGGATCGCCCTTGCCGACCTTCGACTTGTCCTTCGCAGTCGAGACCGCCTGCCCGTAGGCGATCCAGGTGGACGCCGATGCACCGACTGCCGGGATCACGCCGAAGATCACGCCGATCAGCGAGCCGCTGGCGACGACCCTCCAGTGTCGCGCCACGTCGCGCACCCCTTGTGCCCACCCGGAAAGCTTGAACTGCTGCTGGGCGATCGCGCCGCCTTGACCGAGCATCACGATTACTTCGGCGACACCGAACAGCCCCAGCGCCAGTATGGTGAGGGCGAAGCCATCCAGGAGATACGGCGCGCCGAACGTGAAGCGCAGCTCGGGCGCCGACGGTGCTACGCCTACCGTGCCGAGAAACAATCCGAGGGCGGCGGAAAGAATCCCCTTGATCGGGCTGTCACCGACGAGGCCGCTCGCATAAGCGAGCCCAACGATCGCAAGCATCAGCAGCTCGCCGGTACCAAGCGCAAGCACGAGCGGGCCTGCGATCGGAATCGAAAGCGTCAGCACGAACGCACCGATCAAGCCGCCGATCATGGAGGCGAGAAACGCGCCGCCGAGTGCGCGGCCGGCTTCGCCCTGCTGTGCCATAGCGAATCCTTCGATCGCGGTAGGCCCGGAGGACGCGGAGGTCGGTGTGCCGAACAGAATCGCGGCGATGGTGTCGGATGTATAGACCACGCCGGTAGCGCCGAGCAGCACTGCGAGGCCCGAGAAAGGGTCGAGCGTGAGCGCGAAGGGGAGCAGGATCGAGACCGCGCCGATGCCGCCGAGACCCGGCATCATGCCGATGATGCCACCCGCCAGCAGTCCGACGATCAACATCGACATGCGATAGGGATCGGCGAATGCGAACAGCGCCGTGCCGGCCGCTTCCCACATGCCTGGATTTCTCGTGCGCGGAAGGGAACGGGCGGCGTTGCCGCCGCCCGGACGCTCAGAGTTTCACGTTGTATTTCTTGGTGAGAAGGTCACGCAGATAATTGGTGACGTCCGCGCTCGGCGATAGCGCCTTCTTCACCGTGCCCGCCACCTTTTTCCCGGCCTGCAATGGATAGCCGCCGGTCACTTGCTTTCCTTTCGTCTGGAAGTCCGGGTCGGCGTTCGCCTTCTCAACGCCGATCGCGAATGCATCGATGGCTTCCTGTGGCGTTCCCGCCGGCATCCATCCTGTGATGCCGTACTCGAAGGTGAGTGCCGAGGCTGCCTGGAACGCATCCCAGACGACACCGGACGGCTCTTTCTTGTGCAGTTCCTTGTAGACCTCGTATGCCGAGGGCAGCTCCTTCACGACGGCATCACGCCCGACGAAGTTGCCCTTCGCATCCGACGAGCCGCCGGTATAGAGCGGCACCGCCTTCTTCGCATCGACCAGCGCCTTCACTTGCGTGAGATAGACCGAGGTGAACTGGAAGTCGAAATTGGTTTCGCCGCGCTCGAACGCGAGCCGGATGGGCCCGCGCCCGGGGAAGCCGAGCACGGTCTTCACGTTGAGGCCGAGCAACTCGAACGAGAGCAGCACCGGCAGGTCGCTACCGGTCGCGGCGATGCCGCCGTAGACGAGCGGGACTTTCGGCTTCAACAGGTCGGCCGGCTTCAGGACGCCGGTATCGGGAGCGGAATAGACGACGGGCCCGATCGCGATCGTGTAGCCGATCGCCTTGTTGGCGAGATTGTAGTCGACGCCCTGCTGCTTGAACATGAAAGGGAAGGCGGTCGAAGACGTGGTCGAGAGAATTAGCAGGCCGTCGTTCTTACCCTGCTTTTCGAACTGGTTGGCACCAAGGATTGATCCGCCTCCCGGCATTGTTGTTACGTTGAACGTCGGATTGCCGGGAATGTGCTTGCTGAGGAAAGGCGTCACGAAACGCGTGGTCACCTCGCCCGCGCCGCCTGGCGCGAATGGTACGATCACGTCGATCGTCTTGCCTGCGTAGAAATCAGCTGCGCGCGCAAATCGTGCCGGCCCCATGGCAGCCGCGGCCGTTGTAGCGGCGCCGAGCGCGAGCGCCTCGCGTCGGCTCAGATGTCGGATCATGGGTCGTCCTCCCGTATCGCTTCTTTGGCTGTTCGCCCGTCGAGCGGCGCTTCGAGGCGCCGCCACAACGACAGCGTAGCCTCAATGCGGCGCCGTTCGCCAGTGACAGTTTGCTTGTGTCAGGCCGCGAGCCGCGCTTCTATAGCGCTCACAACAATCGAAAAGACGCAAAAAAGTGGTGCACTGCGCCATAGGCCGGGATGGACGCACGTTTGGAGCAAAGTTTTCAGGCGGATGCCGGACCGACGCTGCTGTCGGTCGAAGACCTTCACGTCCAGTTCTCGACATCACGCGGCATCGTGCGCGCGGTCGAGGGCATCTCCTACACCGTGAACCGCGGCGAAGTGGTCGCGATCGTCGGCGAGTCGGGATGCGGCAAGTCCGTCTCGTCGCTCGCGATCATGCGGCTGCTGCCGCGGGCCACCGCGCGTATCACGCGCGGTCGCATCATGCTCGACGGCCGCAACCTGCTTGAGCTTGGCGACGACGACATGCGCGAAGTGCGCGGCCGCGACGTCTCGATGATCTTCCAGGAGCCGATGACGTCGCTCAATCCCGTGCTGCCGATCGGCCTTCAGATCATGGAGCCGCTCTTCATCCATCTGAAGATGACCGACACAGAGGCGCGCGCACGCGCGATCGAGTTGCTCGAGTTGGTCGGGATCACCGACGCCAAACGTCGTCTCGACCAATATCCGCACCAGTTCTCCGGCGGCATGCGCCAGCGCGTGATGATCGCGATCGGCCTTGCCTGTAATCCGAAGCTGATCATCGCCGACGAGCCGACTACAGCGCTCGACGTAACCATTCAGGCGCAGATCCTCGAACTGATGAAGAACCTGTCGCGCCGGCTTGGCGTCGCCCTCATCATCATCACGCACAATCTCGGCATTGTGGCCCGCTATGCCGACCGCGTGAACGTGATGTATGCGGCGAAGATCATCGAGCAGGGCAGCGCCGACGACATCTTTCTGAAGTCGGCCCACCCCTACACGCTCGGATTGATGCGCTCGGTACCGCGCCTTGACGAGCCGCGCGGCACCAAACTCGAGACGATCGAGGGCCTGCCGCCCGATCTACTGGCGCCGCCCGCAGGCTGCCGCTTTGCCCCGCGTTGTCCGCATCGAATCGAGCCCTGCGAGCGGCCCGTTTCGTTGAGGAAAGTCGCAGCGGGACACTCCACCGCTTGCGTTCGCGCGGCCGAGCTGGCGGCGGGAAAGCTCGTTGGTCCGCCGCTGCACACCGCGCCGCGCACGATCGCAGCGACCGAGCAAATGAAGCCGCTTCTCGAAGTGGAAGGCCTGAAAAAGTATTTCGACGTCAAGGTCGCCGGCCGCAATCTGTTTTCGGGAACGACTGCGACCGTGCGCGCGGTCGACGACGTTTCATTCCACATCGGCGCGGGCGAGACACTCGGCCTTGTCGGAGAATCCGGCTGCGGCAAGACCACGGTCGGCCGCGTGATCCTCCAGCTGGAAGAACCGACTGGCGGCGCAATCCGCTTCGAAGGCGCCGACATCACTCGCAGCAAGGCGCGCGATCTGCGCGAACTGCGCCGTAAAATCCAGGTCATTTTTCAGGACCCGTATTCCTCGCTCAATCCACGCATGACCGTTGGCGAGATCATCGGCGAGCCGCTGCACGTCTACCGGCTCGTCGCCGACGCGCGCGGCCGGCGCGAGCGCGTGGCCGCGCTCCTCGACCAGGTCGGGCTGTTTCCCTATATGGCGGAGCGCTATCCGCATGAGTTGTCCGGCGGCCAACGCCAGCGCGTCGGCGTTGCACGCGCGCTCGCGCTCGAGCCGCGCTTCATCGTCTGCGACGAGCCCGTCTCAGCACTCGATGTGTCGATCCAGGGCCAGATCATCAACCTGCTGGAAGGATTGCAGGAGCGGCTCGGGCTCACCTATCTCTTCATCGCCCACGACCTCGCGGTCGTTCGCCACATCTCCGACCGCGTCGCGGTCATGTATCTCGGCCGGGTAATGGAACTGGCTGATCGCGACGAGCTCTACGCACGGCCGCTGCACCCCTACACCAAGGCGCTCCTCGATGCCGCTCCGATTCCGGATCCTCGGGTCGAACGCGCCCGTGAGCCGCGCGCACTGCGTGGCGAAATTCCCTCACCCTTGACCCCGCCACGCGGCTGCGTGTTCCATACGCGTTGTCCGATTGCCGAAGAGCAATGCCGGCATGAGATTCCACGGCCAAGGGAACTGAAAAAGGACCACTTCGTCGCTTGTCACAAAGCATAACAATATTCACGCGGATCACCGGAACGGGGCCGCAAACTTGATGGGAGGAATACCGATGATCAGATCGAAACTAGTCTTGATCGTAACGGTCGCGCTCGCTTTTTGCTGGACTGCCGCCGACGCCATCGCTCAGACGCCGAAGAAGGGCGGCATTCTCAAGTTCGCCGTCAGCGCCGAGCCGCCGGATTACGATTGCCACGCGGCTACATCATTCGCCTTCATCCATCCGGTGCGGCCGCACTACAACACGTTGCTCAAGTTCGACGAGCCGAACTATCCGAAGGTGAAGGGCGACCTCGCCCAATCCTGGACCGTCTCGCCGGACGGGCTCACCTACACCTTCAAGCTCAAGCCCAACATCAAATTCCATGACGGCTCGCCGGCCACGTCCGCCGACGTGAAGGCAACGTATGAGCGGATTGCCAATCCGGCGCAGGGCGTTCGTTCGATCCGCAAGGCCGCGTACTCGGACATCGCCTCGATCGAGACGCCGGACCCGCAGACCGTTATTTTCAAACTCAAGGCGCGCAACGCGTCGATGCTGACGAACTTTGCATCGCCCTGGGACTGCATCTATAGCGCCGCCAAGCTCAAGGAAGATCCGAAATTCCCCGAGAAGAACGTGCTCGGCACTGGGCCTTTCAAATTCGTTGAGCACGCGGCCGGCTCGCATTGGGTCGGCGAGCGCTTCGCCGATTACCACGAGAAGGGAAAGCCCTATCTTGACGGCTATCGCGCGATCTTCATCACCAACACCGCGGCGCGGGTGAACGCGCTCCAGGCGGGCGAGGTGCTGGTCGAGTTCCGCGGACATTCGCCCGCTGATCGCGACAAGCTGAAGGCTGCGCTCGGCGACAAGATCGTCGTGCAAGAGAGCCCGTGGATCTGCAGCCTGGTGGTTACCTTCAACACCCAGAAGAAACCGTTTGACGATGTACGTGTGCGTCGCGCGCTCTCGCTCGCGATCGATCACTGGCAGGGTGCGGAAGCGCTCTCTCGGATTGCGCTTGTGCGCAGCGTCGGCGGCATCCTACGTCCAGGATACGAGCTTGCGGCAAAGGAATCCGAGCTCGTGAAATATCCAGGCTACGGCAAGGACGTCAACGCGGCCCGCGCTGAGGCGAAGAAGCTCCTCGACCAGGCTGGTGTGAAGGAACTCAAGTTCAAGTTCCTTAACCGCAACATCCCGATGCCCTACACGCCGGTCGGTGTGTTCCTCATCGACCACTGGCGCCAGATCGGCGTGCAAGTCGAGCATGACCAGCCGGAGACAAAAGCCTACATCGCCAACCTGCGCGGCGGGAACTACGATGTGGGACTGGACTTCAACTGTGACGCGGTCGATGACCCGAACCTGCAGCTCGCCAAGTACATATCGGCCAGCAAATCCTCGATCAACTACGGACGTTACGAGGATCCCAAGCTCGACGACCTGTACAACAGGCAGAAAGGCGAGCTCGACCAGAAAAAGCGCTACGCACTGCTGCGCGAGTTCGAGCAGCACGCCCTGACCCAAGCCTACAGTATCCCCGTCATCTGGTGGCACCGCATCATCGTCTACTGGAAGCAGATGAAGGGCTGGTACATGTCGCCGAGCCACTATCTGAACCAGGATCTGCAGGACGTCTGGCTCGACCAGTGATCGAACAGTCCCGGGCGGCCTTCGGGTCGCCCGGTTCGCTTTGTCCGGCTGACAGCTTCGATCGGGCTTTACGCGATGCTCCGCTACACGATCAACCGCATCCTATTGATGATTCCGACGCTGCTCGGCGTCGCGGTGCTCGTGTTTCTCCTGCTGCGCGCGATGCCCGGCGACATCGTCGAGCTTCGCTTCATGATGGAGGGCGGACAGGTGAGCCCGGAGACGCTGGCAATCGAACGCGCGCGGCTCGGGCTCGACAAATCGTTGTGGTGGCAGTTCTACGATTGGATGACGGGAATTTTCGTCGGCGATTTCGGCACGTCGATGTGGACCGGGCGACCGGTCATCGACGAAATCGCCAGCCGCCTGCAATTGTCCCTTCAGGTCGCGATTATGGCGACGATTCTCGCCGTCGTGATCGCTCTGCCACTCGGCACGATCTCTGCCCTTTACAAGGACACCTGGATCGACCACCTGATCCGCGTCTTCGCGATCGCGGGCCTCGCCGTGCCGTCGTTCTGGCTCGGCATGTTGATTATTCTCGGGCTTCTGTACTCGTTCAACTGGATTCCGCCGCTCACGTTCGTACCGATTTACGTTGACCCCTGGCATAACCTTTCGCAACTGATTTGGCCGGCCATGGCCGTTGGTTATCGCTATTCGGCCGTGGCGACGCGCATGACACGCTCGACGATCCTGGAAGTGCTGCAGGAGGATTACATCCGAACCGCTCGCGCCAAGGGCGTGTTCGAGCGCCTCGTTGTCTCGCGCCACGCCATGCGCAACGCCATGCTGCCGGTGGTGACCGTCGTCGGGTTGGAATTCGCGTTCCTGATCGGCGGACTCGTCGTCACCGAGCAGGTCTTCAATCTGAACGGTCTCGGCAAGCTGTTCGTCGAGACCGTGACCCGCGCCGACTACACGATGGTGCAAGCGCTCGTGATGCTGGTCGCCGCCTTTTTCATCTTCGTCAACTTCGTGGTCGACCTGCTTTACGCGGTGCTCGACCCGCGCATCCGGTACCGCTGATGGCCGTCGTCACCACCACGCCGGAAATCACCTACAAGGCGCCGAAGCGCCGGCATCCGGTGGTGCAATTCGCGCGCACGCAGCCGCTCGGCGCGGCCGGCCTCGTCTTCATCGTGATCCTGTTCATTGCCGGATTGTTCGCGCATTGGGTTGCGCCCTACGATCCGCTCGACCTCGATTACGGCGCGATGCTCGCGCCGCCGTCCTGGGACCATTGGATGGGTACCGACGCGTTCGGCCGCGACGTGTTTTCGCGTATCATCTACGGGGCCCGCACGGCGCTCGCCGTCGGCTTTCTCGCGTCATTGCTCGGCTCGGGGTTCGGCGCGGTAATCGGCGTTGTTTCCGCCTATTTCGGCGGCCGCGTCGACATGCTGATCCAGCGCTTCATGGACATCCTGCTGTCGTTCCCTCTGATTGTGCTCGCGCTTACCGTAGTGGCCGTGCTCGGGCGTTTCCCGGTCGGCGGCCTCGACCTCAATCTCATCGTCGCGATTGCGATCCCGATGACCCCGAAAGTGGCCCGCGTCGTGCGTTCTTCCGCGCTGGCGATTCGTGAGCTGCCCTATGTCGACGCCGCCCGCGCCGCCGGCTACGGTCACACCCGCATCATCTTCCGCCATATCGCGCCGAACGTCGTCGCACCGTTCCTGATCATGTTTACCGCGTTCATTGCGCAGGCGATCCTGCTCGAGGCGTCGCTGTCGTTCCTCGGGCTCGGCGTGACGGAGCCGACCGCCGCCTGGGGTCTCATGCTGTCGGGCACTTCGCAGGAATTTTATAGCCAGGCTCCCTGGATGATCATTTTTCCAGGAGTCGCCATCAGCTTTGCTGTGTTCGCGTTCAACTTGTTCGGCGACAGCCTGCGCGACTATCTCGATCCGCGACTGAAGGTCTGAAGCGTCGGCTCACGCCGCCCCGCGTGCGAACGTGCGCGCATAGGTTTCACGCAGCACGTTCTTCTGTACCTTGCCCATCGTGTTGCGGGGCAGCTCGTCCACGAAGAACACTCGCTTCGGTTGCTTGAACTTGGCGAGACGGTCGGCGAGTGCCTTGATCACGTTTTCCTCGGAAACCGCCGCCCCTTTCTTGCAAACGACCACCGCCGCGACACCCTCGCCGAAATCCGGGTGCGGCAGACCAATTACCGCGGACTCAGCGACGCCCGGAATCGCGTCGATCTCAGTTTCCACTTCCTTCGGATAGACGTTGTAGCCGCCGGTAATCACGAGATCCTTGGCGCGGCCGACGATGTGCACGTAGCCGCGTTCGTCGATCCTGGCGACGTCGCCGGTGATGAAGAACTTGTCGGGACGGAATTCGGCCTGCGTCTTCTCCGGCATGCGCCAGTAGCCGGAGAATACGTTCGGCCCGCGCACTTCAAGCACGCCGACTTCGCCTTGTGGCAACACGCGACCGCTCTCGGCGTCTGCGACGCGCACCTCGACGCCCGGCAGCGGTGGCCCGACGGTGCCCGCGATCCGCGCCCCATCGTATGGGTTCGACGTATTCATGTTGGTTTCGGTCATGCCGTAGCGCTCAAGGATGGCATGGCCCGTGCGCTCGAGGAACGCGCGATGCGTCTCCGCCAGCAGTGGCGCCGATCCCGAGGTGAACAACCGCATGTGCTTCGTTGCGTCGCGCGTGAGGCCTGGATGTTCGAGAAGCCGAACGTAGAACGTGGGCACGCCCATCATGCTCGTCGCCTTCGGTAGCAGGCGCATGACTTCGTCCGCATCGAACTTCGGCAGGAAGATCATTGCGCCGCCCGCGAGCAGCAGCACGTTGCATGCGACAAACAGGCCGTGCGTGTGAAAGATCGGGAGCGCGTGCAGCAGCACGTCCTTGCTCGTGAATCGCCAGGACTCCTTCAGGACGCGCGCGTTGGACAAGAGATTGTCGTGCGTCAGCATGGCTCCCTTGGAGCGCCCGGTCGTGCCGGATGTGTAGAGAATGGCGGCAAGATCATCCGGGCTCCGATCGGATGGCGGCACGACCGGAGCGTCCGTGGCCGCCGCGAGTAGCGTGCCGTCGCCCTGTGTGCCGAGACTTTCGACGACGGCTTGGCCGCGTTTGCCGCAAAGTTCACGCAGGCCGTCGATCGTGCCGGGTTGCGCAACGACGAAGCTCGGCTGCGCGTCGCCGATGAAATAGTCGAGCTCGGCGAGCGGGTATGCGGTGTTCAGCGGAAGAAAGGCGGCGCCTGCCCGCACGCACGCGAGATACAGCGCGAGATTCTGCCAGGATTTCTCGACCTGCACCGCGACCCGGTCGCCCGGCACCACGCCGCGCCGCACTAGGTGCGAGCCCATCCGGTCCACAAGCCCGAACAACTGGCCGTAGGAAATCCGTCTCCCGTCGGGAAGCTTGATCGCCGTCCTATCACGACCCGGAATGGCCGCGACAAAGGCATCGTAGAGATGGTTGCTCATTGCGCGGCCACGGCGCGCGCCGACCGCTCGGCGCGCAGCATTCGGCGCACAGCGGCACTTGCGACTACTTCGCCGGCCTCGGCATAGGCCTCGTGGTTCTTCTCGATGTCGGCGAGCACGTACTGGTAGTTCACCATAGTACCGGCGGAGAGCGCGAGCCCCTTGGGCGACAAATCAGCCATCAGATTGATCCGCTCCAGACGCGCGCCGTTGCCGAGGTGGAAGCGGGCGACCGGATCGAGCGGCCGGCCTTGCGACGTGCGCTCATGAAGGAAGTAGTACGCCACGAGTGCGCCGAGCACAGGCCTGAGCGGAGCAACTTTGGTCGGATCCGCTTGCCAGTCCGGCTGATCGAGGAGGGCGAGCGTCGCCCGATCGTTCTGCCCGAGCGCGAATGAATCCGGATCCCTTATCTGGTCTTTGAGCCAGTCGCAAAACATCGGCACGGGCGACAGCGTGACGAAAGTCGTCAGGTTCGGCAGTTCGCGGGAAATCTCCTCGACCACCTGTTTGATCAGGAAACTGCCGAACGTGACCCCGGTTAGCCCGCGCTGCGTGTTCGAGATCGAATAGAATGTGGCTGTTGTCGCCTCGCGCGGGTCGATCGGCGCGCGCTCGCGCGACAGGATCGGCGCAATCGCGTCGGGCATGTCCCTGGTGAGCGCGACTTCGACGAAGATCAGCGGCTCGTCGACGAGCGCCGGATGGAAGAACGCGTAGCAGCGCCGGTCCGGTGAATCGATACGCGCCCGCAGATCGTCCCAATCCCGGATTTCGTGCACCGCCTCGTAGCGGATGATTTTTTCTAGCACGATCGCGGGCGAGGACCAGTCGATTCTGCGCAGCACCAGAAACCCCCGATTGAACCAGGACGACAGCAGATGGACGAGATCGTGATCAACCGGCGCAAGGTCGCGGCGCAATTCGAGTGCCTCGAGCAAATGCTCGCGCATCGCGACGAGCGCTTCCGTCGCGCCGGGCGCGAGGTTCAGCCGCCGGATCAGCTCCTGCCGGCGCGGCTCCGCGGCATCGTGCAACTCTGCTGCCGCGGCGTCGGTCGGATTTTCCGTATACGCGGCGCACGCGCGCGTAAGCCGGTCGCTGTCCGGCCCATAGATCCGGGCGAGGGCCTCGAAGAAGGCGATGCGCTCGCCGGTTTTCAGCCCCCGGAAATCCGACAGGATTTCCGCGGCGAGAGCGGCACCCGAGGCCTCGCCGCGCCCCGACAAAAGCGCGTCGCAAAGATCGATGAGGCTCGCGGTGCGCTCCTCGCCCGCGGGCCGGCGCGGTCGCCCGGCGATCAAGGTGCGGCCGCGCTCGGCGATCGTCTGCAGCAGTTCGCCGAAGAAGCTCGTATTCATGGGTGCTCCGCTCGATACGGGAGACACGAAACGGCGGTCCGCAGGCCGCGAACGTGGCCAGCGACAGCTCGGGAGTCAATCTGCGGCGAGCGCGAAAACGACTTCAACTACGGCAAGTTCCAGGGGCACTCGCGCATCAGACCTTCACCAGGATCGCGGTGAGATACATGATTCCTGCGCCGGCAATGATACCGGCCAGCGTACTGAACGACACCCAATTCTCTCCATGTCGCTCGGCATGGCGCACGAGGTAAGCGCCGACTTCGATGATCACCTGCAGGATCGCGCCTGCGCCGATTGCGAGCGCGAACGCCGCCCACTGCGGTCCGAACGAAATGCTGCCGAGCCAAAGTCCTGGAATTGCGGGAGCGCCGGCGAGCAGCGCGAGCCCAATGAACACCGGCAATGGGGGACGCTTATCGACGAGCGGCGCCACGATCCCGATTCCTTCGGTGACGTTGTGCAGGGTGAAGCCGAGTACAAGGAACGTGCCGAGTCCTGCGATGCCGGCGGCGAAGGCTGCGCCGATCGCGAGTCCTTCGCCGAAATTGTGCAATCCAATACCGAGCGCAATGTAGGCAGCGAGCGCCAGCCCACTCGGCGCGCCATGGCGCCGACCCGTCACCATCAGCGCCAGGAACGCAATCGCGGCCGTCGCCAGGACCATCGCCGTTCCCTGAAAGGCCTCCGCCGCCTCGCTTCCCATTTCCAGCCCTTCCTCCAGCGTGTCGACGAACAGGAAGCCGAGCAGGCCGACCGTCAGGGCCAGCACGAAGTTCATCCGCCGGGCACCGAGGCTTGCGAGCGCCGGGAAGAACAGCATGCCGATCGCAACCGGCACGATGCCGACGAAGGCACCGAGCAGCGCCTGCGGTTGCAACTGACCAAGTTGAGGTTTTGGCGTCGAAACAGCGACCTCGATCGCCTTGGTGAAGGCGACGCCCGTATTCGTGCGCACCTTGATTTCGTGCGCCTCCCCGAGCACCCAAGGATAGGGAATGTGCAGCCACGCCCCGGATAGCCGGCTCAACGGCCCCGACGGATCCTGCGTGAATACCCAAAATGCATCGTCGACCGTCACCTGCGCGATCGTCACGGACTCCGAGCCGCCCGCTCGCACGTAGAGATGAATTCCCTCTGCATCGAGCACAGTACGCTCGAACGTCAGTTTCTCTACCGGCGGTGCGCCCACGTCGAACGCCCGCAACCAGTCGCTCGCGACCAGCCAGAACGCGGCGAGCACGAGCGCGAGCAGCGGCAGACCGAACCACAAATAGTCGAGCGTCCGGTTGCCCGGCTTTTCCGCGGCTGGAGCCGGAGACACAGGCTTGTTCATGCCGTTGCCTCGACCACATCAAACATGCCCATCCAGCCGAGCTCGGCGAACTCCGACTGGTGCGCATGAAACATGTAAAGGCCCGTGTCGTGGTCCTTGAACGTGAACTCAAGAATCCCACGCTGTGCCTGGCACTGCATGATCGTGTCGACGGTCCTCAGCGTCGGCGTCAGCGTCGTGCCGTGGTCGTAATAGTTGAAGAAATTCGCGTGCAGATGGAACGAGTTGATCAGGTCGAATTCGAGCGTGTTGACGAGGTAGATGCGCACGGGCCGCTGCCGCTCGATCTTGATTGGATGCTTTGAAAAATGATGCGCGACCGTATTGACCGCGTAGATGTCGTTTTCATTGTCGAAGTCGGTGTCGAATCCGTTCATCACCATCACGAATTCCTGCCATTCCTTGTTCTCAGGCGTGCCCAGCAAGCGCGAACGTGCGACCGCTTCATATTCGGGATGCCGCGCGGGATCCGGGTCGATGATGAAGGCGGCATACATTCCCTTGTGGATGTGCCGCTTCAGAGGCAGCCAGTGGCAATGGTAGAGGTGGCAGCCGAACGGAAGCGCGTCGAACTCGTACACGAATTCACCACCCGGAAGCGCTTCGCCCGCGCCAGGGATGCCGTCCATGCGTGCTGAATGGATCCCATGAAAGTGCATCGTGTGCGGATGCGAGCTGTTGTTCTGGAATACGATGCGGATGCGCTCACCTTCGGTCGCGCGCAGCGTCGGACCGGGCACGCGCCCGTTGAACGTCCACGCCGGGAAGAAGATGCCCGGCGCAATCTCGATCTCCTTGTCGAGGGCCTCGACCTCGAAGGTGCGTAGCGTGCGCCCGTCCGGCAGGCGAGATACTTCGCCCACCTCCCAGTCGGTCAGTATTGCCGCCGGGTCGAATCCGTTGCGCCCATTGTCGACGTCGCCGACCGAGATCATCGGCCCGTGTGCGCGCGCGTGCGGGGAGGCGTCCGCCGCCGCGACGTAGTGCGGGTGATATTGTGCGCCCTGCGAGCCGTGGCCGCCGGCGTGCTGGGCCACGACCCGTTTGCCGCCCGCGAGCGCGGTGAGTAGCGCACCCGCCGCGAACAAGCCGCCCGAGAGCATCCCGCGGCGACTCATGCGGTCGCGAATCCAATCCTCCATTGTCTGCTCCGAGCTGATGCCCCTTGT
>DATBJU010000027.1:0-22017 GCA_036556265.1 Xanthobacteraceae bacterium | reverse complement strand
TCTGGAGGAAACGATGCAGTCGACGAAGCAAGGTTTGTTGGCCGCCGTCGCGGCAGCGGCTCTGATCGCCGGCACGGCCGCCCTGGCACAAGACAAAGGAATGGGCGGTCAAGGCCAAGCCCCGAGCGCGCAAAGCGGCTCAGAGCAAGGCGGTGCAAAGGCCGAAAAGGACAAGATAAAGGGCGGCGCGACCGCCACGCAGGGTTCGGGCAAAACGCAGGCGCAGAGCCCGGCCGAGTCGAAGACCGAGAAGATGGATGCGAAACCGGGCCAGGCGCAACAGCCTGGGGCGAAGCAGCCCGGCCAGGCACAGCAGAAACCGGACGCGCAGCCGCGCGGCCAGGCGCAGGAGCCAAGCACGAAGCAACCGGGTCAGACGCAAATGCAGCCCGGGCAGCAGAAGCCCGGACAGGCACAGCAGCCGGGCATAAAGTCTGAGACCAAGGCGGTGCAGATCAACGAACAGCAACGCACCAAGATCAGCCAGACCATCAAGCAGCAGAACGTCAACCTTCGCCGCGTCTCGCGCAGCGATGTGAGCTTCACGATCAACGTGGGTGCGGTAGTCCCGCGGAGCGTGAACCTTGTCGTGCTCCCTGCCCCGCTCATCGCGATCGTTCCGCAGTTCCGCGGCTATCTCTACATCGTGGTGGACAATCAGCTGCTGATCATTCACCCGCAGACCTACGAGATCGTCGCCGTTCTTCCGGCCTGACGATCGGACAGACGAACGACGCGAAAGGGCGGCAACGAGGCCGCCCTTTCTTTTTGACGCAGCATGAGCAGTAAGAGATACGCGTAGCCCGGATGGAGCGAAGCGAAATCCGGGATTGAACCACGCAAGCCTCGGCCCGCATTCCGCTTCGCTTCATGCGGGCTACGAAGGTGGATTTGCGCGGAAACGAGCGAAAACCACTAACGCGTCACCGACCGCGTCGCCGACCGTTCGCCTTCCACCGCGGCGACCGAAAGATCGAGAACCGGCTGGCCGTAGAGTCTCGCCTCCGGCGGACGCTGCGCATGGTCGCCGCCGTTCACCGACAGCATTTTGTCGAGCGTCGAAGGCTGCGGATAGCGGAACGGCGACAGCAGCGTGAACGGGATGATCAGGAACACGATCAACACGAACGCAATGCAGGTGATCGGGTCGATCTCGGAATCGAGCAAGTCCCGCTGTTCACGCCGATTTTTGGGTTCCATTGACACTCCGACATAACGGCAAAGCCGCGCCCGAGTTCCGCCGCGCTGCGGGAAATCCTTGAATTTTCGGCCGGATCGACCGGCACGCCGCGCGGAACCAGTGCCGCGGCGGCCCGTTAGACCCGCACAGCCATTCCGGGCGGCGGAAACTTGTGCGCAGTGCGCAATTCAACACGCATGGAGTGGTCCATGAAACATCGACTTCTTGCAGCGACATCGTTGCTTCTGCTGCTCCTCGGGATGCTCGGCGCATCGGCGCAGACCGGAGGCAGCGGCGGCTCGGCGGGCGCCGGCACGAGCGCGGGCTCGACCGGAAGCTCGAGCGGCGGATTTTCCTCAGGCACGACGTCGAGCCGCAGCGGATCGTCCACGACGACTCGATCAACCGGCTCCGGCGCAAATTCGTCGGGTCCGCAAGGTGGCGCCGGTACGAGCACCGCGACGCAGACTTCCCCGACCCAAACCTCGCCGCTCGGAGGCACCAGCCAGTCGGGAGGTTCGCTGGGACAGCCCGGGCGCACCATGGGTCAGCCTACAAGCGGCTCCACCGGTTCGCAGCAGCAGGGACAGGATCAGGGGCAGTCGAACAGTACGAACCAGTTGCCGAGCCAGCTGCGCGAGCAGCCGCCGCAGCCACAACAGGCGACACCGCAGAATCCGCAATTTCAGAGTTCCGGCGGAACCGCGCAGCAGGGCAGCGTGCCCGGCGGGTCGCTGGTCGCACTCACCGAACAGGAGCGACGCAAGATCCGCGACATCATCCTTTCGCAGACCGCGGCGCAGGAGCCGAAGGCGAGCTTCAAGCTGACGGTCGGCGCGAAAGTGCCGGAAGGCGTCTCACTGCGGCCGATGCCGCAGGAGGCGATCAAGATCGAGCCGAGGTACAAGGACTTCGACTTCACGATCGTCAACGACCGGATCATCGTCGTGCGGCGGAGCACGCGCGAGATCGACACGATGATCCCGATCTGAGACGGCGGCGCGCGGCAAGTTGATGGAACCGCCGATTGCATGGGCAGGTTCGGGCGAGCACATTGACTGACATGAAACGCACGCTCCCCGGCACGGCTTCGGCGGTGCTCCTTGCCGGCATCGTCACGATCCTTGCGCATACCGACGCAAGCGCGGACTCGGGTCGTCGGCTCGGCTACACGGCGGGGCGACCCAGCGTACCTATGGGTCAGCCCGGCCGGCGACTGGGACAACCGACCACGGGAAATTCGGATTTCTGGGCGCCCAGCCGTCGTCCGGCGATCGGCGCGGGAGTGAAGCAACCGGCTGATCTCGATCGATCGCCTGCGGTCTTGCGGGATCCGCCCGCTGCCGCGCCACAGGGGGCGCAGTTCTCCGGCTCGGGCGGGAAAGCGCCGGACGGAAGTATTCCCGGCGGCTCGCACGTTGCGCTCACTTTTCAGGAACGAAATCAGGTTCGCGACATCGTTCTCGCGCAGGGCGTCGCCGAACGCGCGGAGATCAAGCTCATGGTCGGCGCGAAGGTGCCGCAAGAGGTACGCCTCACACCGCTCCCTCCGGGCGTCGTGAACATCGTGCCGAAGTACAAGGATTTCGACTTCACGATCGCCAGGGATCGCATCGTCATCGTCGAGCGCCGCACACGCGAGATCGACACGATGATTCCGTTTTGAGGTATTGAGCATGTGTCCCGGGCGCAGCGCAGCACGAAGTGGTGCGCTGCAGACCCGGGACCCACCGATCTAGGCCCCGGATCAGCGCTGCACCGCTCCGCGCTGCAGCGCATCCGGGGCACGATTGAACCTTACCCCCGCCCGCCGCGCAGCTTCGCCCAGTACTCCAGCCGCTTGCGGATTTCGCGCTCGAAGCCGCGTTCGACCGGCTCGTAGAAAGTCTGGCGTCCAAGTTGCTCCGGGAAGTAGTCCTGTCCCGAGAACGCTTCTTGCGCGTCGTGGTCGTACTCGTATCCGGCGGAATAGCCCTCTTCCTGCATAAGCTTCGTCGGCGCGTTGAGGATGTGCTTGGGCGGAAGCAGTGAGCCCGCCTCTTTCGCCGTGCGCATCGCACGGCCATAGGCGAGATACGCCGCGTTCGATTTCGGCGCGGTCGCGACGTAGATCACCGCCTGCGCGAGCGCGAGCTCGCCTTCCGGGGAGCCGAGAAAGTCGTAGGCGTCCTTCGCCGCATTCGCCACGACAAGCGCCTGCGGATCGGCGAGGCCGATATCCTCGATCGCCATGCGCACGACGCGGCGGGCGATGTAGAGCGGATCCTCGCCCGCATCCAGCATGCGCGCGAGATAGTAGAGCGAGGCGTCGGGATCGGAGCCGCGCACCGATTTGTGCAACGCCGAGATCAGATTGTAGTGGCCGTCCTGCGATTTGTCGTAGATCGGCGCGCGCCGCTGCACAATCTCCATGAGGCGCGCGGCGTCGAACGTCTCCCCCTTGCGCGCGGCGCGCCAGACTTCTTCGGCGAGTGTGAGCGCCGCCCGGCCGTCGCCGTCCGAAAGGCGAAGCAGAACCTTGCGCGCCTCCTCGTCGAGCGGGAGCTTTCGCCCCTCCATCTCTTCCGCCCGCACGACAATCTTCTCGAGCGCTTCCGCATCAAGCGACTTGAACACGAGCACCCGCGCACGCGAGAGCAAGGCCGCGTTCAGCTCGAACGACGGATTCTCGGTGGTTGCACCAACGAGCGTGACGGTGCCGTCCTCCATCACCGGCAGAAAGCTGTCCTGCTGCGCGCGATTGAAACGATGGATTTCGTCCACGAACAGGAGCGTCCCCTGCCCGGTCTGCCGCCGCGCCCGCGCCTCATCGAACACCTTCTTCAGGTCGGCAACGCCGGAAAAGACCGCCGAGATCTGCTGGAAATGTAGATCGGTCTCCTCCGCGAGCAACCGTGCCACGGTGGTCTTGCCGGTGCCCGGCGGCCCCCAGAAGATGAGCGAGCCGAGCGAGCGCGTCGCGAGCATGCGGGTGAGCGCGCCGTCGGGCCCGACGAGCGCATCCTGCCCGACGATTTCCGAGAGCCTGGTGGGCCGCAGCTTGTCGGCGAGCGGCCGCGGCGCATTGCGGTCGAGGCCTGCGGCCTCGAACAAGTTCGTTTCGCGTTTCGGTTGGCGGGGCATACAATGAAATCTACCACATGCAGACCGTGCCGACTTTACGTTCCCCGGACGCGCTGCAGCGCGCAGCGAAGCGGAGCGGTGCAGCGCTGATCCGGGGCCCACTCCGACGTCATGGCGATGGGTCCCGGGTCTGCAGCGCACCACGCGCCACAAGCTCGTTCACGCGCGTCTTTGCGCGCTATGGCGCGTGCCGCGCTGCGCCCGGGAAACGCTTCTGTCACCCACTCAGCGCAAGCGAAAGGCGCTGTCCGCCGCGCTGAATTTCGATGCGCCAAGTGCGCGCGGCCTCCGCGGTCGCGCGCTCGAGGTCACGGCTCCGCGCGATGCGCGTGCCGTTCACCGACAAGATGATGTCACCCGGCCGGAATCCCAGCGCCGAGGCCGTCGAACCCTCCGCAACCTCGACGATGACCGCACCCTCGGCAGATGTATCCAGCCGCAGCTCTTCGGCGAGCGCCGGGGAAAGATTCGCGACCTTGACGCCCGCGAACGGCGAGCGCGAGCGGATCGTCACTTCGTCACGCGGCCGCTCCGGCGCGGTCTCGAGCGCGACCGTAACGCTGCTGACCTTGCCCTGGCGCTCGACGGAAAGCATGGCCTTGCCTCCGAGCGGCTTCGTCGCGAAGCGATAGTCGAATGCGTTGGGATCGTCGATCGCCTGTCCGTCGATCGAGAGAATTACATCCGAAGGCTTCAGGCCCGCACGAGCGGCCGGGCTGTTGGGCGTGACGTCCACAATCACGGCACCGGCGGGCCGCTTGAGTTTCAGACTCTCGGCGATCTCGGAGGTGACCGCCTGCAGCTTCGCGCCGAACCACGGGCGCCGCACCGCGGCGCTGCCGCCGCGCGCGGACTCCACGACAACCCGCGCCATGTTCGCCGGAATCGCAAAGCCGATGCCGAGCGAGCCGCCGGTGCGCGAGAAGATCGCCGTGTTGATGCCGACGACGCGTCCGGCCATGTCCACGAGCGCGCCGCCGGAATTTCCCGGATTGATCGCGGCGTCCGTCTGGATGAAGAACTGATAGTCGGAGATCCCGACCTGCGTGCGCGCGACCGCGGACACAATGCCCTGGGTCACGGTCTGGCCGACGCCGAACGGATTGCCGATCGCAAGCACGAGGTCGCCGACTTCGATCGCGTCCGAATCGCCGAGCTCCGCGGCGGGAAACGCCTCGCGGCCGTCCTTGATGCGAAGCACGGCGAGGTCGCTACGCTGATCGCGCAGCAGTACGACCGCGTCGAATTCGCGCTTGTCGGCAAGCGCGATCCGCACCGCGTCCGCGCCCTCGATTACGTGATGATTGGTGACGACGATGCCGCTCGGGTCGACGATAACGCCCGAGCCGAGCGAACGCTGCGCGCGCTCGCCGGGAATGCCGAAGCCCTGCCCGCCGAAAAAGCGGCGGAAGAACGGGTCGTCGAAGAACGGATTGGTCTGCCGCGCGGTCTGCAACGCGTAGACATTGACCACGGCGGGCGCGACACGCTTCGCCACCGGCGCGAAGGAGAGTTGCAGCTCGGCGCGCGATTTCGGCGCCTGCTGTGCATGCGCGGGCAGCGGGACCGAAAAGGTCACGATCAACAGCACGCCGGCCGCCACGGCCGGCCAGGATTTCGGCAAGCAAATCATGGCGCAGATATAGGACACGGCACGGCGTCGGCCAAAGGGCGATAGCGCCTGCCGGCGAGCCTTGTCCCGAAAAAGTAAACGCCCCGGGCCGGATGCCCGGGGCGGGCCTCACCCCGCTGCACGCGTTCAGAATTTGTAGTTCAAGCCGACCCGCACGATATGGCTCTTGTAGTCGACATTAAACGTCCCGCTTGGCGACGTGTACGTGGTCTTGTCGCCGAGGTCGGCATAAAGGTATTCGATCTTCGCGGTCCAGTTTTGCGCCACGGCCGCCTCGACACCCGCGCCGACCGTCCAGCCGACGCGTGTCTTGTCGCCGCTGCCAAAACCGGCCTGCCCGCCCTCCACGCCTCCGAAGGCGACACCACCGGTGACGTAGAAGAGGTACGCGTCCGCGGCGAGCCCAGCGCGAACGCGCCCCGTCCCCAGCCAATTCAGTTCGGTGAAGCATGCCCCGACGCATGCGGCGGCGCTTCCTCCGGAGCCGTCGACGTTCGCCCAGGCTAGATCGCCTTCGACGCCGACGACGAGCGCGCCGCTCTGCCAGTTTGCGCCGATGGTGCCGCCGAGCAGCCAGCCGTTCACGTCGATGTTCCCGGAACTCAGGCCGGTCGCGGGATCGACGTGAGTCGAGTCCCCCCACGCATAGCCGGCCTGAATTCCGTAGTAGAAGCCGCTCCAATTAAAGAGCGCCGCGGCGGTGGCCGGCGGCGCTTTCGCAATCGGTCCCCGAACCGGGGCATCGGCCGCAAATGCAGAGGCGTTGCTCAGGAGAATTGCAGCAACGCCGATGCACCAACTTTTCCGCATCATGTCACTCCGTGCCGCCCAGCCCCGGAATGATTCGATGTGTACGATCACCATAAGATGCCGAACGTGGCGAATTCTGGCCGAGAAAAAGAATCCGCCGCGCTGTGGCAACGATGCCGATGGAACTTTGACTGTCGGTGAGTTCCCGATCAGGCCGCGGCTTCCGCGGCCTCCTTCGGCCGCGTCGCCTCGTGGCGCGCGCGATCGTCCTTGCCTTTCGCATCCGCATCGCGGTCGACAAGCTCGATCACCGCAACCGGCGCCGAGTCCCCGTAGCGGAACCCGGCCTTGACGATCCGCGTGTAGCCCCCGTTGCGCGACTTGTAGCGCGGGCCGATCACCTCGAAGAGTTTCTTCACTGCTGCGAGGTCCTTGATTTCGGCTACCGCGCGCCGCCGCGCGTGCAGGTCGCCCTTCTTGCCGAGCGTGATCAGCTTCTCGAACAGCGGCCGCAGGTCCTTCGCCTTCGGCAGCGTGGTCACGAGCTGCTCGTGCACGATGAGCGACGCCGCCATGTTGGCGAACATCGCCTTGCGATGCTCGGCCGTGCGGTTGAGCTTGCGGTGTACTTTGCCGTGGCGCATTCCATTAATCAGTGATCAGTCGTCAGTGATCAGGACTTTCTGATTACCGACCTCTGACATCTGTCCCCTGTCAATAGTGATCCTCGAACCGCTTGGCGAGCTCTTCGATGTTCTCCGGCGGCCAGCCCTGCACCTCCATGCCGAGATGCAAGCCCATGGAGGCGAGCACCTCCTTGATCTCGTTCAGCGACTTGCGCCCGAAGTTCGGGGTGCGCAGCATCTCCGCTTCGCTCTTCTGGATCAGGTCGCCGATGTAGACGATGTTGTCGTTCTTCAGGCAGTTGGCCGAGCGCACGGAGAGCTCGAGCTCGTCCACCTTCTTGAGCAGCGCCGGATTGAACGGCAGCTCCTGGATCGCCGGCGCCTCGATCTCGCGGCGCGGCTCCTCGAAATTGACGAAGATGTTGAGCTGATCCTGCAGAATGCGCGCGGCGAACGCGAGCGCGTCTTCCGGCGTGATCGAGCCGTTGGTCTCGATCGTCAGCGTGAGCTTGTCGTAGTCGAGGATCTGGCCCTCGCGGGTGTTCTCGACGCGGTAGCTCACCTTGCGTACCGGCGAATAGAGGCTGTCGACCGGGATGAGCCCGATCGGCGAGTCCTCGGCGCGGTTACGGTCTGCCGGCACGTAGCCCTTGCCGGTATTGACGGTGAACTCCATGCGGAGCTCGGCGCCGTCGTCAAGCGTGCACAGCACGAGATCCGGGTTGAGGATCTGCACGTCGCCCACCGTCTGGATGTCGCCGGCGGTGAGCTGGCCGGGCCCCTGCTTCTTCACGACCATGCGCTTCGGACCCTCGCCCTGCATCTTCAGCGCGATGTCCTTGATGTTCAGCACGATGTCGGTGACGTCTTCGCGCACGCCCGGGATCGACGAGAATTCATGCAGCACGCCGTCGATGTGCACCGATGTGACGGCGGCACCCTGGAGCGACGAAAGCAGAATTCGCCGCAACGCATTACCGAGCGTCAGCCCGAAGCCGCGCTCGAGCGGCTCAGCGACGACGGTGGCAACTCGCTTCGCGTCCGGCCCGGCAGCCACTTGCAGCTTTTCGGGGCGGATCAGCTCCTGCCAGTTCTTCGGATTGACGACGGTGTTCACGGGTTCATCCTTCGCGCTATCTATCCGCGAGTTCTCGCCTCGCGTACCCGCCTGTGACGGGATGCTTATTGCCGGCAACGGCCGGTATGAAATTTCAGACACGCCGACGCTTGCGCGGACGGCAACCATTGTGCGGGATCGGCGTCACGTCGCGGATCGACGTGATCGTGAAGCCGGCCGCCTGCAACGCACGCAGTGCCGACTCGCGGCCCGAGCCGGGTCCCGCGACCTCGACTTCGAGTGTACGCATTCCATGTTCCTGCGCCTTGCGCGCGACGTCCTCACCCGCGACCTGCGCGGCATAGGGCGTCGACTTGCGCGAGCCCTTGAAGCCGAGCGAACCGGCCGAGGACCAGGCAATCGTGTTGCCCTGCGCGTCGGTGATGGTGATCTTGGTGTTGTTGAAGCTCGCGCTCACGTGCGCGACGCCCGATACGATGTTCTTGCGCTCGCGCCGGCGGACGCGCGCGCCTTGTTGTTGGCCTGTTGCAGGTGCTTCCTTGCTCATTCGCAATCCCTATGTCGCGCGATGCCGCGCCGATCAGCCCTTCGACGGCGCCTGCTTCTTGCCGGCGATCGGCCCCCGCGCCTTGCCCTTGCGCGTGCGCGCGTTGGTGTGGGTACGCTGGCCATGTACCGGCAAATTCTTGCGGTGCCGGAGGCCGCGGTAGCAGCCGAGGTCCATCAGCCGCTTGATGTTCATGGAAACTTCGCGGCGCAGATCGCCCTCGACCATGTAGTCGCGGTCGATCAGCTCGCGAATTTGCAGGACTTCCTGGTCGGTCAGCTGGCTCACGCGGCGCTCGAGCGGAATATTCAGGTTCTTCATGATGTCGCTGGCGCGCTTGCCGCCGATGCCGTGGATGTATTGCAGCCCCACGACCACGCGTTTGTTCGTAGGAAGATTTACGCCAGCGATTCGCGCCACGACTTGCTCTCCGTTGCGGGCGGCTCTGCCTGCCCGTGCTCCTCGGGGGCCGTCGCGCCCCGGGGCTTCCCATGCGTAAAAACGACGCCCCCCTTCCGCGGAAGGTCCGGCATCGCTGTAAATGTACCGACTGACCGCCAGTATCTAGGCAATGGAGACAATGCCGTCAACCTCCGCCTAGCGCCGGGCGCGGCCAGATTTGCGCCGGCTGCGGACGGCCCGCCGAGCCTTTGCCTTCCCCCCCTTGGCCGCCACCTTTCGCTTGCCTCGAGCCTTAGCGGGCTTGCGCCGTGCACCCGACGGGCTCTTGCGCGGCCTAGGGGAACCCAGAGAGCCCCCCCGGGGGTTTGGCGCCGCAGACGCAGCCACCACGTGGCCGATCGCCTCGGATACGCCGTCGATCGAAGCCATTCCGTCCACGGACCGCAACAGACCTCTGGCCCGGTAATAGTCGATAAGCGGCGCCGTCTGGGCCCGGTAGGCGGCGAGACGCTGCTTCAATACCTCCGGGTCGTCATCGGGCCGGATCGCCTCTCCTCGTGCCTTGGCCTGCCCGATCCGCGTTTCGATCCGCCGGATCAGGATGCCCTCGTCGACCTTCAGTTCCACCACCGCATCGAGCTTGAGCCCACGCTGGACGAGCAGCCGCTCAAGCGCCTCGGCCTGCGTGATGGTGCGCGGAAATCCGTCCAGAACGAATCCCCGCGCGGCGTCGGGCTCCTTGATCCGGTCGGCGATGATCGCGATCACCACCGGGTCCGGCACAAGCTCGCCGCGCGCCATGATGTCCTTGGCCTTGATCCCGATCGGCGTCGCTGCGGCGACCGCGGCCCGCAGCATGTCACCGGTCGAAAGACGCGCAATGCGATAGCGCTCGGCAAGCCGCTCGGCTTGTGTACCTTTTCCCGCGGCCGGAGGCCCGAGCAGGACGAGCCTCATCGGCGCGCCCCTCTGAGCTTCGCCTTCTTGATCAGCCCTTCATACTGATGCGCAAGCAAATGTCCCTGTATCTGCGCCACCGTGTCCATCGTCACGCTGACGACGATCAGGAGCGATGTGCCGCCGAAATAAAACGGCACCGCCGCGTACGACACGAGAAGTTCGGGAAGCAGACAGACGAGCGCAAGATACGCCGCACCCACGACGGAAATGCGCGTGAGCACGTAATCGATGTATTCCGCCGTGCGCTCACCGGGCCGGATGCCCGGGATGAACCCTCCGTGCTTCTTCAGATTGTCCGCCGTGTCGACCGGATTGAACACGATCGCGGTGTAGAAGAACGTGAAGAAAACGATCATCCCGATGTAGAGCGCCATGTACGCCGGCCGGCCATGGCCGAGATAGGTCGTGACCGTGGTCAGCCACTCCGGCCCACCCGCGCTCGAGAAGCTCGCAACCGTGGTCGGGACCAACAGGAGTGATGAGGCGAAGATCGGCGGGATTACGCCCGCGGAGTTGATCTTGAGCGGCAAGTGCGAGGTCTGCCCCTCGAACATCTGATTGCCGATCTGCCGCTTCGGGTACTGGATCAGCAGCCGCCGCTGCGCGCGTTCCATGAACACGATGAACGCAATCACGCCGACCGCCATCACGAGCACAGCGAGGATCAGTCCGGTGGACAGCGCGCCCTGGCGTCCGAGTTCGAACGTGCCGGCAAGCGCTGAAGGCAGCTCCGCCACGATGCCCGCCATGATGATCAATGAGATGCCGTTGCCGATACCGCGCGCGGTGATCTGCTCGCCGAGCCACATCAGGAACATGGTGCCACCGGTGAGGGTGATGACCGTCGAGATGCGGAAGAACCAGCCGGGATCCGCGACGATGTTGCCGCCGCCTTCCAGGCCGATTGCGATGCCGTAAGACTGGAAGATGCACAGCACCGCGGTGAGGTAGCGCGTGTACTGGTTGATCACCTTCCGGCCCTGCTCGCCCTCTTTCTTGAGCTGTTCGAGCGTGGGCGACACCGTCGTCATCAGCTGTAGGATGATCGACGCGGAGATGTAGGGCATGATGTTGAGCGCGAAGATCGCCATGCGTTCGACCGCCCCGCCCGAGAACATGTTGAAAAGGCCGAGGATCCCGCCCTGCGCCTGCTGGAAGGCCTGGGCGAACGCGTCCGGATTGATGCCCGGCATCGGAATGTAGGTGCCGAGGCGATAGATGATGAGCGCGCCGAGGGTGAACCAGATGCGCTTCTTCAATTCCTCGGCCCGGGCAAGGGCGCCGAAATTGAGATTAGCCGCGAGTTGTTCCGCTGCCGAGACCATCTAGCGCTCCGTTAGGCCCCCGACCCCTTGGGGCATGCCGACCGAAATCCTAGTTGGGGATCAGGCCGTCGCTTCGCCACCCTCTTGCTTGGCCGGTTTCTTCTCGGCCTTGGCCGGTTTCTTCTCCGTCTTTTCCGGCTCCGGCTTCTTCTCGCGCAACACCTTGACCGTGCCGCCGGCCTTTTCGACCGCGGCGACGGCCGACTTCGACGCGCCGTCGACCTCGAAGTTGAGCTTGCCCTTGATCTCGCCCTTGCCGAGCAGCCGCACGCCGTCGTGGGCGCGCTTGAGGACGCCCGCCTTCACCAGCGCTTCGGCATTGATCGGCCCGCTCGCGTTGAGACGACCCTTGTCGATCGCGATCTGCACGCGGCCGAGATTCACCTCGCCGAGGCGACGGGCAAAGATGTTATTGAATCCGCGCTTCGGCAGGCGCCGATGCAGCGGCATCTGCCCGCCTTCGAACCCCTTGATCGCGACGCCGGTGCGCGACTTCTGACCCTTGGTGCCGCGGCCAGCTGTCTTGCCCTTGCCCGAACCGATACCGCGCCCGACGCGCATGCGGTTCTTGCGCGAGCCTTCGCGGCCGGCGAGTTGATTGAGTTTCATTTGCCTACCCTTCAACGTCTCTCTTCGTCATGCCCGGCACCCGGGTCCGGCCTTCGGCGGCCCGAGTGTAAACCTCATGCCGGGCATCCACGCCTTAGCCACGCGCAAGGCGTGGATGGCCGGGACATCCCCGGGTTTAACCCGGGGACGGCCATGACGGACTATGTTCCCTCGCCCTCCACCACGCGCACGAGGTGCTGGACCTTGGCGATCATCCCACGCACGGCCGGCGTATCCGGCAGCGTGCGGCGGCGGCCGCGTCTGGTCAGGCCGAGACCGATCAGCGTCGCCTCCTGGTCGGGCGGACGCCGGATCGGGCTGCCAACCCGCTCGACCGTGACTTTCTTGCCGCTCGCCATGACTTACCTCGTCGCTTCAATCGGTAACGTCGGCGTCGACTTCGCGCCGCCGCGTCTGCAGTTGGGAAACCTTGAGACCGCGGCGAGCCGCCACCGAACGCGGCGCATCCTGATGCTTCAGCGCATCGAATGTCGCGCGGACCATGTTGTACGGATTGGACGAGCCGAACGACTTGGCAACGACATCCGCCATCCCGAGCGTCTCGAAAACCGCACGCATCGGTCCGCCAGCGATGATGCCCGTGCCCGCAGGCGCGGCGCGCAGCACAACGTGACCCGCGCCGTGATGGCCGATGACGTCGTGATGCAGTGTGCGGCCCTCGCGCAGCGGCACGCGCACCATCGCGCGCTTCGCCGCATCGGTGGCCTTGCGGATCGCTTCCGGCACCTCGCGCGCCTTGCCATGGCCGAAGCCGACGCGCCCCTTCTGGTCGCCAACCACGACGAGCGCGGCGAAACCGAAGCGCCGGCCACCTTTCACCACCTTGGCGACGCGGTTGATGTGGACGAGCTTGTCGACGATTCCGCCCTCGCGGTCGTCGCGATCCCGATCGCGGTCCCGCTCGCGGCGTCCGCGGCCCCGGCCCCCTCCGTCCGATTGTCTCTCTGCCATCGGTGCTTCCTCAGAACTCCAATCCACCTTCGCGCGCGGCGTCGGCCAACGCCTTGACGCGCCCGTGATACAAGTAGCTGCCGCGGTCGAACACGACCCGCTTCACGCCCTTTTCCTTCGCACGCTCCGCGAGCCGTTTGCCGACCGCCTTCGCCGCCTCGATGTTCGCGCCGGTCTTGCCGCCGCCGCGAACTTCCTTTTCAATGCTCGAGGCCGCGACGAGCGTCGCGCCCTTGGCGTCGTCGATCACCTGCGCATAGATGTGCTTGGACGAGCGGAATACCGAGAGCCGCGGACGACCATAGGCCGTGCGCTTCAAGGCGCGCCGTACGCGCCCAGTGCGGCGAAATTCGCGATCCGCGATCCTAGTCATGGCGATCCATCACTTCTTCTTGCGGTGCCTGTTGATGGCGATCACTTCGCGCAACAGCTTCCGCGGCTTCTCCGGCCCACGTTTGCCGTCTTCGTTTGCGCGGAGCAATGCGTGCGCAGAAATGCGCACGGGCGTGCGATCGCCTTCGCGAGCGATGACCAGATCTCCCGTTCGCAGGAGACTGAGAAATTCGGCGGCCGTCATTTCTTCTTGCCTTCCTTGCGGAATATGAACTCGTTCGCGTACTTGATGCCTTTGCCCTTGTAAGGTTCGGGCGGCCGGAAATCGCGGATTTCAGCCGCCACCTGACCGACCTTTTGTTTGTCGATGCCGGTGATCACGATCTCCGTCGGCTTCGGCGTCGCGATCGCGATCCCTTCCGGGATCGCATAGACGACGTCATGGCTGTAACCGAGCGCTAGCTGGAGTTGCTTGCCCTGCACCTGCGCCCGATAGCCGACGCCGGTGATCTCAAGCCGCTTCTCGTAACCCTTCTCCACGCCATGAATGAGATTCGCGACCATTGCGCGCGTGAACCCCCACGCCGCCATGTGCTGCTTGCTGTCGCCGCTGCTCGTGATCAAGACCACGTTATTCTCGACCTTGGCCGCGACCTTGTCGCCGAGCGGAAGCGTCAGCTCGCCCTTCGGGCCTTTCACCTTGAAGGTCGTTCCCTCGACCGCCGCGGTGATGCCCTTCGGGACGGCGACAGCCTTCTTGCCGATTTTCGACATTCGCCGTTCCTCAAAATACCGTGCAGAGCACTTCGCCGCCCACGTTCTGCTCGCGCGCATCGTGGTCGGCCATGACGCCCTTGGGCGTTGAAAGGATCGCAACGCCGAGGCCGTTGTTCACACGCGGCAGGGCCTTGACCGACGCATACACGCGCCGGCCAGGCTTGGAGACGCGCTCGATCTCGCGGATCACCGGCTCGCCGTCGAAGTACTTGAGCTCGATCTCGAATTCCGTGCGGCCGTTCTTGTGTTCCGTCGAGGAATAGCCGCGGATGTAACCTTCGTTCTTCAGCACGTCGAGAACGCGCGCGCGGAAGCTTGAGCCGGGCGTCGACACGCGCTCCTTCGCCCGCATCTGCGCGTTGCGGATGCGGCTCAGCATGTCGCCCAGAGGGTCGTTCATCGCCATCGCGATTCCCTCCTCACCAGCTCGACTTGACGAGGCCGGGGATCAGGCCTTGTGAGCCAAGCTCGCGCAACGCGATGCGCGACAGCTTCAGCTTGCGGTAGTTTCCGCGCGGCCGGCCGGTCAGCTCGCAACGATTGCGCACGCGCTCCTTTGCGGAATTGCGCGGCACCTTCGCGAGCTTCAGCGTTGCCGCAAAGCGGTCCTCGATCGGCAGTTTCTTGTCGCGAACGATTGCCCGCAATCGCGCTCGCTTGGCGCTGTACTTCTTCGCCAGCCTGCGCCGCCGCTCGTTCTTCTCGATCATACTCTTCTTCGCCATGTCGGCTCCTTCATCTCCGCGTCTGAGGAAAGCTCCTCACTGCCGGAAGGGAAAGTTGAAGGCCGCGAGCAACGCCCGCGCCTCGTCGTCGGTTCTCGCCGTCGTGCAAACGACGATGTCCATGCCCCAAACGTCTTCGGTCTTGTCGAAGTCGATCTCGGGAAAAATGATGTGCTCCTTGATGCCGATCGTCAGATTTCCGCGCCCGTCGAAGCTCTTCGCGTTCAGGCCGCGGAAGTCGCGAACGCGCGGGAGCGCGATGTTCACCAGCCGGTCGACGAACTCGTACATGCGGGTACCACGCAGCGTTACCTTGGTACCGATCGGCAGATTCTCGCGCAGCTTGAAATTCGAGATCGCCTTGCGCGATTTCGTCACCACCGCCTTCTGGCCGGCGATGCGGGTGAGATCGTTCGCGGCGGCGGTGACCTTCTTCTGGTCGCTGACGCCTTCGCCGATCCCCATGTTGAGGACGACCTTGTCGAGCTGCGGCACGGCGAGCCGGTTCGTGTAGCCGAACTGCTCGACGAGCTTCGGCACGATCACCTTGTCGTACTCGGTCTTCAGCCGCGCTCGGTATTCGTTCTCAGGCATCGATCTGTTCTCCCGAGCGCCGCGCGATCCGCACCTTGCGCCCGTCCTTCAAAACCTTGAAGCCAACGCGCGTCGGCTTGCCGTCCTTCGGGTCCGCGACGGCAATGCTCGACAGGTGGATCGTTGCTTCCTTGGCGACGATGCCGCCCTGCTGCGACGCCGTCTGCCGCTGGTGGCGGCGCACCATGTTCACGCCGCGCACGAGCGCGCGCCCTTCCTTTGGCTGCACCTCGATCACCTCGCCGCTGCGCCCCTTGTCGCGGCCGGAAAGCACGATGACTTTATCGCCCTTGCGGATCTTCGCGGCCATCACAGTACCTCCGGTGCGAGCGACATGATCTTCATGTGGTTCTTCGCACGCAGCTCGCGCGGCACCGGGCCGAAGATACGCGTGCCGACCGGCTCCATCTGATTGTTCACGAGCACCGCCGCGTTGCGGTCGAACCGGATCACCGAGCCGTCGGGCCGCCGGATGTCCTTTGCCACGCGCACGATCACCGCCTTGATCACTTCGCCCTTCTTGACCCGGCCGCGCGGGATCGCCTCTTTCACCGAGACGACGATGACATCGCCCACCGTCGCGTACTTCCGCTTCGAACCGCCCAGCACCTTGATGCACATGACGCGGCGCGCGCCGGAATTGTCGGCGACGTCCAGGTTTGTCTGCATCTGAATCATGGTGCGCTTCCTTCAATTCCTGACCGTTGCTCAGCCGGCCTTCTTCTGCGTCTCGTTTTCCTTGACGATCCAGGACTTCGTCTTGGAGATTGGACGTGTCTCCTCGATCCACACGCGATCGCCCACCTTGCACTCGTTGTTCTCATCGTGCGCGTGATACTTCTTCGTCCGCCGCACGGTTTTCTTGAACAACGGGTGCGTGAAGCGGCGCTCGATCTCGACCGTCACCGTCTTGTTCTGCTTCGTGCTCGTCACGACGCCCCAGAGCATGCGTTTCGGCATTGGCTACCTCACTTGCCCAATTTCTTGGCGGAAGCGCCCGCCGCAGCGGCATGTTTTTCTCGCGTGACTGTCTTCATGCGGGCGATGTCCCGGCGGATGATACGCACGCGCGCGGTGTTCTCGAGCTGCCCCGTCGCCTTCTGGAAGCGCAGGTTGAACTGCTCCTTCTTCAGCTTGAGGATCTCATCCTCCAGCTGATCGACGGTCATCGCTCGCACGTCGCCGATCTTCATCGTCCGCTCCGTCACATCACCCGCGCCACGAAGCGCGTCCGCACAGGCAGCTTGGCGGCCGCGAGGCGCATCGCCTCGCGCGCGGTCGCCTCGTCGACGCCGTCGACCTCGAACAGGATGCGGCCAGGCTTGACGCGCGCCGCCCAGTATTCCGGCATGCCCTTGCCCTTGCCCATGCGAATTTCCGTTGGCTTCTTCGAGATCGGCACGTCAGGGAAGATGTTCACCCACACGCGCCCCGACCGCTTCATGTGATGCGTAATGGCGCGCCGCGCCGCTTCGATCTGGCGTGCTGTGATGCGATCCGGCTCGATCGCCTTCAGCCCGTACTGGCCGAAGGCGAGTTCGTTGCCGCTCGTGGCGAGGCCGTGGATGCGGCCTTTGAACGCCTTGCGAAATTTCGTGCGGTCGGGTTGCAGCATGTTTCAACTCGTTCCTTCAGGCCGCGTCGCGTCGCGGGCGGCCGCCACCACTTGTCTCCGCTTCGGCGAGACGCTTGTCCTGTGCCATCGGATCGTGCTCGAGGATCTCGCCCTTGAAGATCCAGACCTTCACGCCGCACGTGCCGTAGGTCGTGAACGCAGTCGAAGTTCCGTAGTCGACGTCCGCGCGCAGTGTATGCAGCGGTACGCGTCCTTCGCGGTACCACTCCATGCGCGCGATTTCGTTGCCGCCGAGCCGCCCTGAGCAATTGATGCGGATGCCGCCCGCGCCGAGCCGCATGGCCGACTGCACCGCGCGCTTCATCGCACGGCGGAACGCGACGCGGCGCTCGAGCTGTTGCCCGATCGACTCCGCGACGAGGTGCGCGTCGATCTCCGGCTTCCTGATCTCGACGATGTTGATGATGACCTCGCTGTCGGTCATCTTCGCCACCTGCTTGCGCAGCTTGTCGATATCGGCGCCCTTCTTCCCGATCACGACGCCGGGCCGGCCGGAATGGATTGTCACGCGGCACTTCTTGTGCGGCCGCTCGATCACGACCTTCGACACCGCCGCCTGCTTCAGTGCTTTCATCAGGAAGTCGCGGATCTTGATGTCCTCGTGCAGGAGCTTGGAATACTCGCCCCGCTTCGCGAACCAGCGCGAATCCCACGTGCGGTTGATGCCGAGCCGCAGTCCGACCGGATTGACCTTCTGACCCATCAGGCTTTCTCCTCCACCTCGCGTACGACGATGGTGAGGTTTGAGAATGGCCGCATGACCCGGGCGACGCGGCCGCGTGCACGCGGATTGAACCGCTTGATGACGAACGCCTTGCCCACATGCGCCTCAGCGACGACGAGATCGTCGACGTCGAGCTGGTGATTGTTCTCGGCGTTCGCGATCGCCGACTCCAGGCACTTTTTCACGTCTTTGGCGATACGCTTCTGCGAGAACTGCAGATCGGCGAGCGCGCTCGCGACCTTCTTGCCGCGGATCAGGCCCGCGACCAGGCCGAGCTTCTGCGGACTCACGCGCAGCATGCGTGAAACCGCCTTTGCTTCGTTCTCCTTGAGCGCGCGTGCGCGTGCCGGCTTTCCCATCGTCCTTGCTCTCAACTCTTGGCGGGGGCCGGAGCCGCCGCTGCGGGCGCCGCCGCGCCCGGCGCCGCGCGCCGCGGCGGACCGCCTTCGGCCTCCTCCGCGCGCTTCGCGCTGCGGATGCCGGAATGTCCATGGAACGTGCGCGTCGGCGAGAACTCGCCGAACTTGTGGCCGACCATTTCCTCGGTCACGTACACGGGAATGTGCTTCTGCCCGTTGTAGACGCCGAAGGTGAGGCCGACGAACTGCGGCAGGATCGTAGAGCGCCGACTCCAGATCTTGATCATTTCCGAGCGGCCGGACGTGCGTGCTGCATCCGCCTTCTTCAGCAGATGGCCGTCGACGAACGGGCCTTTCCAAACCGAGCGCGCCATATCGCTCTACTCCTCAGCTCTGCTTCTTCCGCGCGTGGCGGTTCGAAACGATGAAACGTTCCGTGCGTTTGTTCTTGCGGGTCTTCTTTCCTTTGGTCGGGAAGCCCCACGGCGTGACCGGGTGCCGGCCGCCCGAGGTGCGTCCTTCGCCGCCGCCGTGCGGATGATCGACGGGATTCATCGACGTGCCGCGGTTGTGCGGGCGCCAGCCCTTCCAGCGGTTGCGGCCGGCCTTGCCGATCGAGATATTCATATGGTCGGGGTTGGACACGGCCCCCACGGTCGCGTAGCAGCGCCCGTGCACCAGCCGCTGCTCGCCCGAGTTCAGACGCAAGATGCAGTAGCCCTGGTCACGACCGACGATCTGCGCATACGTCCCGGCCGAGCGCGCAAGCTGCCCGCCCTTCCCGGCCTTGAGTTCCACGTTATGCACGATCGTGCCGACCGGCATGTTCTCCATCGGCATCGCGTTGCCGGGTTTCACGTCAACATCTTCGCCGGCGATCACTGTGTCGCCCGGCGCGAGCCGCTGCGGTGCGAGGATGTAGGAAAGCTCTCCGTCCGCATATTTGATGAGCGCAATGAACGCCGTGCGGTTCGGATCGTACTCGAGCCGCTCCACCGTCGCCGCCGCTTCGCGCCGTGTCCGCTTGAAGTCGATGAGCCGCAGTGCGCGCTTGTGGCCACCACCACGGAAGCGGACCGTGATGCGCCCGTAGTTGTTGCGCGCACCGGTGCTGACCTTGCCCTTGGTGAGGGCCTTGACCGGCTTCCCCTTCCACAACCCTTCCCGATCAACGAGAACGAGCTGGCGCAGGCCCGGCGTCGCCGGCTTGTATGTCTTGAGCGCCATGGGTCTCTCCGTCCTCGCCTCAGAGCCCGGTGGTGATGTCGATCGATTGGCCCTCCTCGAGGGTCACGACCGCTTTCTTGACGTCGCTGCGGACGCCTTCGCGGCCGCCGAAACGCTTGGTTTTTCCCTTCAGGATCAGCGTGTTGACGCCCTTCACTTTGACGTTGAAGAGCTTCTCCACTGCCTCCTTGATCTGCGGCTTGGTCGCGTCGCGCGCCACACGAAACACGACCTGATTGTGTTGCGAAGCAGTCGTCGCCTTCTCGGTGACGACCGGCGACAGGATCAGGTCGTAGTGGCGCGGATCCTGAACGACTTTCTTTGCCGACCTGCTCATTTCAGCCGCGCCTCCAACGCATCGAGTGCGGCCTTGGTGAGCACGAGCTTGGTGCGCCGCAGGATGTCGTAGACGTTGATGCCCGCGACGGGCAGCACGTCCACGTGCGCGAGATTGCGCGCCGCAAGCCCAAAATTCTTTTCCACCTGCGCGCCGTCGATCACAAGCGCGGAGGTGACGCCAAGCTTCTCGAAGTTCTTGGCAAGCGTCCTCGTCTTCGGCTCGCCGAGCTTCAACGCATCGACCACGATGATGTCCGAGGTTTTGGCCTTGGACGAAAGCGCATGCTTGAGCGCGAGCGCGCGCAATTGCTTCGGAAGATCGGTCGCGTGGCTGCGCGGCAGCGGCCCGAACGAGCGCCCTCCGCCGCGAAACAGGTTAACCCGCGCGGAGCTGTGACGTGCGCGGCCCGTCCCCTTCTGCGAATACATTTTCTTGCCGGTACGGGCGATCTCCGAGCGGCCTTTGGCCTTGTGCGTGCCGCGCTGGCGCTTGGCGAGTTGCCAGTTCACGCAGCGGTGCAGGAGATCGGCGCGCGGCTCTAGCCCGAAGATCTCGTCCGGGAGCTTGACCGAGCCGGCCTTCTTGCCGTCGAGGGAGAGAACGGGGATTTCCATTACTTCTTCTCCCCGCTCTTCGGTTTCGCCTTCGCCTTGTCCTTCGCCTTCGGTTCAGCGGAAGCCTTGGCCTTGGCGGCCGGCTTCGTCTCTGCGGCCGGCGCTTTCGCCTCGGTCTTGGCCTGTGACTTCGCTGCCGGTTTTGCCTCGACCTTCGGCTCGGATTTGGCCTCGGTCTTCGGCTTGGCCTTCTTCTCGGGTTCCGGCAAGTATTCTGTCGGCTCGCGGAACTTGCCGGGCTTCGGCGCATCCTTCGGCAGCGGATACTTCACCGCATCGCGCACGAGGATGATGCCGCCTTTTGCGCCAGGCACGGCGCCGGCGACAAGCAGCAACCCGCGTTCGGGATCGGTCCGCACGACCTTGAGATTGAGCGTCGTCACCGTCACGTCGCCCATGTGCCCGGCCATCTTCTTGTTCTTGAATACCTTGCCGGGATCCTGGCGACCGCCGGTCGAACCGTGCGAGCGGTGCGAGATCGACACGCCGTGCGAAGCACGCAGGCCCCCGAAATTGTGGCGCTTCATCGCACCGGCGAAGCCCTTGCCGATCGAGGTGCCGGTCACATCCACGAACTGGCCCACCACGAAGTGATCGGCGGTGAGCTCCGCACCGACGGGAATGAGCGCGTCGGCGGTCACGCGGAACTCGGCGACTTCCGCCTTCGGCGCCACCTTGGCGGCGGCAAAATGGCCGCGCATGGCCTTCGAGACGTTGCGCGTCTTGCGCGTACCCGAGCCAAGCTGGAGCGCCACATAGCCGTTCTTCTCCGTCGTGCGATGCCCGACGACCTGACAGTTGTCGAGCTTCAGCACCGTGACGGGCACATGCTCGCCCGCGTCCGTGAAGACGCGTGTCATGCCGAGCTTCTGTGCAATCACCCCGGAGCGCATTGTCGTGTCCGTCCTTCCGTCCTCAGAGCTTGATCTCGACGTCGACGCCGGCGGCGAGATCGAGCTTCATCAGCGCATCCACTGTTTGCGGCGTCGGATCGACGATGTCCAAGAGCCGCTTGTGCGTCCGCATCTCGAATTGCTCGCGGCTCTTCTTGTCGATGTGCGGCGACCGATTGACCGTGAACTTCTCGATCCGCGTGGGCAAGGGAATGGGCCCGCGCACCTGCGCGCCCGTGCGCTTGGCGGTCGCCACGATCTCGCGCGTCGACGCGTCGAGAATGCGGTGATCGAACGCCTTGAGGCGGATCCGGATGTTCTGGCCGTTCATCTTTACTTCTCTCTCTTCCCCTCATTGCCGGGCTTGACCCGACAATCCATCTGACGCCCAACGCGCCTCGACGTTCCCTGGATGCCCGGGACAAGCCGGGGCATGAGGGATTGCAAATTCACTCGATAATCTTCGCGACGACGCCGGCGCCGACGGTCTTGCCGCCCTCGCGGATCGCGAAGCGAAGCTTCTCTTCCATCGCAATCGGCACGATCAGCGACACCGTCATCGACACGTTGTCCCCCGGCATCACCATTTC
>DATBJU010000026.1:0-1586 GCA_036556265.1 Xanthobacteraceae bacterium | reverse complement strand
TTCTGCCGGATCAATCGGTTTCGCTAGATGGATCTGGAATCCGGCTCGCAGCGCTTTCATCCGGTCGTCTGATCGCGCATACGCCGTTAACGCAGCGGCGGGTAGCCGCCGCACGATCGGGTTCCGATGTCGCCTGACCTGGTCGATGAGCGCAAAACCGTCGACGTGCGGCATGCCGAGATCCGAGACCAGCACGCTCGGCGGCTCCGTGTCGAGGTGGCGGAGCGCTTCTTCTGCGGAGTGAGCCGCACTCACCCGCGCCCCGGCGGCGTTGAGCAGTTCTGACAGCAGCGAGAGCGCATCGGCGTCGTCATCGACGGCGAGGACATGCACGCCTTGCAAGTCGCCTGTTCCAATTGTGCTCAGACCAGCTGGCGAACGGGGATGGACGCGTTCCGACTCATCGCGCGTCGGATGGACGATCATCAGCGGCAGTTTCACGCGGAAGGTCGCACCCGTGCCGAGCCCGCCGCTGGCCGCTTCGATGGTCCCTCCATGCATTTCGGTCAATTGCTTCGCAATAGAGAGGCCCAAGCCGAGGCCACCGTGCGCGCGGGCAATTCCCGAGTCCGCCTGGCGAAAGCGCTCGAACACATGTGGCAAGAACTCGGGCGCGATGCCGGCGCCGGTGTCGCTCACAGCAACCTCGACGTGCGAATTCACACGTTCGAGGCGAACTTGGACCTTGCCGCCTTTCCCTGTGAACTTCACCGCGTTGGAGAGGAGATTCCACAGGATCTGCTGCAATCGCTCCGGGTCACCCGACACCGGCGCCGCCTGCGGATCGACCACGGTCTCGACGCGCACGGTCTTCGCATCCGCCGCTGGCGTGACGGCGTCAACGGCTCGTCGCACGATGTCGGGAAATTCGACGGGTTGTACGTTCAGTCGAATCTTCCCGGAGACGATGCGCGAGATGTCGAGCACGTCTTCAACCATCTGGGTCAGTGACGTCGCGTTGCGCTCGATCGTTTCTATGCCCTTGTCATATCGCTCGCGGCCCAAAATGCCCGTTCGCAGCATGCGCGCGTAGCCGAGGATGGCGTTCAAGGGGGTGCGCAATTCGTGTGACAGGCTCGCGAGAAAGTCATCTTTCAGCCGACTCGCCTCCTGAGCGGCCGCATACATGCGCGCATTCTCGAGCGCCACGGACGCCCATGACGAAATCCCGACGGCAAGGCGTTCATGGACGTCGGTGAAGCGGTCCGGTTCCGAGTGCCCGAAGAACAATCCTCCGATCACAGTGCCTGAGCGCCCCTTGACCGGCACGGCGAGATAGCTCCGCACCGGCAAGTGACCACGCGGCATCCCGTGATGCGGCGGATTATGGCCATACCGCGGATCCTTCGTGATGTCGGCGCTGCGGACGACGCCGATGCCCCTGAAGGTCGGCTCGAACACTTCCGTATTCCGCGGCATCGGGAACTTCGAAAAAGCCTCTTTGGGAACCCCCGAAATGGTGTACAGCATGTACGACTCGCCTGCCTCGTCGACCAGGTTGTAAAAGAACGCGCCAAATTCCGCGGCCGTCAACTCTCTCGCCGCATCGGTGACGGCTTGGACCACCTTGTCCCGATCAAGGTCCG
>DATBJU010000025.1:0-27700 GCA_036556265.1 Xanthobacteraceae bacterium | reverse complement strand
CAGAAACCGCCGGGCCCACCGACTGCGCAGGCGTCGAAGGTGGAGGCGTTACTGGCACTTTGGGACGAAGCTGGACTCCAATCGATCGAGACGCGGGAGATCGAGGTGCAGCGGACCTTCACCGACTTCGAGGACTTCTGGACAACGTCCCTCAAGTCGAGCCTCGGCCCGCAGGTGGCGGCCATGCCTGCGTCCGACGTCGAGACTCTCGAAGCGCGCGTGCGCGCACGGCTGCCGGCCACTCCAGAGGGCGCGATTACGTATGGCGCCCGCGCTAACGCGATCAGGGGCCACGTAGCGACTCGGTAGCCTCAATGCCGAAGACGAAGACCAAGCGGACCGATGCACGGGTCTACAAGCGTCCCAAACGCGCCGTCAGCAAGAGTTCGGCTGATCTCCTCACCCGCGAACTAAACGACGCGCTCCATCGTGAGGCGGCGACGGCCGAGATACTGCGCGTCATCAGCGAATCGCCGGCCGACCCGAAGCCCGTGTTCGAGGCCATCGTGAGCAATCTGAAAAGGTTGTTTGCCACGCGTTTGGCTCTGGTTGAAATCGTAAAGGATGGACGATTGCACCTGGGAGCCGCCACCGAGGAAGAGTTTGACACGGTCGCTGGCGCTTTTCCGCGGCCATTGGATGAGGATTCCGGTGGCGGTCTGGCAATTGTGACGAAGAAAGTGCTGCATTTCGCTCCAGTGCGAGGGAATGCGGCTGCGCCACCATTGACGCAGCGGATGGCAAAAGAATTGGATTTCGATGCGGCGATCTTTGCGCCGATGATTCGAGGCGACGAGGTCATCGGCGTCATCGGTACGGTGCGCCGCGAGCCGATTCCGTTCGACGAAAACGAAATCGCGCTGATCAAGTCATTCGCCGCCCAAGCCGTGATCGCCATCGAGAATACGCGCCTCGTGAACGAGCTCCGGGCCAAGACCGACGAACTCGCTCATTTGAACGCCCAGTTGGAGAAGCGCGTTTCCGATCAGGTGGCCGAGATCGAGCGTATGGGTCGGCTGCGTCGCTTTCTGCCGCCACAGGTCGCGGACCTGATCGTTTCGTCGGGCTCGGAGAAACAGCTCGAAAGCCATCGCCGGGAAATCACCGCGTTGTTCTGCGATCTGCGTGGCTTTACGGGTTTTTCGGAGAGCGCCGATCCGGAAGACGTGATGGCTCTACTCGGCGAGTACCATGCGGCGATCGGCGGGATCATCTTCAAGCACGGCGGCACGCTTGAGCGCTTCGTCGGCGACGGGGTGATGGTGATCTTCAATGACCCGATCCGACTCGAAAATCCCTCGCTGCATGCGGTGCAGATGGCTTTAAAGCTGCGTGCCGCCATTGGCACCTTGATCGAGACCTGGCGCCGCATGGGCCATGAGCTTGGGTTTGGCATTGGCATCGCGCACGGCTATGCGACGCTCGGAACGATCGGGTTCGAAGGCCGCTACGACTACGCAGCGATCGGCACCGTTTCGAACGTCGCTTCGCGTCTGTGTGACGAGGCCAAGTCGGGACAAATCCTGATCAGCCCGCGCGTCCTGACCGCGGTCGAGGGTGCGGTGATCGTCGAGCCGGCAGGCGAGCTCGTACTGAAGGGTATTCGCCGCCCGCTTGAGGTCCACAACGTTGTTGATCTGGCCCGCTAACTGTTGTTCGATTGCTTGAATGCTAAGTATTTGAAACTACACACAATCGCAGACCCCCTGAAGACCAAGAGATATCCGACGGAAGCTGGGTGTCTTTCGCGTTGAATCGAGTTAACGAAGGTGACTGCGGTTCGCGGTTGTCCGCTCCGGGTCAGACTCAGAAGTAGCGGCATGTCGGTGTTGAGTCTGCTTCGCCTCGATGAGCCGTGGCAGAAGCTAACGCCAAGCTAAAATGCCCGCTATACTTCTTACTGGCTCAAAATCGCATTTCCATGTCCTGGCTCATCAACCACAGGTTCATGGCGGTGATAGCGGAGATGAATGCGAGCATCGGCAGCAGTCGCCATCCGTGCAAGCCATCGCCGTTGACCGACGGGTCGCGGCCGCGACGGCGGACGATCTGGACCGCCAGCCAGAAGCCAAGCACCATCAGCACGCACTGGATGGTGAACAGCACCTCGTCAGAAAGTATTTGAGTCATCATCTGCTCGTGCCGTTCGGCCATCGATAGTGGTTCGGTGCCGATGCCGAGCGGATTGAGAAACAAGGAGAGCAAATCCCCGGTCTCCCGGATCAGATGGCCCATGTTGTGTGCCAAGTGATAGGCAAAAGCCAACGGCAACGCGGTAAACGAGAACACCGCAAACAGCGATTTGTAAGAGACCCCACGCGGCGCTGCCAGCCGCACCCATCCGACGGCGGCGGCATAGATCAATACAGGCAACGCGAAGCCTCCCATCATGGCGAGCGTGAAGCTGACGAACGGCTTGCCGTTTTCGCCAATGACACCGGCAATGGCTGTCACCCACTCGCCCCAGAGAGGCAGCATGGTAAGACCGTGAAAACTGGTGATCCCCAATAGCGCCAGCATAAACCATGCACCGTCCCATTGCGGCCGCGCTTGATCGCCGGCTTCGCTTGCGATGGAGCGCAGGCGCCAAGTGACGTTCTGGTACGGGCAACTCAGTGCGCAGTTGCCGCAAGAAATGCAGAATGTATTTTGACTGAATCGACCGACGACCAACTTTGTCGGGCACGGCTCGATGAGTGCCGAACCTTTGTAGCACTCAAGTGTCGTGCAGCGGTCGCAGGTCTTTTGCTCCACGGGCCGCACCGCCACCGGCGCAAGGCGCGCATAATAGCCAAGCGTCCGCCCCACTGGGCAGGCGTAGTGGCAGAACGCCTTGCGCTCGAAGACGAGGAGGAACACCACAGCCATGACGAGCATCGCCACCGCCATCAGGGCGGTCGCGTAAGGCTTGGAAGTCACTTCCACGCCGATTTCCAGCCAAGTCAGTCCAATGAACAACAGCAATGCAAGCCAGACGTTGTTGAGGTAACTCGGGACCCTCAGGTTGAGTCCCGGATGCGGACTGGCCCGCCGCCACCAGCGGCGACGGACGAGCCAGCTCGACAACGCATCCCATGGGCAGACAGCGCACCACGCGGTTCCGATCAACAGCACCGACACCACGACCAGCGGCCACCATAGGTTCCACACGAGAGCGGTGGCCAGATTGCGCTCGGGATTCGGCGTGCCGAAGAGTCCCGCCACGATCAGCAACAAATAGAACGCCACCGCGACCAACTTGCCAGCCAGCAGCGGATAGGGGCTGCGGTTTAGGAAGCGCACCAGCGAACCGACGTACGGCAGGGTTGCCAGGTTGATCGACCACGCCGGCGCAGCTGTCGGAAGCCGCGCCCACAAGCTCCACATCGCGATTGCGAACATCGCGACTACCGCCGGCAGGATCCATGACCCAGGCAAGCCGGAGTGCAGCATGGTCATGTGGGGCGCGTCGGGGTCGGTCAAATCGTGCGCGTAAACGCGCGTGACAGGCGCGAACCAAAACAATCCTGCAAGCAGTATGCGCTTCCCCATGGAAACGCCTCATGCACCGACACCAATCTGATGGGACCACCGCATGCGGCTTTGATCCACATCAACTTGAAATCATACCCGTGGCCGGAGCTTCCATTGGCGCACTAATGCCACTGTTGGCTAGCCGCCGGTAACGGCCAGAGCGCGTTCGACATTGGAATTCTGAATAAGCGTCTGGGTTACTTTCGTTCGGCGCCTGCAGGTCTGGATTTTTCAGGATTTCATCCGAACGCTTCGGCCGGTGAATATACGGCCGGCGCAGTTTTCGGTGCTCGTCGTCATCGAGGCGAACCCTGGTCTCTCGCAATCCGAACTCGCCGACCTGTTGGGTATCGAACGGGGACGGTTGGTGTGGCTACTCGATAGTCTCGAGAAGCGTCGCTTCATCCGACGCCTTCCATCGGCATCCGACCGGCGTTCGCACGCACTTCTGCTTACGCGCGCGGGTGAACAGCGAATGAAGCGAATAAAGGCGCTGGCGGCCGAGCACGAGGCTCGCCTGATCGAACGCGTCGGGCCTCAGAAGTGGGAAACCCTAATCGACATCTTGAAGGATTTCGATCCAACCCCGCCGAGAAGCTCCGAGAACGATGACCCCGCGAGAAGAAGCGTGAGGGTGGCGGCCCGCGATCGGGACTAGCCACCCTTCATTTCGGCCGGCTTGATGGAGGACAACCGCGCCACGGAGGCGATCGCTGAAAGGTCGACTCTGCATCGAGCGAGCGATGCCGATCTTGCGGCACTACTGTGCCCAACGCGAACGTCTGTCAGACTTCGCTGGCAATCGTCGCAATTGATAGTCGTCGCGAATGCGATGCGACTCTTAATATACCGTTCGCCGGTTGTGCTATAAGTACTTGATATATAACGATAATTTCTGGTGCCCAGGGGCGGAATCGAACCACCGACACCGTGATTTTCAGTCACGTGCTCTACCAACTGAGCTACCTGGGCGCCGCGCCCCGCGGGGTTAGCCGCGGGGCGAAATGGGCGCGGCCGTTATAGAAATTCAACTCCGGCCTGTCCAGACTTCGCCGTCCGCCCGGAGTTCAGCGCTCGTGCGTGTCGCCCTCGCGTGCCGCGCCCTCCGGCGAGGCGCCGTCCTCGTCCTCTTCTTCCTTGACAGGGACCGCGTACACGCCGGCGAGCCAGCGGTGCAGATCCACGTCGGCGCAGCGCCGCGAGCAGAACGGGCGAAAGTCCTGCACGACCGCCTTGCCGCAAATCGGGCAACGTCCCTGCGGCGCCGTGATGGAAGGCGCGTTCCGGATCTTTCGCTCAGGCATACTTCAACGTCACTCCGCCGTCGACTACGAGCTCGATGCCGGTAATGTAGCGCGCCTCCTCGCTCGCGAGAAACACGGCGGCGTTCGCCACGTCCCAGGCGTCACCCATGCGCTGCATCGGAACCTGCGCGGCGCGCGCACGCCACATCGCTTCGATATCGCCCTTGCCATAGGCCGCCGCAAGGCCGGCGGAATGCTCCACCATCGGCGTCTTCATCAGGCCGGGCAGAATCGCATTCACGCGAACACCGCGCGCCGCATATTCGACCGCGGTCGTCTTCGTCAGGTGATTGATCGCGGCTTTGGTCGCGTAATAAGTAGAATAGGGAACGCCGGTGTAGCGGATCGAGGCGATCGAGGAGATGTTGACAATCGATCCGCCGCCGCCTTTCAGCATGAAGGGAATCGCGTATTTCATCGCAAGCATCACGCCCTTGAGGTTCACCGCGAAGATCCGGTCCCAGTCGGCTTCGGAAATCTCGACGACGCCGCCGACCTCGGCGATGCCGACGTTGTTGTCGAGCACGTCGATGCGGCCGTAGCGCTCGACCGTCGCGGCGACCATCTTTTCGACATCCGCGGCGCGCGCGACGTCGGCCGCGAGGGCGACGGCGTCGCCGCCTTCGTCCTTGATGATGGACGCAGTCTCCTGCGCTGCCTCCAAGCGTACGTCGGCACAAACGACGCGCGCGCCTTCGCGCGCAAAAGCCACGGCGGTTGCCTTTCCGTTGCCCCAGCCGGGACCGATGGATCCGGCGCCGACAACGAGCGCGACCTTGTTGCGCAAACGGTCAGCCATGGCCCTTCTCCTGCGCATCGCGCTGTCTGAGCTCGGTCTTCAGGATCTTGCCGTAGTTGTTCTTGGGCAAGCTGTCGACGAATACATAATGCTTCGGACGTTTGAAGCGGGCGATGCGTGACAGGCACAGCGCATCCAATTCTTCCGCTTTTGCCTCGCCGACCACGTAGGCCACGACCACCTCGCCCCACTCGCGGTCGGGACGGCCGATCACCGAAACCTCGCGCACCTGCTTGTGCTCAAGCAGAACTTCCTCGACCTCGCGCGGATAGATATTGGAGCCCCCGGAAATGATCAGGTCCTTGGAGCGGTCCTTCAAAGTGAGAAAGCCATCCTCATCGAAAACGCCAACGTCGCCCGTGTGCAGCCAACCGTTCCTCAGGGCCGCAGCAGTCGCGTCGGGGTTGCGCCAATAGCCAAGCGTCACGACCTCACCACGGCATAGGATTTCGCCGATTTCACCCGCCGGCAATGGCTTGTCGTCGGCATCCGCGACGCGCACTTCGACGCAGGCATAGGCTCGCCCGGCCGAGCCGATGCGCTCGCCCCAGCGCGGGTGCGCGCGATCGGCAATCTCCTGCTTCGACAGCGTCGTGATCGTCATCGGGCTCTCGCCCTGCCCATAGATCTGCGCGAGGCGTGGGCCGAAACGATCGAGCGCCTTTTTCACGTCCTCCACATACATCGGCGCACCGCCCCAGATCAGGGTGCGAATGTTCGCCGGATCGCAGCCGGCCGTGCTGTCCACGAGACGCTTGATCATCGTTGGGGCGGCAAACATCGAGACATTCGGGAACGCGCGGAACAGGCGAAAAATTTCTTCGGGCTCGAAGCTGCCCGACTCCGGCACCACATTGACACCGAGACGTGCGATGTGGGGCAGGATGTAGACCCCCGAGCCGTGGCTCATCGGTGCGGCATGGAGAATCGCATCGCCGGGTGCCGCGGGATCCACGTCGCTGAGGTACGCGTGACTCGCCCAGGCGAGATTGCCGTGGGTCAGCATTGCCCCCTTGGGTTTGCCGGTGGTGCCCGAGGTGTAGAACAGCCACGCGAGGTCATCGGGTCGACGTGGCTCGACCGCGATCGCGTCCGTGCGCGCGATGCACGAATACTCATCGCCGCCAAGTGCGATCAGGCGCTCGAGACTCTTGGGCGCGTGTTTCGCAATGTCCGCATCCAGGTCAGCCGATGCAATGCACGCGCGTGCGCCCGAGTGCTCAAGGATGTATGCGAGCTCAGCGCCATGGAGCTTGGCGTTCGCGGGCACGGCGACGAGGCCGGCGTGCCAGATGCCGAACAGGATCGCGACATAATCTTCGTGGTTCTTGGCAATGAGCGCGGTGCGATCGCCCGGCGACATCCCCATCCCGCGCAATGCGCCCGCGATCCGGGCCGCGCGCAAGGCGAGTGCGGCGTAATCCTGAACAACCTTGGCGCCGAGCGCGACTGCGGGCGCCCCGGGAGCGGCGCGACCTGCGCGTTCGAGCCAAAGCGCAAGATTCATCGCACCTCCGTACTCAGGTCGGATTGAGCCAGCCGAAGTGGATCGGGAAGCCCTCGCCGGCGAGCAGCGACGTGGTTTCGTAGAGCGGCAAACCGACGACGTTGGTGTAGGAACCAACGATCTTCGTCACGAAACTGCCGGCGAGGCCCTGGACCGCGTATCCGCCAGCCTTGCCGCGCCACTCGCCAGAGGCGAGGTAGGATTCCAGATCTTCATTCGACAGCCGCTTGAAGCGAACGCGAGTCTCGACAAGTCGCGTGCGAAGCGCGTCGCGCGGCGTCACGAGGCAGACGCCGGTGTAGACGCGGTGCGTGCGGCCCGAGAGCAACCGCAGGCATGCGGCGGCCTCTTCCAGCACGTCGGGCTTTGGCAGAATGCGGCGGCCGACTGCAACCACCGTGTCGGCAGAAAGAATGTAGGCGTCCTTGATCGCCTCGCGTCCGCGGACGCGCGCGAGTGACGCTTCCGCCTTCTCGCGCGCAAGGCGCACGGCGAGCGTTCGTGGCAACTCTCCGCGCTCGGGCGTCTCGTCGATCTCGACCGGCTCGAGCGAATCCGGCTCAAGCCCCGCCTGATTCAAGAGGCCAAGCCGTCGCGGCGAGCCCGAGGCAAGCACAAGCTTTGGCCGGCCGATCATCGGCTCATCCCTTTGCGTCCCGCGCCTGCATACGGCCGGGATCCGTTCATTTGAATCGATAGGTGATGCGACCCTTGGTCAGGTCGTAGGGCGTCATCTCGACCAGCACCTTGTCGCCCGCAAGCACGCGGATTCGGTTCTTGCGCATGCGGCCGGCCGTGTGAGCAATGATCTCGTGATCGTTTTCGAGCTTGACGCGAAAGGTCGCGTTCGGGAGCAGCTCCGTCACTGTACCCGGGAACTCAAGGAGTTCTTCCTTCGGCATTCGAACCTTTTCGGATGTGACGACGCGCCGAACCCCGGCGTGACGCGATGGGTCGGGAAAATTAACCGAAAGCCCGCTCGATGTGAACCGACAGAAAACGGCTTTATCCCGGCGCCATCGGCGCCGCGCCGAACCGCTCCCGGACGCGCTTCATCAACTGATCGCGCACGGCGCGATAGGCCTCGAGCCGCTGCTCGCGATTGCCCTCCACGACCGTCGGGTCTTCGGTCGGCCAATACTCGACCTTGAGTGGATGATCGCCCGTGAGACCGAGCGCCGCGTGATGCGCCTCCGGCGAAAGACTGATCACCAGATCAAAATCGAGACCCTCCAGGTCGGCCAGTTGCTCCAGCGCGATCGGCCGGTGGCGCGAGAGATCGATGCCGACTTCCTCCATCACGGTCGTAACGAACGGATCCGGATTGTCGGTGCGGACGCCGGCGGACGCGACCTTCAGGGATGACGCAAACAGTTGCTCGGCGAGTGCGGCGGCCATGGGCGAGCGAACCACGTTGTGTCCGCAGAGGAACAACACGGCGCGCGGCCGCTCCTCACCCGCCGCGTCCATGCCGCCTCAGCCCTTCCAATGCAGCGCGCAAATCAGTGTAAAGAGGCGGCGCGCGGTGTCGAAATCGACGGCGATCTTATCCTTGAGACGTTCGACGAGCAGTTTCGATCCGTCGTTGTGCAGGCCGCGGCGCCCCATATCGATCGCCTCGATACGCGTCGGCGACTCGGTCTTGATCGCGGCGTAGTAGCTCTCGCACACGAGGAAATAGTCCTTCACCACGCGACGGAACGGCGTGAGCGAAAGCATGTGGGTGATGACGGGGGTACCGTCCTCTCGTGTCACCTCGAACACGAGGCGGCTCTCGACAAGTGCAATCTTGAGGGCATACGGCCCCCCGCCGTCGCCGAGCGGCTCGAAACTGTTTTCTTCGATCAGGTCGTAGATCGCGATGGCGCGCTCGTGCTCGACGTCGGGATTGGCGCGGCCGATCGAGGCTTCGTCGAGAACCACTGAGACAAGGCGTTTCGGATCTGCTGGACGGTCGGGCATCGCTCAGCCGCGATCGAGGCGCATGCGCACCGACCGGGCGTGCGCCTCGAGCCCCTCGGCCTCGCCGAGCGCGACCGCGGACGGACCGAGCTTCTTCATCTGCTCGGGCCCGCACTTCAGGATCGATGTGCGCTTCATAAAGTCGAGCACTCCGAGTCCGGACGCGTAGCGTGCGGCACGCGCGGTCGGCAGCACGTGGTTGGAACCCCCGACATAATCGCCGATCGCCTCCGGCGTGAACGGACCGATGAAGATCGCGCCAGCGTTGCAGACCTTGCCGGAAAGCTTTTCAGCATCCGCGCCGATCACCTCGAGGTGTTCGGGCGCTATGCGGTCAATGAGGGGTATCGCATCCTCCAGCTTCGCAACGAGAATGATCGCGCCAAACGCACGCCAGCTCGCCCCGGCGATCTCCGCACGGGGCAGGCTTTGCACCTGTCGTGCAACGGAGCGCTCCACCGCGTCGGCAAGTTTCGCGTCGTTCGTGATCAGAATCGGTTGCGCCGCCTCGTCGTGCTCGGCCTGTGCGAGCAGGTCCGCAGCAATGAAATCCGGGTCGGCGCCACCGTCGGCGAGCACGAGCACTTCGGACGGTCCGGCGACCATGTCGATGCCGACTCGGCCGAACACCAGGCGCTTCGCCGCCGTCACATAGGCGTTGCCCGGCCCGACGATCTTGGCGACCGGGGCGATTGTCTCGGTGCCGTAAGCGAGCGCGGCGATCGCCTGGGCGCCGCCGACGCGGTAGATCTCGGTCACGTCGGCGAGCTTCGCCGCCGCAAGCACGAGCGGGTTGACCTTCCCGCCCAGTGTCGGAACCGTAATGGCGAGCCGACCGACGCCTGCTACCCTTGCCGGCACGGCATTCATCAGAAGCGACGACGGGTATGCGGCTGTTCCGCCAGGCACGTAGAGACCAACCGCTTCGATCGCGCTCCAACGGTGGCCGAGCTCGACACCGATCGGGTCTACGTACATCTCGTCCTTCGGCAGCTGCCGCCGGTGGTGCGCTTCGATGCGGTCGCGCGCGAATTCGAGCGCCGACCGCGCGCGCGGATCGATGGCCGCGAGCGCAAGATCGAGTTCAGATTCCGGAACGCGCAGCCCGGTTTCCCGGAGATCGACTCCGTCGAACTTCTTGGTCAGCTCGATCAGGGCGCGGTCGCCACGCTTCACCACATCGGCGATAATAGAGCGCGCGGCCGCCTCCACGTCCTCGGCGGATTCGCGTTTTGTGCCGAGAAACGCGGCGAAGCGCTGGCTAAAATCGGCGTCGCGAGTGGAAAGCCGGAGCGGCATCGCGGCCTTCCTACTTGGCTTCGGTGTGACGCGGGCGGCCGTCGTCGGGCCACGCCGGACCGAGGTCGCTCATGGCAGCCTCCAGGCACTCGACTTCGAGCTGGATGGCCGCGTCGCGATCAAAGAGCAACGTTATGACACCGGCAGGCGGGTCATTCTCGACAAACTCGACCGCGAGCAGATTGAGGGCGGCGTCGCGATCGTTGAGATCGAAACCTCGCGTCTGGGCCTTCAAGACCCGCTCGAAGTGCACACCGGCGCGACGGCGCTCTGCGGCACCCGTTCCCAGGGACGTCCAGTCGAAGCGGTCGAGCACCATGGCGAAGCGCTTCTCGCGCGGCAGAAAGGCCATGTCCGAGACACGGGCGACCGAGTCCTGCAAATGCGCTGAGACCACGGCGAGATCCTCCGCGTCGAGCGCAATCAGGCGCAGCGGATCCTTGAGATCGGGGGGCATAAAAGGTGCCTTTCCCGCGCGAGATAGCGGTGTTGCGGGGCAAAGCGCAAGCTGCATGATTGTGCCGAATGCGACCTCCATCAACATTCGTTACCGCGCCTAGCGGGTACCCACGCCCTCGCCTACATATGCGCCTCAATCGCGAATTGTTGCGACGGTCCGCATGCTGCAACGACCATCCGTATCCACACAGCCGGTAATCTCCGTCTCCGATCTGTCGAAGACCTACGCGTCCGGCTTTCACGCGCTCAAGAACGTGAACCTCGAGATACGGCGCGGCGAGATTCTCGCGCTGCTCGGACCGAATGGCGCCGGCAAGACTACGCTCATCAGCATCATCTGCGGCATTGTGAACCCAACCAAAGGCTCTGTTTCCGTCGACGGCCACGACATCGTCAAGGACTACCGCGCCGCGCGTTCGCTGATCGGGCTCGTGCCGCAGGAACTCACGACGGACGCATTTGAGACGGTCTGGGCGACGACGAGTTTCAGCCGCGGCCTGTTCGGCAAGCGGGCAAACCCGGAACACATCGCCAAGGTGCTGAAGGACCTTTCGCTGTGGGACCGGAAGGACAGCCAGATCATGACGCTCTCCGGCGGCATGAAGCGGCGCGTCCTGATCGCCAAGGCGCTCTCGCATGAGCCGCGGATCCTGTTTCTCGACGAGCCGACGGCGGGGGTCGACGTCGAACTGCGCAAGGACATGTGGCAGGTGGTGCGCGAGCTGCGGGCGTCCGGCGTGACCATCATCCTCACTACGCATTACATCGAAGAAGCAGAGCAGATGGCCGACCGGATCGGCGTCATCAATCAAGGCGAAATCGTTCTGGTCGAGGAAAAAGCCGAACTCATGCGAAAGCTCGGAAAGAAGCAATTGACGCTGCAATTGCAGAAAAAGCTCGACGCGGTGCCCGACGAACTCGCGGCGCATCGCCTCACGCTTTCGGCTGACGGGCACGAGCTTGTCTACAACTACGACACGCAGGGCGAGCGCACCGGGATCACCGCGCTGCTCGGCGACCTCAGCCGGACCGGCATCCGCTTTCGCGACATCCAAACGACGCAGAGCTCGCTCGAAGACATATTCGTCGGGCTCGTGCGAAGCGGTAGGAACGGAAAGTGAGCGCGCAATGAATATTCGCGCGGTCCGGGCGATCTATATCTTCGAAATGTCGCGCACGGCGCGCACGCTGTTCCAGAGCGTCGTCTCGCCCGTGCTCTCGACCTCGCTTTATTTTGTCGTGTTCGGGGCGGCGATTGGGACACGCATCACCGAGATCGAAGGGGTCGCATATGGAGCCTTCATCGTCCCGGGCCTGATCATGTTGACGTTACTCACGCAGAGCACGATGAACGCTTCATTCGGAATCTACTTCCCGCGCTTCGTCGGTACAATTTACGAGATTCTCTCGGCACCAGTGTCGTACATCGAGATCGTGCTCGGATACGTGGGCGCGGCCGCAACGAAATCGATCATTCTCGGCTTCATCATTCTCGCGACCGCAGCGCTGTTCGTGCCGCTACAGATCGATCACCCGGTCTGGATGGTCGCATTCCTGCTGCTCACCGCGCTCACCTTCAGCCTGCTCGGATTTATCATTGGCATCTGGGCGGACGGCTTCGAGAAGCTGCAGATCGTTCCGTTGCTGGTGATTACGCCCCTCACCTTTCTTGGTGGGACATTCTACTCGGTGAATGTGCTTCCACCATTCTGGCAGACGGTGACGTTGTTCAATCCGGTCGTATATCTCGTCAGCGGGTTCCGCTGGAGTTTCTATGGGATTGCCGACGTGCACGTGGGCGTGAGTCTCGGCATGACGCTCGTCTTTCTTGCGGCGTGCCTCGCCGTCGTGTGGTGGATCTTCAAGACCGGCTATCGCCTGAAGAACTGACACCGCTCAGGCTGCGCGGACGTCGCGCAGGAAGGTTCGCACTACCTCGTTGAGAGCGTGGGTTTCGCGGGTCAGGCTGGCGGCGAGTTCCTGCGCCTGGGTTGCGACCAGTTCGGCTGCGGCGGCCGCCTGACCCGCCCGTTCGTCGTCCTTCACGCTTGCGCGCGCGCCTTCAGCGGCGAGCGTCGCGTCGCGCGCGATCCTTGCGACGACGGAGGATTGCTGCTCCACAGCGCCGGCGACATCGGCGGCAATCGCGGACATTTCATCGATGGTGCGGCGAACGTCGGCGACCGCACTCGCCGTTCTGCCCGACGTCGCCTGGATATCGGTGACGTGCCTGGCGATCTCCTGTGTCGCACGCGCGGTCTGGGCGACGAGCTGCTTGACCTCCCCCGCGACCACAGCAAAGCCGCGGCCTGCTTCACCCGCGCGTGCGGCCTCAATGGTCGCGTTCAACGCCAACAGGTTCGTCCGTGCCGCAATCGCACGGATCAGTTCAATCACGCCTTCAATGCCATGCGCTGCGGCGGTCAGCGAGGTGATTGCGTCGACGGAGTCCGATGCCTGCTGCATCGCGTTCTCGCCTGCCTCGACGGAATGGCGGCTGCGCTCCGCAATTTGCCGAATCGAGACGAGAATTCCTTCGCACGCCGATGCCGACGAAGCGATCGCCGCACTTGCATCCTCCGCGCAGGCGGTCGCCGATCGCGTTGAGGCGCCCGTCGAGATTGCCTTCGCATTCAATTCGCCGGCGGATCCATGCAACTCACCGGCGACCATCGACATCTTTTCGAGCGAAGTGGCGACCGAGCCATCAAACGCAGCGATCAGCCGCTCAATGCGTTCGGTGCGTTTCTCCCGACTGGCCATGGTCTCGCGCTCAGTATCGGCCAGCCGCTCGCGCGCGCTCTCGGCGAGTTGGCGCTCGACAAACACTGTGAAGGTGGAGTGGACGATGTTGGCGATGATCACATAGTACGTGACAAGGATCACCGCGAGCCCGTACATCGTGAACCCGCCGACCGTGAAGAGGCTGACGAGCGATGGCAGCCCCACGAGCGCGGCATACGCGATCGAGGCCGACGGAATTGTGGCAAGCGCGAACCCGCCCGCGCCCATCATGCCGGCCTTCAGCGCGGCGATGATCAGCATTTCGTCGGCGCCGAGGTGCTCAACAAAAAGGAAATCGGTGTAGGTCCAGATCGACGCCATGAGCGCTGAATTGACCGTCGCACGCTTGATCGAACGCATCGAGGCCGTAGCTTTAGGCGGCCGGTCGCGCGCCGCACGCCAGCCGCGCAGTCCCTCCAGGGCAAGGGCGATTGACGCCACCGCCCACAACGAGAGCGCGATCGTGTTAGTCCGACCGAAGAAGACGCAGTAGAGCACGACAACGTTCAGGATGATCGCGATCATCAGCACCGGCGTGAGCCGCCGGAAGACGCGAAGCTGCTCGGCCCGCATGCGGCCGACAAACTCATCGCTCGCGCCCTGGGGGACGCCAATGGAGCAGAAGCGCTCGAACCAACGGTCGAGGCGACCGAACAATGCAGCGCTCATGAAAACCGGGTCACTGATTGGCCAGGGCAAAAGCCGCGAGCCAACCATCGAATCAGGCGGTTAACAATCGGATAACCACTTCTGGCGGCGGCGGAACCGGAACGTCTACCCGGCGACGCGCTCGATCATGGCGCCGCACGCGGCGAGCTTGTGTTCCAGCCGTTCAAACCCGCGGTCGAGATGATAGACGCGGTGAACCATGGTCTCGCCCTCGGCGGCAAGGCCGGCGATCACGAGCGACACCGAAGCGCGCAGGTCGGTTGCCATGACCGGCGCACCCTTCAGGCGTTCGACGCCCTCCACCGTGGCCGTCTCGCCATCCAGGTGAATTCGGGCGCCCAGGCGCGCGAGCTCCTGGACATGCATAAAGCGGTTCTCGAAGATCGTCTCGGTGATGCGCGAAGTGCCGCGCGCCCGCGACATCAACGCCATGAGTTGCGCCTGCAGATCGGTCGGGAAACCGGGGAAAGGCGCGGTCGTCACTTCGACGGAGGAAAGCCCTGCTCCGTCGCGGCGGACGCGGATGCCTTCGTTCGTTGCCGTGATTCCGACGCCGGCGCGGGCGAGGAGATCGAGGGCCGATTGCAGGAGGTCGGCGCGTGCACCGGCGAGAACCACATCGCCGCCCGCCATGGCGACCGCCATCGCATAGGTGCCCGTCTCAATACGGTCGGCGAGCACTGAATGACGCGCGCCGGACAGGCGCTCGATGCCATCGACTCGGATCGTGGATGTGCCGGCGCCCTCGATACGCGCGCCCATCTTCTTCAGGCAGTCGGCAACATCGATGATTTCGGGCTCGCGGGCGGCATTCTCGATCAGCGTTTCGCCGCGTGCGAGCGAAGCAGCCATGAGCGCGGTGTGCGTGGCTCCTACCGACACCCGCGGGAAGCGGATGCGCGCCCCCTTCAGACGATTGGGCGCGCGTGCAAGTACGTAGCCGCCTTCGATGTCGATTTCCGCGCCAAGGGTACGCAACGCGTCGATATGGAAATCCACCGGCCGCGTGCCGATGGCGCAGCCGCCCGGCATCGAGACTCGTGCCTCACCCATGCGAGCGACGAGCGGCCCGATGACCCAGAAGCTCGCGCGCATCTTGGAGACGAGGTGGTACGGCGCGGTGGTATCGACAATATTCTTGGCGGACAGCTGGAGCGTCTGGCCGGTATGTTCGCTCTCGCCCACACGCTTGCCGCTGACCGTGACGTCCACGCCGTGATTGCCGAGGATGTGCTGAAGCAGGCTCACGTCGGCCAGTCGCGGCACGTTGTCGAGCACGAGGGCGTCCTCGGTAAGGAGGCTCGCGATCATCAGTGGCAGCGTCGCGTTCTTCGCGCCAGAGATCGGGATTGTGCCATTGAGGGGTCGGCCGCCACGGATGCGGATGCGGTCCATCTCATGCTCCTCGGGCGCGATCGATCAAGGCGCGCAACACTAGCGCCGGACACGGGGCGAGATAATGGCGGTACGCCAGCATCACCTTATTCTCCTTCCGACCCGCCGCGCGCGGCATCAGCCAAGGGACCGGACGACGTCCGCTGGTCCGACGCAGAGCGGCCGCGGGCCTGCGCCTTGCGGCGTTTCAAGTTGGCGCGGAGCGCTTGGGCAAGGCGCTCGACCCGGAGGTTTGTTCGCCCCCGGCGCGGTCCGGCGCGATCCTTTTTGGCCATGACGCAAGCGGTACCTCCGCAGTTGCGCCGCCGCAAGCGTGCTTGCGGGCGCCCCCTGCCCTATGGCACGTTCGCGCCGGCTCGCGGCCGGTTTGTCGCGCGTCCTGTCCCTTTCAATGCTGCCGTAGCTCAGTGGTAGAGCACCCCCTTGGTAAGGGGGAGGTCGTGTGTTCAATCCACACCGGCAGCACCATCCTGACCTTCTTCGCCGCGAACGCCGGCCGCTTTGTTTTTGCCTATGGCTTCGCCCGGCGTCCAAACAGAAGACGTGCAGCGAACGGCAATAGCAGGGCTATCAGCAGAAAGCGGATGAGGTGGTGCGCGGCGACAAACGCCGGGTCGAGGTCGAGCAGAAATGCAAGGATGATCATTCCCTCGAGTGCGCCCGGCGCGAAGGCAACTACCGTCTTGCCGAGGCCCTCGCCGGCGAGCGTAGCGGCGCCGAGTGCGAACAAACCCGTGACCAGAACTGCGACAACGAACGCCCCGACCGAGTCGAATAGCAGGCGGCGCAGCAGTGCGAGGTCAGTCCCGATGAAGCGCACGCCAATCAATGCCCCGAGCACGACAAAGCACGGGATCAGCGCGTACTGCGGCATGCGCGCGGAAACGTATCCGGTCGCATGCAAGGCCGCGCTCGCCGCCATCGAACCGACGATCAAGCCGCCCGGCATCGCAAGCCGCTCCGCCACGAGGCCTACTGCGACGCCGGCAGAGGCCATGAGCACAATCTCGCCGAGGTCTCCGCCCGTGAACGTGACGCGGAACGCGAGGCCGCTAGCGGCGCTCGGTTCGAAGAGCGACAACAAGCCGGGCAGCGCTGCAATGAGGAGGAACACGCGTACCGATTGCGCGAAGGCGACGCGGCGCACGTCGACACCCGCCTCGTGGGCAAGTGCGAGTACGCTCGAGAGCGCGCCGGGCGCGCTTGCGTACAGTCCGGCCTCCCGGTCCCAGCCGGCCCGGCGCAAGTAGGCCACGACCGCGGCCATCGTCGCCGGCACCGAGAGCACGAGAAAGGCCATTGTGACCGGCCACGTACGGACACCGGCGATCGTCTCCGGGGTCACGGCCGTGCCCATGGAAATGCCAAGGACGAGAAACGTTGCGCGTCGCAGGACATTCGGGACGTGGGCTGGAAATCCAGTGAGTGCGAGAGCGGTCACCGCGACAAGCGCTCCGGAAAGCCAGGCAGCCGGGACTCCAACCAATGCGAGCAGCGCGCCGCCTGTGGCGGCGACCGCCAGCGTCACTATGGTGGCAAGCGGATTGTGCACGCCCGCGGAGAACTTCCTCATTGATGGGCGCGGGTCAGCGCTGCTGCCTGAGCAGATCGCGAATTTCCGTAAGCAATACTTCCTGACGCGTCGCGGCGGCCGCCGGCTTCTCCGCTTCCTGCCGGCGCAGCCGATTTATTCCTTTCACCACCAGGAAGAGGACCCAGGCGACGATCAGGAAATTGATGGCGACGGTGATGAAATTTCCCCACGCGAGCACCGCGCCCTGCTTCTTCGCCTCGACGAGCGTGTCCGCGCTCACCTTTGAGGAGAGGCCGACGAAATAATTCGAGAAATCGAGACCGCCGGTGACCGCGCCGATCACCGGCATGAAGATGTCGCCAACGAGAGACTGAACGATCCCGTTGAACGCGGCGCCGATGATCACACCGACCGCAAGATCAACCACGTTGCCGCGCACGGCAAATTCGCGGAATTCCTGAAGCATGTACGCCTCCTCACCACCTGCCGACCGGGTCCCGAAGCAAAATGGCGGGCAAGCTAGCGCGCGGTCAATAGATCGCGTACCAGATGGTCCAGGTGTCTCAGGCTGCCCAACGCCTCTTTCAGACGGTCCAGCTCGATTCGTTCGAGACGACGCATCTCGACCCGATTCGACGGCGGAATGCCGGCGCCGATGTCCACCAACTGCTGGTTGAGCGTTGCCGCAAGCAGGATGCGATGCGCTTCGATCAGCGAGTCGAGATCGCGTTCGGCACCCACATGCAGGGTCTTCACTGCCGCAAGGCGTCCCGGCGACGAACGCTCGGCGACATGGAAGCGCAACGCGAGCACTCGCGCGACTGAGACAATTCCGAACAGGCCGCCCCGTTTCAGATCCACACGGCCGTTCTCCGTCTTGATTCCGAAAAAACCGAGCGGCGGCTCGAACGGCCCGGCCGCTTCGGCGAGGAGTTTCAGAAAGGTTACCTGGTCCTTCGCGAGATCGAGCGTGTCGCGCCGAAGGCTGTCCGCGAGAGCGCCATCCCCGTGCACAAATCGCAGATCAAAGAAAATGTCGACCGAGAGCAGATCCTCAGGGCTCGAACGCCCGATCCAATCGGTGACGCGCTCGCGCCACACCTTCGCGCTGCCGCGCCAGGCCGCGTTTTTCGCCATGACGCCGCCCTTGCAGTAGGGAACGCCGACCTCGTGCAAGATGTCGGCGATGTGCGTACCAAGCGCGGCGAACCATCGATCGTTTGTGCCGTCGGGTTCGCCTTCGGCGAAGATGATGGCGTTGTCCTGGTCCATTGCGAGCAAGCTTTCGCCGCGGCCCGCCGAGCCGAGCACAAGCACGGCATAGGGAACGGGCGGATCACCCTGCCCGGCCTCGCGCATGCGTCGTTCGCCAAGTATCGCGGCGCGGCGCGTAAGCGCGCAGAGTTCGCCGGAGATCACCGCGGCGATGTCACGCGCATCGACACCCTCGGCGACGAGTCCGCGCGCCGCAGCCGGAAGCGTCGCCCAGGCGGCGGCGAGCTCGTGCACGTCGGCGCCTTCATCAATTTCATCTCCGAGTGCGACTGCATCGCCCGCCCGCAATCGCAGCAAGTCGCGGGCCGAGAGCGCACCGATAACAATGCCGCTTTCGTCCACTACGCCAAGGTGCCGGACTTTCAGGCGGCTCATGCGCCCGATCGCGCGGTAAACAAAGTCATCAGCGGGAACGGCGGCGAGCGGCCGGCTTGAGAACTTGGAGACCGGTTGCTCTAGCGCGCCTGCACCGCCCCTTGCGATCGCGCGCAATACGTCGCGCTCGGTGAGAATCCCTGTGTCCTCCGCGAAGGCTTGGCCGCTGCCCTTCGGGTGGACGAACGCCGAGCTAACGCACCGCTCCATCAGGAGTGTCATCGCGGATTTAAGCGGGACGTCAGCGGTTACAAAAAGCGCCGGCGAAGACATGACGTCGCGAATGCGGTGGCGATAGGGGTAGGCATCGAGGCGCGCGAACGCTGCTTGGCTGTCGCCGCGCGAAGCATACGCGGCGAGCCCCAGGTGCCCGATCGCGTCTGAATACTCGCGGCACGCGGCCTCGGCCTCAGCGAAGGTGCGAATGCCACGCTCGCGCAATCGCGGGACGAGCGCCGTAAAGATACGCGCTGTCGTCAGGGCGTCTCCGAGGGCGGAGTGACGGTGCTCAACCTCCACGCCGAGCCATGCGGCAAGTTCCTCGATCGAGAACCCGGAAAGATCGGGCCTTGCAAACTCGGCGAGGACGCGCACGTCGATCGCTCGCGGCGCCTGAAAGGCCAGGCTGGCGCGCTTCGATTCGTTGGCGATCACGGTGACGTCGTAGTCGATCGTATGGCCGACCACGGCTTTGTCGCCGAGAAACTCGACGAATCCTTTCCACGCCGTCGCAAAGTCGGGCGCGTCCTTGACGCGAGTGTCGTCGATTCCGTGAATGCGCGTAGAGATCGGAGGGATCGGCTCGCGCGGGTCGACCAGTGCATGAAAGCGCTCAGCGATTTCGACGCGGCCGGCCGCAAGACGAACGCCGCCGATCTCCACCACCCGCGCTCGTGTCGGATCAAGACTCGTGGTTTCGGTGTCGAGCACAACAGCGTCGAGCGCGAGCAGAGGTGTTGCGCTCAGGCGATCAGCCATCCGCGTCCTCAGCCGGCGGCAGCGTTTTCGGCGTCGGCTTTCTCGGCAACGCCGAGCTCGAGCACAAGCCCTTCCACGTCGGCGCGACGGGAAAAATCATCGTAGATGCGGATGAGGTTCGTTCGCAGGTGATTGATCACGATTTCCCGATCATCGCCGCGAATCTTCGCGTGGATCGGCAAGTTGTTGTAGAGTTGCTCCGAGACCCCAAACGGAATGTCCTTCACCGCCTTTGGCGCGTGAAGCGCAATTCCGAGCACGCGCTGGCCGAGCTCCGCTCTCTCGCCGACCCAGATCTCGGCGTCCAACATTGCCGGAATCGGGTATCGATCGAAGGCATCGAAAGCGGCCTCGCGAAGCGCTTCGGCAAGCGGCATGCCGTCCGCCGCCGGCCGCAAGACACCGTGCACCGTCTCCGCGATCAAGGCGAGCCCAAGCGGATACGAGCGCCAGCGCGACCGATCCATCGCCTCGACGAACTCCGCCTCCCGCATCAGCCGGTCAAAGGCCATGCCCGCGCAGGCATGGGCAAAGTCGTAGATGCTCTTTTGCACCAGATAGGCGGCGCGCGTGTCGAGAAAGTCGACGAGATCGGCGCGCCCCGCAATCGGAGCCGGACGCTTGAACCAATCAAAAAGGCCCATGCCAATTCCGCCCAATACCGATGAAAAGGCCGGCCGGCATGGACAAGGTGCGCCGGCTGTGGTCCTTTTTCCCAGACTGTCGCCACATTAAGAGTGGCCCAGGTGTGAGCATGCTGCAAGGCTGGGTCGTCGTCGGGTTCGCCCTTGCCTATATTGGATTCCTGTTCGCTGTAGCGAGCTATGGCGACCGGGCGAGGCCTCGTTGGGGCGCGCGCAGCAGCCGCCCATGGATCTACCCGCTCTCGCTAGCAGTCTATTGCACTTCGTGGACGTTCTTCGGCTCGGTGGGCCTGTCGTCGGCGCAGGGCTTCGACTTTCTCACGATCTATCTCGGGCCCGTACTGATGGTGGTGCTCGGCTTTCCGCTGATCCTGAAGATCGTGCGGCTGGCCAAGTCACAGAACATTACCTCGATCGCCGACTTCATGGCTGCACGCTACGGCAAGAGCCAGGTCGTTGCCGCCATCGTCACGGTGGTCGCGGTTATCGGCGCAGTGCCCTACATCGCGCTTCAGCTCAAGGCCGTTTCGGCATCGCTGCTCACCATTCTTGGCCAACAGCCGTTCTCCTCTTCCCTCGCGCCGATGTTCGGCGACCTCGCGCTCGTCGTAGCCGTTACCATGGCGGCGTTCGCGGTTCTGTTCGGCACGCGCCACATCGATGCGACCGAGCACCAGGAAGGCTTGATGCTCGCAATCGCAACGGAGTCGCTCGTCAAGCTCGTTGCGTTCCTGGTCGTCGGTCTTTTCGTGATCTTCTACCTGTTTGACGGCCCGGCTGACCTGATCGGAAAGGCAGCAGAGCGCGGCAACATCCTCCCGATCTTCACGCACAATATTAATCCGGCGACATGGATCACGATGACGGTGCTGTCGCTGCTCGCGATCGTGCTGCTGCCGCGCCAGTTTCACGTCATGGTGGTCGAGAACAACGGCGAGGACGAGCTGCGTCGCGCCGTTTGGCTCTTTCCACTCTACTTAATTCTGATCAACCTGTTCGTCGTCCCGATCGCAATGGCCGGTCTGATCACATTCCCTTCGCGCAATGTGGACAGCGACATGTTCGTGCTGGCGCTCCCGCTCTCCGCGCATGCGGACGTGTTGGCGCTGCTCGCGTTCGTCGGCGGTCTGTCCGCCGCCACCGCCATGGTGATCGTCGAGAGCGTCGCGGTGGCGATCATGGTCTCCAACGACATCGTCGTCCCACTCGTGCTGCGCCGCCGCGGTGTGGAAACCGGTACCCGCGACGACATGGGTGCACTGCTGCTGCGCGCCCGGCGGTTCTCGATCTTCTGCGTGCTGCTGCTCGCCTATCTCTACTATCATCTGGGCGGAGAGGCGCAGCTCGCGCAGATCGGCCTCCTGTCGTTCGCAGCGGTCGCGCAATTCGGCCCCGCGTTTTTCGGCGGCCTGCTGTGGCGCCGAGCTACAGCGCGTGGCGCGATCGCCGGCCTCGCAATCGGGGTCGGGGTGTGGGCCTACACCCTGCTGCTGCCAAGCTTCGTTGCCGCAGGGCTGCTCGATCGTACAATCCTCGACGCCGGCTTGCTGGGGATCGCAAACCTGCGGCCGCAGGCACTGTTCGGTCTCGACGCGGCTCCACTGACGCACGGCGTGTTCTGGAGCCTCGGGCTGAACATCCTGGCGTTTGTGACGGTTTCCTTGCTCACGTCGGCGGCGCCGATCGAGCGGCTGCAGGCAAACGTATTCGTCGAGGCGAACAGCACACCGATCGCGCCAAGCTTCCGACTTTGGCGCTCGTCGGTGACGGTCGAAGAACTTATTTCCACCGTCGCACGCTACCTTGGTGAAGAGCGGACGCGGCGATCGTTCGATAGCTACGCACAAAGTCGCGGTGTTCCCATCGATCCCCGTAGCGAGGCCGACATTCATGTCCTGCGCTACGCGGAGCATCTGCTCGCGTCCGCGATCGGCGCCGCCTCGTCGCGCCTCGTGCTGTCGCTGCTGCTGCGAAAAGGAACGGTGTCGCCGCAGGCCGCGCTCAAGCTGCTCGACGACGCGTCGGCGGCGATCCAGTACAACCGCGAAATCCTGCAGAACGCGATCGATCACGTGCAGGAGGGCATCGCGGTCTTCGACAAGGAGCTGCGCCTCATCTGCTGGAACCGGCAGTTCGGCGAAATGCTCGATCTGCCTCCGGATATCGTGCGCCTTGGCGTCGGGCTCGACGAAATCATTCGCGTCGGCACGGAGCGGGGTGATTTCGGGCCGGGCCGTGCGAGCGAGTTCATCGCCGATCGCATGGAGCGCTACGTCAATCGGACGGCAAGTTTCCGCGAGCGCTTCCTCAACCACGGAATCGTCGTCGAGGTTCGCTCGAACCGGTTGCCGGACGGCGGTATCGTCGTCACGTACACGGACATCACGCCGACGGTCGAGGCGGCCGAGGCGCTCGAGCGCGCGAATGAAAACCTCGAGCGCCGCGTGAAAGAGCGAACCGAGGAACTGACCCGCCTCAACGCTGAGCTCGCTCGAGCGAAGGCAGAGGCCGACGAGGCCAACATCTCAAAGACCCGCTTCCTCGCGGCCGCGAGCCACGACATCCTCCAGCCGCTCAATGCTGCGCGTCTTTACGCAACGAGCCTCGTCGAGCGGCAGCGCCGCGGCGACGATGCCAAACTCGCAACCAACATCGACGCCTCGCTCGAAGCGGTCGAGGAAATCCTCGGCGCGCTCCTCGATATTTCACGGCTCGACACCGGGGCGATGCAGCCGGAGATTTCTACGTTCCGGATCGACGAAATATTCGGTCAGCTGCAGGTCGAGTTCGAGCCGCTCGCCGCGGAAAAGGGGCTGAAGCTCTCGTTCGTGCCGTCGTCACTCGCGGTGCGTTCCGATCGGCGGCTGCTGCGGCGCCTGCTGCAGAATCTCGTGTCAAACGCGATCAAGTACACGCCCAAGGGACGCGTGCTCGTCGGTTGCCGCCGCCGTCGTGACCGTCTCTCCATTCAGGTGATCGATACGGGTCTCGGTGTGCCGACGTCCAAGCAAAAGGTCATCTTCCAGGAATTTCAACGTCTCGAGCAGGGTGCGAAGGCCGCGCGCGGCCTCGGGCTCGGCCTCTCGATCGTGGAGCGCATCGCAAGGGTGCTGAGCCACAAAGTGACGCTGCGTTCGGTTCCGAACAAAGGCTCGACGTTTTCCGTCGAGCTGCCGATCGCATCGACGCTGCCGGAGGTCGAATCGCCGCCACCCGACGCACCGCCCCCCGCGACCCCGCTGGAGGGGGTGGTCGTGCTTTGCATCGAGAACGAGCCACAAGTGCTCGCTGGAATGGAATCGCTTTTGACCGGCTGGGGCTGTCAGGTACTTGCCGCGCCCGACCTTGCGGGCGCCCTCGCCGCGATCCGGGAAAGCGGGTTGCGGCCCGACGCGCTGCTCGTCGATTACCATCTCGATGAGGGGAACGGCATCGACGCGATCGTCGCGCTCCGATTGCAGCTCAGGGGCGAGATCCCTGCCGCGCTCGTTACCGCTGATCGCAGCCCGGCGGTACGCGACGGCGCACGCACGAAAGACATCCAGGTATTCAACAAGCCGGTGAAGCCGGCTGCGATGCGCGCCTTCCTCGCGCAATGGAGAGTGTTGCGACCGGCCGCGGAATAAATCATCAGAAACGCGGCACGTGCCATCTGTCTTCGTTCGTCCCCGCGAAAGCGGGGACCCAGCAGCGATAGCGCTTGCGCGGGAATGAGCGGAGAACGCGGAAGATACGCCGTCAATTCACCGAGCGCGGCCAGGTGCCTGCTTCGATCTTCGACGCGGCAATCACCGCCTGCGTTCGACTTTCGACGCCGAGCTTCTGCAGGATTGCCGACACGTGAGCCTTCACCGTCGCCTCCGATACTTTGAGCTCGAAGGCGATCTGCTTGTTGAGAAGTCCATCGGAAAGCATCATCAGGACACGGACCTGCTGCGGCGTGAGTGTGGAAAGCCGTCCGACCAGATCGCGCGTCGCTGCATCTGCCCTGCCCGATAGATCGACGTCGGGCGGCGTCCAGACCCCACCCTCGAGAACGCTGCGAATTGCGGAGCGCATGATCTCGACGTCGAGGGTCTTCGGAAGAAAGCCGGACGCACCGAACTCCATGCAGCGGCGAATGACGCCGGGCTCCTCAGTGGCCGATACGATCACGACCGGAACGCCGGGAAATTGCGCGCGCAGAAACAGCAAACCCGAGAAGCCGCGCACGCCCGGCATCGCGAGATCGAGCAGCACGAGATCCATGTCGCCCTCCCGATCGAGCAGCGACTGCAAGTCGTCGAAGCCACCCGCCTCGAAGACCTCTGCGGACCCAAACAGCGTGGTCACGGCCTCGCGTAGCGCTCCGCGAAACAGGGGATGGTCGTCGGCGACGACGAATCGATAGTGCTCGGACGACTCCACTTCGCCTGGTCCCCTCCGGTACGACGCCCCGGCGTCGCCCCTTCGTTCATATCACGTTCGACGAAAGGATGATGTGGCCCGCTCGCCACTTCAGACAAGAGGATAACGCACGACCCGAAGCGGCGTCCGTCAAGTCGCGCGATCGTGGCTACCGAGACCGGCGAGCCAGGGCGTGCAGCCAGCCCCGAAGCGCGTAACCCGCCCCTGCTGCGATGCGAAAATCGTCAGGCGACTCGGCGCTTTAGATAACCCCAGTGCACCGAAAGTCGTATAGGGCGCAAAGTTTACCGAATGTTAATTTTCCAAAACGGACCCGCGACGAAAACAAAAAACCGGCGGGCCAAGTCACCTTGGAGGAGACGCCTGGCCTCGTCCTGGCCGGAATCGATTTTCCTTCGCAACTCGAGGCAGAGGTCCCGCAGGGGCTCGCGCACCGTCGCGAAATCAGGAGGGCTATCCAAATGCAGTCCAAAGACGAGGCGTACTGGCGCGAAACCAGTCGGCTCATGTGGATCCATCTCGCTGTGTGGATCTTCTTCGGTTACGTCGTCCACATGTTCGTCTTTCCGCTCAATAAGATCACCATTATCGGCTTCCCGCTCGGCTTCTACATGGCCGCGCAAGGGTCGCTGATCGCCTTTGTGGTCCAGCTGTTCCTGTTCGCGAAGCAACAGGACGCGATCGATCGCAAGCACGGCGTCGCCGAAGACGACTGAGGGGGAAACAAACAATGGCTACGCAGACAGCATCCACCTCCGACTTCACCAAGCAACTGGGACGGCTCTACGGGACGTACACCGGCGGCTTCATCGCCTTCATTATCCTGCTCGCGATCCTCGAGCAGGTCGGCGTACCGAACCGCGTCCTCGGCTATCTGTTCGTGTTCTTCACGCTCGCGATTTACGCCCTCATCGGCGTGATCACGCGGACTGCGCAACTTTCCGAATATTATGTCGCGGGGCGCCGCGTCCCCGCCTTCTACAACGGCATGGCGACCGGCGCCGACTGGATGTCGGCGGCATCGTTCGTCGGCATGGCCGGATCGCTGTTCCTGCAGGGCTATGACGGTATCTCCTGGGTGCTCGGCTGGACCGGCGGCTACGTGCTGGTCGCGCTCTATGTCGCTCCGTTCCTGCGCAAGTTCGGCGCCTACACTGTGCCCGACTTCATGGCGTACCGGTTCGGCGGCAATTTCGCGCGCTTCCTCGCGGTGATCGTGCTTGCGAGCGCGTCCTTCACGTACGTGACGGCGCAGGTCTACGGCACGGGTATTATCGCCTCACGCTTCCTCGGCATGCCGTTCGAGGTTGCAGTGTACGTGGGTCTTGCCGGCATTCTGCTCTGCTCGATGCTCGGTGGCATGCGCGCGGTGACCTGGACGCAGATCGCCCAGTACATCGTGCTCATCGTCGCGTACCTGACTCCGATCGTGATCCTGTCCACCAAGAAGTACGGAATTCCGATTCCGGAGCTCATGTACGGGCAGGCAATCCAGGACATCACGGCGCGCGAACAGGAGCTGGTGAAGACTGGTCTTGCGACCTTGTGCACGGCGGCAAGCTGCGCGCCGGGCACACTCAAGCCGCACATCCAGGCGTTCACCACGTGGAGCCCGCTGAACTACTTCGGCATCATCTTTTGCATGATGGTCGGCACGGCTTCGCTGCCGCACATCCTGATGCGCTACTTCACCACCCCGACGGTGCGTGAGGCCCGCAAATCTGTGGCGTGGTCGCTGTTCTTCATCTTCCTGCTGTACTTCTCGGCGCCATCCTACGCGGCGTTCTCGAAGCTCGAGGTCTACACCAACATCATCGGCAGGAACCTCGAAGAGATCAGACCGTGGATGTACACGTGGGGACAGATCGGCCTCATTCAGATCTGCGGCAAGAACGCCGTCGATCCGGCAACTGTGATCGCAGCCTGCAAAGCGATCGCAGGGCATCCGGGTGTGGTCCGGTTCCAGGACTTCGTGATCAATACGGACGTGATCGTGCTCTCAACGCCGGAGATCGCGGGACTTCCGTACGTGATCTCGGGCCTGGTCGCTGCCGGCGGCCTCGCGGCGGCGCTGTCGACCGCCGACGGGCTGCTGCTCGCCATAGCCAACGCGCTTTCGCACGACATCTATTACAAGATGCTCGATCCGAACGCGCCGACCGCGCGTCGCTTGGTCGTCGCGCGAGTGCTGTTGTTGGTTGTCGCGGTCGTGGCAGCAACACTAGCTGCGACAAAACCGGGAGATATCCTGGCCATGGTCGGGTGGGCGTTTTCACTCGCCATGGCCGGCAACTTCCCGGCGCTGGTGATGGGTATCTGGTGGAAACGCACGACGACGACGGCGGCGGTGCTCGGCATCATCGCCGGCTTCGGCCTGTGCATCTTCTACCTCGTGTGCACGCGGTACTTCCCGCAGGCCGGCATCAAGTACTTTGGCATGAGCTCCCTGCTCAACGCCGCGACCGGCACGCCGGTCGTCGACGTGGCCAAGGTGATGGCCGACCCGAGGTGGCTCGCCGACGTGCCGGCGAGCGCCGCAAACCCGCTCGCCTCGAAGGTGGGCTGGTTCGACCTCAATAACATCAACTGCGGATTGCTGGGCATGCCGCTCGGCTTCCTCGTGATGTGGGTGGTCAGCCTCCTCGACAAGGAGCCGTCACGGGAGATGCAGGCGTTTGTCGACGAGATCCGCAAACCGCGCGGCAGGCCCGTGCTCGCGGAGAAGGACTGAACTCCGCAACACGCCGCAAAGAAATCGAGCGGGGCCCCATGGGGCCCCGCTTTTTTCTCGCGACC
>DATBJU010000024.1:0-46278 GCA_036556265.1 Xanthobacteraceae bacterium | reverse complement strand
CGGTCGCGGACGCGTTATAGTGCGCGGCCGCCCACTATATGGCGGTGTAGATAATCGAGAGAACGCCGCCATGCGCGACCCCGGGCTCAATCTTCTGCTCCTTATTGTCATCGGCATCGTCGCCGGCCTGATCTTCGACCGGTTTGCGGGACCCGGCTGGCTCGCGCGTAAATTCACCGGTCCGCGCGGATACGTGACGAGCGCGCTCGTCGGCATCGCCGGTTCATTCACCGGGTTCCACGTGGCGCTGCTGCTGGCCGTGGCCGGTCTCTATGCCGGCTACGTTGCGGCGGCCATCGGCGCGGCAATCGTGCTGTTCGTCTGGCGCGCGATCCGCTGATTGTCATTTGAACCCGTTCGTATCGCGCTTACATTCCAGGCATGCCAAGCGAGACGCGAACGCCCGAAGTCAGAGACAATCCGGAGCTGCGGCGCTTCGAGCTCGTGACGCCGCTCGGCGTCGCCTACTCCGAGTACAATCTGGACGGCGATCTCTTGACCGTGCGGCACACGGAGGTACCCCAGGAGCTCGAAGGCCAGGGAATCGGTTCGCGGCTCGCGCGCGGCGTGCTGGAGGCGGCGCGGAAACGCGGGCTGAAGGTGGTAGCGCGCTGCCCGTTCGTATCCGCCTATATGAAACGGCATCCGGAGTTCGATGACCTGCGACCAGGCGGCGCGGCGGCGCCAAGCGAGCGCCGATGAGCGACGCGGACATCGCAGCGATCCGTAAGCTGCTCGCGACCCAATTTCGCGCTCTGCAATGGGCTCCCGGCAAGTCGGCCGACTGGGACGCCTTCCGCTCCACATTCTTTCCCGACACGACGTTCGTTCCCGCGGCGCGCCCGGCCCGGCGGCAGACGATCGAAGCATTCATCGAGCGTATGCGGGGCCTCGAGGCCGAGGGCAAGCTCAAGACATTCGCGGAGACGATGCTCGGCACGACGGTGCATGTGTTCGGCAACGTGGCTGTGGCGCTCGGCGCGTGCGAGATGCTGGAGAACGGCACTGAGATTAGCCGCGACGTCGGCGCCTTCCTGCTGATCAAGGACGCAGGCGAGTGGAAGATCGCGGGTCAAGCCTGGGATCTCGAGCGCGAGACAAGTCCGATCCCTGAGCCGTTGCAACGGCCGGATGGGGATTAGCTGCCCAGCAAATGCAGCACCACTTCGCGTCGATGCGGGCTGCCGGTTGTTTTCGTGGCCGCGCCGGGCACTCGCCCTGCGGGCTCGTCGGCGCGGCGGTGTTCGAACAGGTAGATCCCCTGCCAGGTGCCGAGCATTGGTTTGCCGTCTGCGACCGGGATCGAGAGTTGCACACCGGTGAGGGCCGTGCGGATGTGCGCGGGCATGTCGTCGGGGCCCTCGGTGTCGTGCACGTAGTCGCCGGACTCGGGTGCGATGTCCTCGAAAAAATTGGCGAGGTCCGTGCGCACGTCCGGGTCGGCGTTCTCCTGGATCAGGAGCGATGCGGACGTGTGACGGCAGAAAATCGTGAGCAGGCCGCTTGCGATCGCCTGCCCCGCGACCCATTTGCGGACCTCGGCGGTGATCTCGACGAGCCCCTTGCCGCGGGTTGCAACAGTGAGGGTGTGGCGGGCCTGGCGCATTTTTCGTTACGCGTCGAGCTGTCGCGCCAGATCCAACAGATCGCACGCGGAAAAATCCACAGGCACCGTCGCGGCGGCCTCACCTCGGCCCGGACCTTTCTCGTCGGGCCGCGCGGCGAACGCGGTACGCAGACCGCAGGCGGCCGCCGCCTGCAGGTCGCCGCTGTGCGCCGCAACCATCATGCACTCGGCCGGCGGCAGATCGAGCGCCTCGCACGCGGCGAGGTACACGCGCGGCTTCGGCTTGTAGTCGCCGGCGATCTCCGCGCCGAGGATCGTGTCCCAGGGGAAGCCATTGCGCCGGGCGAGGTCGACCATCAGCGAGATGTTGCCGTTCGACACCGGCGCGATGCGAAAGCGACGTTTCAATCTTGCGAGGCCCGATGCTACATCGGGCCAGGCGTCCAGCCGATGCCAGGCGAGATTGAGCTCGACGAGCCGATCCTCGGCCACGCGCTCCAGCCCGAAGCGCGGGAGAATGCGATCGAGGTTGCGCCGATGAATGACGTCGAGCTTGGAAAAGGGAATGCGGCCGGAACGCACCTCCTCCATTCCGGTCTGATACTCGCCGCGCCATGCGTCGGCGAAGGCGAGCCAGTCCAGCCGGAGGCCGAGCGGCTTGAGAATGACCTCGCTTTCGCGGGCGATGCTCGTGCGCCAGTCGACGAGCGTGCCGAACACGTCGAAGAAGAGGGCCGTTGTCTGCGTGGCATCCATCGCATTGTCCGCTGCTAGTCATGGCCGGGCTTGTCCCGGCCATCCACGCCTCCGACGGTGGAAGACGTGGATGCCCGGGACTCGGCGCTACGCGCCGGCCCGGGCATGACGAAATAATTACACGACCTCGAACACATGATAGATCGGCCCGCTCGGCAGGCGGTGACCGATCGCGATCGCGATCACGCGATTGAGCCAGTCGTACTTCTCCGACGACGTCTCGAACCAGGGCGCCACGCGGAAATAATATTCGTTCGGATTCACGACATCGCCTTTGGCCAGGCGGTCGATCACGGCCTTGGGTCCGTGGCGAATGCCGCGGTAGCGCATGGCGATCAAGGCTCCGTCGTCGGTTTCCATTACCAGCCGCACGTTGATCGAGATCGCGCCGTCCGCGCGCAGGGACTGCCAGTCGCTGCCGCCGCTGCGGAACTTGCCGCGCAGGCGTTCCCCTTCGAACGTGCCGCCGGTGATCTCTCCGATACGGCGGTCGTAACCGGGGGTCATGCCTATGACGCTCGGGGGCGCGACACCGATCTCGAACACGAACAGAGGTCGCGTCCGGATCTCCTTCATTTCGGGCGGCAGCTTCGCGGAAAGTGCGGCGGTATTCATCGGTTCCTCCTGGCCAGCCAGTGGAACACGGCGCCGAACCCGCGACAACGCTGGCCACGCGAGCGAGACCTACCGTCGGGGAACGGCCCTTGCCGCAGTGCGTTGGACTAATGCCGAGTCCAAGAGGCCAGCCCTCATACAGGAGCATCGGAATGAAACGTATGTTGATCGGCGTTGCCGCCGCGGCCGTTGTGGCGACGGGCGCCGTCGCCCAAACCGTGGTGATCGAGCCGCAGCAACGCACGATTATTCGGAACTATGTAGTCCAGGAACGCGTACGGCCGATCGAGCTGCGCGAGCAGGTCGTCGTGGGCGCCACCATCCCTGCCGAGGTCGAACTCGTGCCGGTTCCCGAACCCATCTACGCAGAAGTCCCGACGTTGCGACCGTATGGCTACTTCGTCTGGGATAACCGCTTCGTGCTGGTCGAGCCGTCCAGTCGGCGCGTAATTCAGATCATCGACTGATCTCGACCTCGCGAATAATCCGTCGGATTCACGGTGGCGGCGTTGCCGTTTGCAAGGCTCGTTATCCGTCAACGGCAAATGAACACGAAGTCTGCAGTGCGCGTCGAAAAATTCGCGCGATGCACGGGCGCGCAGCTTGACTTTGAGGCCTCGGGGTCCAAACTTAATTTGTCGGCTCCCTTGCGGGAACGACAGGTGAAACCTCACCGGGAGGTGCGCATGACACCACCGGACCAGGAAGCCGCGATGATCGCTGCGGCACGCGTTCGGGCCCAGGCGTAGCGGCACTTCACGGACGGCGCGTCGGGAGCGGCCGATGGGCCGCATCAGTGAGGCATGGCCCGAACTGGCCCTCTCCCGGCGCGATTTATTTTTCCGATTCGCAGTGTGACTCAGTTGCAGCGCGACGCGATGGCCGGGGCTGGAACCCGGCTGTCCCCGTGGCGTTTTCTGAAGGCGGTGTCCCAAAACACCGACGCGTCCGAGGGCCCGCCGCGCGGGCTTCGGGCATAATCCGCCAGAGCAGCGGCTGGCCAATCCACAACAGCGGGGAGTGTCGGGTACCGCACAGACGGTTCCCGAACCCGACGACTAGAACCGGTCCGCATTGCCGCGGGCCGGGACAATGGAGCTACGCGTGCGGCCACGGGGCGCCGAAATCACTCGCTCGGCTCCCGTGTGAAAGGAGATCGCATTTGCGTGCCCTCAATGAGCTTAGGCGGAACCGCCTGCTCGCGGCTTTGCGTCCGCCGGAAAGGATGCTGCTCGAACCGCATCTGAAGGAAGTGGAGCTCGAGCAAGGCGCGATCCTCCAGGAACAGGGCGAGTTGATCGAGCGCATCTACTTTCCGCACAGCGGGATGGTTTCGCTACTCGCCGTGATGCAGCAGGGAAACGCGGTCGAGACTGCCACGATCGGCCGCGAAGGCGCGGTCGGCGCGATGTCCGGGCTTGGTCCACGGCATGCGTTCACGCGCGCTCTCGTTCAGATGTCGGGTAGCGCATCGCAGATCATGACGGCCAAGTTCCAGGCGGTTGTGGCAAAGAGCGCCGCGATCCGCGATATCGTCGTGCGGCACAACGAAGTCTTGCTCGCGCAGGTGCAACAGTCGGCGGCCTGCAATGCATTGCACGAGGCGGAGGCGCGGTTCTGCCGCTGGCTGCTGCAATCGCGCGACCGCAGCGACAGTGACGTCGTTCCGATCACCCAGGAATTCGTCGCGCAGATGCTCGGTGTGCGGCGCACGACCGTGACGCTGGTCGCCCAGTCGCTTCAGGACGCCGGGCTCCTGCGCTATCGCCGGGGGCAAATCGAGATTCTTGACCGCGATACGCTGGAAGCGCGCGCATGCGAGTGCTACGGCGTCGTGCGTCGCGCGATCGAGCAGTATTTGCCGCCGGCTGGACCGTGATCCGCTAGCGCAATTTTTCGCCGTCTTCGCCTTTCTTTCCGTCCAGCCAGTCTTCGTTGTCGGCGAGCGCCCGATAGCCCTTCGCCTTGCGAAGGAGCTCCTCGCGCTGCTTCTTCAACTTCACCTCGGCCGCCAGGCGCTCGCACTCGTCCGCGAGCGCCCGATACTGGGCGGCCCTCGATCCCTCTCCCATGGGCCGATTCTGACGGGAGGCCTGCGCGCCGTCTGTCCGCTAACGCACCCTCAGGAACAAGGCCGGATTTCCTCCGTTACCCTCGGCATGGCGGGAGATCGCCGAGGGGAAGGCTTAGCCAGGGCGAGCCGGTCGGGCGCTGCCTCTTGGGCGGATCGCCAGCGACGGCCACCATACCTTGACGCTCCCTGCCCGATGGCGGGAGAACCGCGCCATGAGTCGGCCGATCCACATCGTCGGCGGGGGGCTCGCCGGGTGCGAGGCCGCGTGGCAGCTGGCCACGCGCGGCGTTCCCGTCGTTCTGCACGAGATGCGGCCCCGGCGCATGACAGCGGCGCACAAGTCCGAACGGCTCGCAGAACTCGTGTGCTCGAACAGTTTCCGGGCTGATGACAGCGAAACGAACGCGGTCGGGCTGCTGCACTACGAGATGCGGCGGCTTGGGTCGCTCGTCATGCGGGCGGCCGACGCCAATCAGGTGCCGGCTGGCGCGGCGCTCGCGGTCGACCGGGATGGTTTCGCCGCAGCCGTGACCGACGCGCTCGAGCGGCAGCCGCTGATCGAAATCCGGCGCCAGGAGGTCCCTGTTCCGCCGGAGGACTGGGACAGCGTCATCGTCGCGACAGGTCCCCTCACCTCGCCCGATCTCGCCGAATTCATCCGTGCGCGATCAGGAGCGGATGCGCTCGCTTTCTTCGATGCGATCGCGCCGATCGTGCATCGCGAATCGATCGATCTCTCGGTCGCCTGGTTCCAGTCCCGTTACGACAAGGCTGGTCCGGGCGGTTCCGGCGCCGATTACATCAACTGTCCGCTCGACAAGCGGCAATACGAGACATTTGTCGATGCACTGCTTGCCGCGGACAAGGCGGAGTTCCGCGAGTGGGAGCGCACGCCCTATTTCGACGGCTGCCTCCCGATCGAAGTGATGGCGGAGCGCGGGCGCAACACGCTGCGCTTCGGTCCGATGAAGCCCGTGGGCCTCGCCGATCCGCATCGGCAGAACAAGCCTTACGCGGTCGTGCAGCTGCGTCAGGACAACAAGCTCGGCACGCTGTTCAACATGGTCGGTTTCCAGACCAAGCTGCGCCATGGTGAGCAGACGCGCGTGTTTCGAACGATCCCCGGTCTCGAGCACGCCGAATTCGCACGCTTGGGCGGACTCCACCGCAATACCTATCTCGATGCCCCAAGACTCCTCGACGAGACGCTTCGTTTGAAGGCCGAGCCGAGGTTGCGTTTCGCCGGCCAGATCACCGGCTGCGAGGGATACGTCGAGAGCGCCGGCATCGGTCTGCTCGCCGGCCGCTTCGCCGCAGCGGAACGGCGCGGCGAACCGATTGCATTTCCGCCGCCCACGACCGCGCTCGGCGCGTTGCTTGGGCACATTACTGGCGGCCACGTCTCCGCGGAAGAGAGCTGGGCGCGCTCGTACCAGCCCATGAACGTCAACTTCGGACTGTTTCCGCCGCTCGTGGAGACCTTCCAGGGCGCCGACAAAGGACGCGACCGGAAGCGAGCGCTTACCGGTCGGGCGAAAGTGGACCTCGACCGTTGGCTCGCCGAGGAACCTGCATCGGACGCCGCAGCATGAAGGGCCCGGCACAGGATTTCGACAATTTGTCCCGGTGGCGGCCGATGACGGTGCTGAAATCGGATCACTTCAGCACCGTCGAGCGCGGCTTCTGGCGCACTGATGGCGGCGAAGTGGAAGCGGTGCTGCGGCGCTTCGACCACGTGCCGTGGTGGATCCGGCCCATCGCCTATCACTTTGGGCGACGCGAAGCCGGCGCGCTCGCGCGGCTGGGCGGACTCGCGGGGCCGCGACTGCTCGCGCGGGGAAACGGTTTCCTCGTGCGCTCGTGGATCGACGGGCTTCCGATGCATCTCGCGCGGCCGGCGGGCGAGCGCGGGTACTTCCAGGACGCGAAACGCATGCTGTTCGCAATGCATCGCGCGGGCGTCGTGCACAACGATCTGGCCAAGGAGCAAAATTGGCTGCGCGACAGCAAGGGGCGGCCGCGGCTCACCGACTTTCAGCTCGCATACACGGCGCGGCGCCGGGGAAGGCTCTTCCGCATCGCCGCGCATGAAGACCTGCGGCACCTGCTCAAGCACAAGCGAAAGTATGCGCCGGACGCGCTGACCGCCCGCGAGAGGCGCGTGCTTACGACGAAGAGTCTGCCCGCGCGCATCTGGATGGCGACGGGCAAGCAGCTTTACATCTTCGTAACGCGCCGCCTGCTCGGCTACATGGACCGTGAAGGCAGCGGCGCGGATGCGACGCGGGACGGTCCGCGCATCAGCGCGCGGCTCGCAGCGCTCTCCGGCGTTACCGGTGCGGCGGTCGTCGCCTACCCCACGCCACGTGGAGCACGGCTCTACGCGTTCGTCGAAGCTGCGGCGCCGCTCTCCGAAGCCGATATCCGCGAACACCTCGCAGCGGCACCGGACGGGCTGCCCGACCCCAGTCTCGTTCAGGTCGCGCGACAGCTTCCACGCAGCGCCGAAGGCGACCTGCGGGAAGACGTGCTGCGGCTCGTGGCGCAGAACCAGGTGGATTTGATCGACAAGCTCTCTCTCGATGCCACCGCCCGGCGGGTTGCCGACGAACTGATCGCGGGTCGGCTCAATCGGACGGATCGGCGGCTGCGTCATTCTTGAGGGCGTGCGCGGCGCGCCAGAGCGCCCATTGCCGGCGCCACTGAGGTACCTCGATCCGGGTGTGAAACGGCTGATAGTCGGCTCGTTCCATGCGGGCGAGATAGACGTCCACGAGAGCAATCGGGAGGAATGCCGGGCGCGCGACGGACGGCACATCGAGCAATCTCGTGCGCGCCTCGGCGAGACGGCGTGCGGCCTTGCCACGCATCGCGGCCAAGGCTGCGCGAACTCCGGGCGTACCCTTCCCCGCGACGATGTCTGACGGAGGAACGCCACATTGGTTGAGCACCTCGACAGGCAAATAGATTTGCCCGCGGGAGGAGTGCAATGCGAACGCACGCAGAAGACCGGTCGTGCCGTAGGCGAGGCCGGTCGCGTCGCTCGCCTTCGATGCGCGCGCGTCGTCGCCCGCGAGCAACCGGGCAACGAGCGCGAATAACGCAGAGGTCGTCGACCGGACGTATGCCTCATAGGCGTCGAGCGTCGGCATCGCGTCATTGTGCAAATCGAACTCTCGCGCATCGATCAACGCCGCGAGAATGTCGCGCGGCAGCCAATACCGATCCACGGTATCGATCAGCGCGGCGGCAACGGGATTTCGCGTCGCACTGCCCGCGGCGTCGCCGGTGAGCACGTCGCGCCACCATTGCAACCGGATCGCGCCGGCGAGCGGCTCTTTCACCCGTTCGCGGACGGAGGCGATCTCGCTGTTGAACGCGTAAAGCGCGAAGACATGCGACCGGACACGCTCGGGCACGAACAAGGTCGCGAGGTAGCGGTCCTTGTCTGCCGTACGCACCAGCGCTGTGCAGTGAGCGTAGGCTTCCTGCATGAAGCGATCCTAGCGCGGCACGGTTCAGTCGGTCGGCAGCAAAGCCGCTGCAACCCGGCGGCCCTCGGAAAGCAGGATATTGTAGGTGCTGGCAGCGGCGGCCGTGGGCATCACATCGAAGCGAATTCCGAGTTCCCGCAAAAAGCGCTGCGATGAGTCCGGCAGCAGTCGATGTTCATCGCCAGTGCCGATCAGGAAAAAGTCGATGTCCCCGCATGCGGCAGCCAGGCGAGCGAGGCTCCCCTCATCGATCTCCGCGACCGTGCGCGGTGGCCAGGCCCAGATCCCGGCCGGGAGCAAGAGTATGGCGCCGCGATGCGACATGCCGGCAAAACGAAAGCCGCCCGCACCATATCCTTCGATCGCCGCGCGACCCGGGTAGTGGGGATCGCGCTGCGACTCGGTCGCCAAGTCAGAAGCCCGCCCTGACGGCGGCCGCGCTGTCGGTGGCCTCGGCGCTCTCCGCGCGCCCGACGCCGACGCCGAGATAGAGCAGCATCGGCGAAGCGATGAACACCGAGGTGTAGGTCCCGACCAGCACGACGCCGAACATCATGGTTGCGGTGAAGCTATGAATCGCGCGGCCGCCGAATGCAAACAGCGCGAGCAAGGCAAGCGTCACCGTCACGTGGGTGATAATCGACCGCGACAGGGTCGAATTGACCGAGATGTTCAACAGGCCGGCCATTGGCATGCGCTTGTAGCGCCGCAGCATCTCGCGGATGCGGTCGTAGATGACGACGGTGTCGTTGAGCGAATATCCGAGAATCGTCAGCAGCGCGGCGATGCTGGTCAGATCAAAGTCGATCTGCATGTACGACATGAACCCGATCGTGAGCAGGATGTCGTGCATGTTCGCGGTCATCGCGCCGAGCGCGAACTGCCATTCGAACCGAAACCAGAGATAGATCAGGATGCCGACAACCGCGAGCGCGATGCCGACAATTCCGTAGTTGAGGAGCTCGTTCGACACGCGCGGACCGACAACCTCGACACGGCGATATTCCACGCTATCGCCAAGCGCGGTGCGGACCTTGCCAACCACGGCCTGCTGCGCTTCCTCGCCGCCCGGCTGCTGGGCGATGCGGATCAGCACCTCACCGCGATCACCGAATTCCTGGAGCTGGATCTCGCCAAGCTCAAGCCTCTCGAGTGCGCCCCGCATGCGCGCCATGTCGATGGCTCCGGCCTTCGACTGGACCTCGATCAGTGTTCCGCCCTTGAAGTCGATGCCGAAATTCAGCCCGTACTGGAAGTAGGCGAAGATCGCGAGGATCGAGAAAATTGCCGACAGCGGAAAGCTGATGCGCCGGAACTGGATGAAGTCGAAGCGCGTGTCGTCGGGAACGATACGGAGGTGCGGCCATCTCATCGGGATTGTTACCCTGGCGAACGGTTAAATCGGGACGTAGGTCGGCTTCCACCAGCGTAGCCACAGAACAACCATGAGGCGGGTCAGAGTGAACGCGGTGAACAGCGTGGTCAGAATGCCGATGCCAAAAGTCACGGCAAAGCCGCGCACCGGCCCGGTACCGATAAAGAACAGCACCGCGGCGGCGATGAACGTCGTGATGTTAGAGTCGAGAATGGTGCGCAGTGCCTGACTGAAGCCGGCGTCGAGCGCCATGATCGTTGACCGGCCGGCGCGTACTTCCTCGCGGATTCGCTCGTAAATCAGAACGTTGGAGTCCACCGCGATACCGACGGTCAGCACGATGCCGGCGATGCCAGGCAGCGTCAGTGTCGCCCCTAGCGCGGACAGCAGCCCGATGATCATGCCGACGTTCGCCGCGACCGCGAGGTTCGCGAACAATCCGAACAGACCGTACGTCGCAAACATAAAGACCACAACGAGAGCCATGCCGAGATAGGCTGCATTGACGCCCGCGCGGATGGAATCCTGACCGAGGCCTGGTCCGACGGTCCTTTCCTCGATGATCGTGAGCGGGGCCGGCAGCGCGCCCGCCCGCAGCAAGATCGCGAGGTCATTCGCCTGCTGCACGGTAAAATTGCCGCTGATCTGGCCGGAGCCGCCGAGAATGGGCTCCCGAATCACAGGCGCGGAAATCACCTCGTTGTCGAGGATGATGGCGAACGGACGACCGACGTTTTGTTGCGTTGCTTGGGCAAAGCGGCGCGCGCCGTTGTTGTTGAAGCGGAACGTCACCATTGGCTCGTTCGTGCGCTGGTCGAAGCCGGGCTGGGCGTCGACTAGGTCCTCGCCCGACACCATGACGCGACGTTCGATCAGATACGGAATCGGCGGGCGGTCGCTCGACATCAGGATTTCCGATTCGGGCGGCGGCCGCGTTTCGATCGCCTGTTGCGCCGACATGGACACGTCCACGAAACGGAACGTCAGCTTGGCCGTGCGGCCGAGCAACTGCTTTAGTCGCGCAGGATCGTCCAGGCCCGGCACCTGCACGAGTACACGATCGGCGCCTTGCCGCTGGATCGAAGGCTCGACCGTGCCCAACTCATCCACGCGTCGGCGCACGATCTCGATCGACTGGCTGACCGCCTGACGAATGCGGTCATTCAATCCGGCTTCCGTCACGGTCAGCCGGATCACATTGTCGCCGGCATCGATCACTTCGACGTCGCGTACGCCGGTCCCGCCAAAAAGCCCGCCGATCGGCGTCGAGAGCTCGCGGACCCGGCGGAGGGCCTCAGGAAAATCCTTCGCGTCGCGCACGCGAAACTGAACGCTGAGACTTTGGATCGCGAGATTCGTATAGCCGATGCGTCCGTCCCGCATCACGCGGCGTACGTCATCGCGCAGCGTTTCCACGCGCTCGCGCTGAATCGCACGCGAGTCCACCTCGAGGAGGATATGCGAACCGCCCTGGAGATCGAGACCGAGCACGATCTTCCGTTGCAGGAAATTCGGCAATGACTGGAACGCCGAAACGGGCAGGAGGTTCGGCACCGCAAGCAGGCAAAGCAGGCCGGTGACAAACAGCGTCCCGAGAACCCTCCAGCGGGAAAAGTGCAACATTGTCTACGTCCCCATCGGGCGAGACCAACACAGCCGTCGACAGCGCAGCTTCACTCGTCTTTTACCGGCTCGCCCTTGGCGCGGACTTCCTGGACCATCTGGCGCATCTGTCGCACGCGAATGCCGTCGGCAAGCTGCAGCTCAACTTCGTTGTCGTCGACGACCTTGGTGATCTTGCCCACCAAGCCGCCTGACGTGACGACCGTGTCGCCGCGACGTAGCGCGCTCACCATCTCCCGGTGCTGCTTAACCCGCTGCTGCTGCGGCCGCAGGATCAGAAAATACATGATGACGAAGATCAGCAGAAACGGCAGGAGCGAAACCAACATATCGCTGCCGCCACCGAACTGCGCGTAGACGGGCGTCGTAAGCATTCGATCGTCATCCCCTGTTCAACGGTCGCACAGAATGTGTGGAAGTGGGCGGACTATAACGGCGGGAAGCGGGATTGCAAACCTACGCAGCAGCCGCAGCCGCGCGGATGTGGCGATAAAATCATTCGCGCTCAATAATTTAGGCGCGCGCCGAAGCCGTTTCATCAAATGGTCCTAGCGAATGATTAGCTGCGTGCAGCGAAACAGGGCAAGCGTTTTGCCCGCTTCGTTCGAGACGATCGCGTCCCACAATTGTGTGGTTCTGCCGAGGTGTTCGGCCTTCGCGGCGCAGCCGAGCACGCCTTCGACCGCAGTACCGAGGAAGTTCGTTTTCAACTCGATCGTGGTGAAGCCTTTGGCGCCCTCCGGCAAACTCGCGACACACCCGTAGCCGGCGCTCGTGTCGGCCAACGCGATGACGCTCGCTGCGTGGAGATATCCATTCGGCGCGAGATGGCGCTTTTCGATCTTCATCCGGCTGCGTGTGAACCCCTTGCCGATTTCGAGGATCTCCACTCCCATCTCGCCGGGAAGCATTCCGACGCCGATCTTCTGGAAGAATCCAACGTCCAGTATGGGCCGTGCCATTTGCGGTCTCCAGGACTCAGATCGGGGCGGCGCATAGCACGCATTTCGTGGAACGCGGCATGCATTTCCGGCTTCAGTAACCTGTCCGGCAAGCTGCCGCTTGCTCCCCGGCTGTGGCCCCGCTATGCCGCCAAGGAAGGGATCGCCATGAACAAGCCCTCCCCGGCCGACACGGTTCTGTCGCTGCTTGCGCAGGCGCTGGAGCGTATCTCCGGTGCACTTGAGCGCATGGCGCCGCCGGGCACGATCATTCCAGACTTCGGCGTCGCTGATGCGTTTGTCTGGCAGGCCGCACAAAGGCGGCTCGACCCGGTGCGGCGCGTGAACCGTGTCGAGATGCGGCTCCTCAAGGGTATCGACCGCATGCGCGACACGCTGCTGGAAAACACCGAGCGTTTCGCCAGGGGCCTCCCGGCGAATAACGCGTTGCTCTGGGGCGCACGCGGAATGGGCAAGTCATCGCTTGTGAAGGCCGTCCATGCGCAAGCGAATGCGGACCGCAAGGGTAAGGACGCAATCAAGCTGATCGAAATCCACCGCGAGGATATTGAATCGCTGCCCACGTTGATGGCGCTCCTGCGCGACGCGAGGCACCGCTTCATCGTGTTCTGCGACGACCTTTCGTTCGAGCACGAGGATACTTCTTACAAATCGCTCAAGGCGGTGCTCGAAGGCGGAATCGAAGGCCGCCCGGACAACGTTATTCTCTACGCGACTTCAAACCGGCGTCACCTGATGGCGCGCGAGATGTTGGAGAACGAGCGTGCGACCGCGATCAACCCGGGTGAGGCAGTCGAAGAGAAGGTTTCGCTCTCGGATCGTTTCGGGCTCTGGCTGGGCTTTCATCGCTGCAGTCAGGACGAATACCTTGCCATGGTCGAAGGCTATGTGGCTCACTACCATCTGAAGACTGACCCAGAGGCGTTGCGCCGTGAGGCATTGGAGTGGGCGACGACGCGTGGTGCACGATCCGGCCGAGTAGCGTGGCAATACGTACAGGATCTGGCCGGGCGGCTTGGGGCGAAACTCAACGACTAGCGTGCGCAATGCAGCAGTTGCGATTGGCTTTGTTGGTTGTGGCGGCAGCGGCTCTCGGCGCCTGCGGGACATCTGTGCGCAAGGAAATTGAAGGGAACAACACCGGCGGGGTGATCCCCGCGGAACTTGCGCGAGGCGCAAACGTCCAGAGCCTCGCCAGTGCGCACTGCGCCAAGTGGGGTGCGAGCGCTCGTATTACGTTCAGCCAGGTCGAGACAGGCAGCGACGTCGTGTTTGTGTGCGAGAGAGCGCCGGTTGCGCCTCCGCCGGACGTTAAGCCGCCGACCCCGGCCAAGAAGCCGGCCCCGCGCACCACCTAGACTCGGACCGCGTATCGCAAATGCGGTTCGCGAGCCGCCTGGTCGGGCGGCTCGCGACACGCAACATCGGCACTGGAGGTCGGGGGCGCCGATCGGAGCTCTATAGCGCCGAGAGGTACTGGGTCGGATCGACGGGTGTCGAGCCTTTGCGGATCTCGAAGTGCACCTGCGGCGAAGACACGCCGCCGGTTTGGCCGGCGCGCGCGATGGTCTGGCCGCGGCGAATCTGATCGCCGCGCTTCACGAGCAGCTGGCTGTTGTGCGCGTAGGCAGTCATCCAACCGTCGGCATGGCGCAACAGCACGAGATTGCCGTAGCCCTTGAGCTCGTTTCCTGCATAAGCGACGACGCCGTTCTCCGCGGCCTTGATCTCCGTCCCTTCCGGCACGGAAAGATTGATGCCGTCGTTGTGTTGACCGTTCGTCTTCGGGCCGTAACCGGAAATGACTTTACCGCGTACGGGCCAGCGGAACTGCGGAGAGCCGCCGAGCGACTTCGTGTCCTCGGGCCCCTCCTCGACTGGCGTGACCGTCGCGGCCTTCTGCGGCGCCGGGTTCGCGACTGGTGTCGGAACCTGCGCGGGCGCGGGCGCCTCCGCGCGCTGGCTCGGCGCAGGACCACCACGCGATGCGGTACCAGTGGACGTGCCGGGAATGTTCAGCCGCTGCCCCACGCGTAGGGAAGCCTGGTCACTGATGCCGTTCGCTTGGGCGATCGACGTGTGGCTCACGCCGTAGCGGCGGCCGAGCGAGTAAAGCGTCTCGCCGGAATGGACGACATGCACCTTTCCGCTGCGAGCGGGCGCCGGCGTGCTGGCGGAAACGGGCTGCGGCGCGGGAGCGGGTTGCGTGTTCGCCATGCCGCTCGACGGCGCTTGGTAGGTCGGGATCACGAGGCGCGTGCCGGGCTGAATCCGCGACGCGTCGGCGAAGTTGTTGGCGCGCAGAATGGCCCAGGTCGGAACGCCATAACGACGCGCGATGATCTCGACGGTTTCACCCTGCTGCAGCGTGACGGCGGTGCCGCCATCCCAGCGCCAACCGGCCTCGCCGTTGCGCGACGCGGTGGAGCCAGTAACCGGCGGTGCGGAATTCTGGTTCGCCGCGTAGGCGGGCACCGGCGCAGCGGGCACCGTGCGCGGAGGCGTCGACGAATAGTTCGGCGCCGAATCATAGCCGGGCTGCGGCGGTGGGCCTGCGAGTGGTCGCGACTCGATCGCGCCGGAGGTGGACGGAGCGGCGCTTGTCGCGTCACTCGACGAGCGCGAACTGAATGGATTGCTGAAAGGGTCGTCGGAGAGCCGGGTGGAATCCTGGCTGCAACCGGAGACGGCGGCGCCGATCAGCCCTGCGGCAAGGGCAAGGCGGTACGGCCGCGAGCGGAGGAGATCTGGACGCATCGCTACTCACTCAGACGCAACACTGAACCGGCGGAGTAGACGATGGATCGGTAAACGCGGGATTAAAGAAATGCAGGTTCGCGGCGGATTTCCCTTTGGTGTCCGCGGTTTGTTCTCCTCTTTCGCGCCGTCCTAAAGCGCGGCGGCCTTGCCCGGCACAAGCGGCACGAAACGGACCGCCATCAACTCCTGGCGCTCGAGCCCCTCGCCCTTCGGTTTCTTCCTGATCCGCAGCAGCGATTGCACGCCGCCCATAGGCCCGACCGGCACGACGAGAATGCCATTGTCGACGAGCTGATCGACCAGGGTTTGCGGAATGTCGGGTGCTGCCGCCGTGACGATGATGCGGTCGAACGGCGCATGCTCGGGCGCGCCGAGCGCACCATCGCCGACGATCACGGTCACGTTGTTGAGGCCGAGGCCGCGCAGGCGCCGCTCGGCGGTTTCGGCGAGCGTCCGGTAGCGCTCGATGGTGACGACCTCGCCGGCGAGGTGTGCGAGCACGGCGGCCTGATAGCCGGAGCCGGTACCGATCTCGAGGACCTTGTGGGTCGGCTCAAGCGCAAGCGCCTCGGTCATCGCCGCCACGACATAGGGCTGACTGATAGTCTGTCCGCATTCGATCGGAAGCGCGTGGTCCTCGTAGGCGAGGTCGACCTGTTCGGGTTCGACGAAGCGCTCGCGAGGTACGAGCTCCAGTGCGCGCAGCACGCGCAGGTCCTGGATTCCGCGACGGCGCATGGCAAGGAGGAATTCCATGCGCTGCTCGGCGAACGGGTCGTGCGCCTGATTGTCTTTGCTCATCTCAGTCGGTGAGACCGCTCTGGTCGAAGATCGCACCGAGCCGCGTCATGAACGGCTCGTCGGTCATGTCGAGACGCAAGGGTGTCACCGCAATGCGCCGGTTTTCAATCGCCCACAGGTCGCTGCCGTTCGCGGGCACGCGCTTTTGCCGGTTGAAGGCGAGCCAATAGTACGGATTGCCGCGGCCATCCTTACGCTCGTCGATGTGCATGAGGCCGGGGTCGCGACGGCCCTGTACCGTCACACCGACTCCGGTGACCTCCTGCGGGCGGCAGTCCGGGAAGTTCACGTTCACGAGCACGCCCGGAGGAATACCTTCGGCGAGCATACGGCGGAGTAATTCGGGCGCATGGGCTTCGGCGGTTTCGTAGTTCGGCCGCTCACGTGTCTGGGCGCCGAATACCTGTGATAGCGCGAAAGAAGGAATGCCGAGGATCGTTCCCTCGATTGCGCCGGCAACTGTGCCCGAATAGGTGACATCCTCGGCGAGGTTCTGGCCGCGGTTCACGCCGGAGAGCAGGAGCTCGGGGCGCAGTTCCTTCATCACATGGCGTACGGCCATGATCACGCAGTCCGTGGGCGTGCCCTTCACCGCGAAGCGGTGCTCGTCGACGCGGCGCATACGCAGCGGATCGTTGAGCGAGAGGGAATGGGCTACGCCCGACTGATCGAATTCCGGCGCCACCACCCAGACATCATCGGACAGCGCCTGGGCGATGCGGACGCAAGACTCCAGGCCGGGCGAATTGATGCCGTCGTCGTTGGTGACGAGGATGCGCATGTCACTTCTTCTTCTCGATTTTCTTAAGGCCGCCCATGTAAGGCTGAAGCACGTCTGGCACAGCGATTGCGCCGCTCTCCTCCTGATAGTTTTCTATGACGGCGATCAGCGCGCGGCCGACCGCGACGCCCGAGCCGTTCAGCGAGTGCACGGGGCCAGCGACCTTGCCGTCTTTTCGGCGCCAGCGTGCCTCCATGCGGCGCGCCTGGAACTCGCCGCAGTTCGAGCACGACGAGATTTCTCGATACGCAGCCTGCCCTGGCAGCCAGACCTCGATGTCATAGGTCTTCTGCGAGGCAAAGCCCATATCGCCGGTGCAAAGCGTCACGACACGGAAGTGCAGGCCGAGGCGCTTCAGCACTTCTTCGGCGCATGAAAGCATCCGTTCGTGTTCGTCCTTCGACTGATCGGGCGTTGTGATGGAGACAAGCTCCACCTTGGTGAACTGGTGCTGCCGCAACATGCCGCGCGTGTCTTTTCCCGCGGCGCCGGCTTCCGCGCGGAAGCATGGTGTGCAGGCGGTAAGACGCATCGGCAGTTCGACCTCGTCGACGATCGACTCGCGGATGAGATTGGTGAGCGGTACTTCGGCGGTCGGGATCAGCCAAAAATCGTTGGTGGTGCGAAATTGGTCGTCGGCAAATTTTGGCAGTTGCGCGGTGCCGAACATTACATCGTCGCTCACAAGAACTGGCGGCGCGACCTCCGTGTAGCCGAACTCGCCGGTGTGCACGTCGAGGAAGAATTGCGAAATCGCGCGCTCCATGCGCGCAAGCGCCCCCTTGAGCACGACGAAGCGCGAGCCGGAAAGCTTCGCTGCAGTCTCGAAGTCCATGAGACCGAAGGCTTCGCCAAGTTCGAAATGCTGCTTGGCTGGAAAAGCAAAGCGGGGCTGCTTGCCGGTCGTGTGGCCTTCGCGGACCTTGTTATCCCTCTCATCCTTCCCGTTCGGCACGTCCGCGGCCGGGAGATTGGGGATCTGCGCCAGCGCGTCGTTCAGCTCCTTCTCGAGCGCCGCCTGTTCGGATTCGAGGCGCGGCATCTCGTCCTTGGCTTTCGCGACCTCGGCCATGAGCGTCGAAGCGCGCTTTTCATCCTTCGCTTTCTTGGCTTCGCCGATCTCCTTGGAGGCGGCGTTGCGGCGCTCCTGAAGCGTTTGGAGCTTCGCGATGACGGCGCGGCGTTTTTCGTCCAGCTCGATGATTCTCTTGGACTCGGGCGGCAGGCCGCGGCGGGCGAGGCCACGGTCAAATTCTTCGGCGTGTTCGCGCACCCATCTCGGATCGAACATGGAATCGCCCTAAGCCATTGTGACGAAAGAATAACGCGGATTCGCGGCGGGCGCGAACGCACCATAGCGGGACGCCCGCGAAAGGAAAGTCACTCCGCAGGCGAACCTGCGGGCGAGCTTGTGGATGCTGCGGCGGCGGCGCGCTTCTTCTCCACCATGTTGACGAGATAGATGGAGAGCTCGTAGAGCGCGAGCGTCGGTATCGCAAGCGCGAACTGGCTGATCACGTCGGGCGGCGTCAGCACCGCCGCAATGATGAAAACGCCGACGATCGCGTAGCGGCGTTTGTCGCGCAATGCCTGCGCGCCAATGATGCCGACGCGTGCGAGGAGTGTCAGCACCACCGGCATCTGGAAGCAGATGCCAAAGGCAAAGATCAGCGTCATCAGGAGCGACAGATATTCGGAGACGCGTGGCAGCAACGAGATTTCCGCCAGCCCCTCGCCACCGATCTGCTGCATGCTGAGGAAGAAGCGCATCGCCATCGGCATGGCGACGAAATAGACAAACGCGGCGCCGAGCAGAAAGCAGACCCAGGTCGCGACGAGATACGGCGCAAAGGCGCGACGCTCGTGCTTGTAGAGCCCGGGTGCCACGAACGCGTAGATTTGTCCGGCGACAAGCGGGAATGAGAAAAAGGCCGCTCCGAACAGTGCAAGCTTGATCTGCGTGACGAGGAATTCCTGCGGCGCGGTGAAGATCAGCTTGATCGAGGCGTCCTTGCCGGCAGCAAACTCGTAAGGCCAGAGCAGGACGTTGTAAATGTAACGCGCTCCGACAAAGCAGATCGCCATGATGAGCACGAAGGCGACGAGGGATTTGATCAACCGTGAGCGCAGCTCGATCAGGTGATCCATCAACGGCGCCTTGGAGGCGTCGATCTCGTCTTCGCCGTCGGGCTTGGCGTCGACTTTGTTCATGCGGCCCGCCCTCCCTCGCTTGGAGCGGGTTTGTCGGAAGGCTCGGACGATTTGGATTCAGACGCTTCAACAGGGGGCATTTCCGCCGGCACTTCGGCGGAGAGAGAGGCCGGTGCGTCCGAAGATTTCTCCGGCGCGTCGATCATCGCCTGGAGCTCGCTCGTCGCTTTCTCAAGCGGATTGCTAGCGGAGGCGGTGACCTCGCTGGAAAGCTTCTCCGCCTGCTTGCGCAATTCCTCGAGCTCAGCTTCGCGCAGCGCCTCCTGGAACTGGCCCTGGAATTCCGCAGCCATGCTGCGCACCTTGGTCATCATCTGACCGAGCGTGCGCAGCAGCGACGGCAGTTCCTTCGGGCCGATGAAAATCAGCGCGACGATGCCGATGACGACGAGTTCAGACCAGCCGATGTCGAACATAGCCAAAGCGGCCGCCGACGACCTCCGTCACGCGCCCACGCGAGCCGGAAGCCGAGCGGAATTCAGCCGACCTTCTTCTCTGACTCGGTCCGGACCTGGGACGGTTGCGAGGCCTGATGGTCGATGGTCTTCGGCGTCTTGTCGGCCGCAGCAGTTTCTTCGTCCTCGGCCATGCCCTTCTTGAAGGCCTTGATGCCTTTCGCTGCGTCGCCCATGAGCTCGGAAATCTTGCCGCGTCCGAACAGAAGCAGGACGACCACCAGGACGACGATCCAATGCCAAATACTCAAACCACCCATTCGATCCTCCGGTAGGCAGCGCGCAGGCACGACGGGCCGTTATCCGCGCTACCCCAGACTTTCGGGCGCAACCTAGGACTCCGAGGAGCCAAAAACAAGAACTTCGGCCGGGTCCACGTCCACGCCTACATCCTCGCCGGGCGCCCAATCGCCACCGTCCCGAACACGCGCCAGCACGGGCGCTTCCAACCCGCTAACCACGATCTCAAACAGCTCCACCTCGCCGAGGCTTCTGCGTGCGACGACGCGGCCGGGAATGCAATGGCCGGCCGGCCGCACGCGAATTCCTTGCGGACGAATACAGACAACCGCAGCAGCTCCCTCGCCCAGTTGCCGTGCATCGAACAGACCGAGTGGCGTTTCCACCTTCCCGCCACGAACGGTTGCCGCCACTTCGTTCATCTCGCTGAAGAAGCGCGCGGCGAACAGACTTCCCGGCCTGCGGTAAAGATCGTGCGGCAAGCCAACCCCGAGGAGCCTGCCGGCTCGCATCAACGCGATGCGGTCGGACATGCGCATCGCTTCCTCCGGATCGTGGGTCACGATCAGACACGTCGCGCGCGCCTCGCGCAGAATCGCGAGCGTGTCCGCGCGTACCGCATCGCGTAGCCTCCGGTCCAGACCGGAAAACGGCTCGTCCATCAAGATCACGGCGGGACGCGGCGCGATCGCCCGCGCAAGCGCGACACGCTGCTGCTCTCCGCCCGACAGCATGTGCGGATACTCGTCCGCGAGTTTGCCGAGGCTGACACGCTCAAGCGCCTGCCGCGCCTGCCGTTCCGCGTCGGCCCGCGTGAAGCCGCGCAGACCGAACATTACGTTTTCGAGATTGGAAAGATGCGGGAACAGCGCGTAGTCCTGAAACATCAGCCCGATGCCGCGCCGCTCAGGCGGGACGAATGCGCGCGGACCTGCGATCTCGAGGCCGTCGAGCAAGACACGGCCAGCCGTCGGACGCTCGAGGCCCGCGGCGAGCCGCAACAGCGTGGTCTTGCCGCAACCGGAATGGCCGATGAGACTCACGACTTCGCCCGGCTTGATCTCAAGTGTGACGCCTCGGACGGACTCGACCGCGCCGTAGGCGTGGTACACGTCCTCGAAAGCGAGGCTTGCAGCGATCGATGCGGGTGTGCGGGTCCGCGGCATACGCGACAGGACCGGGACTTCGGTCACGATTACTCCTTGCGGCGGGGGTGCCGCTCGGGCTCGTGCGCAGACGACTCGGCCGGTTCGGGCGAAGGCGCGAGGGCGAGGTCGAGATCACCCGGATCGAGCGGTTCCTCGTCCTCGCGCAGATTTGGATCGTCGCTCGGCATCGGCACGCTGAAGCCCGAAGGCAGGCGGCCTTCCAGGAAGCCCGCACCTTTGAGTTCGTCGAGGCCCGGCAGATCCTCGATCGAATCCAGTCCGAAGTGCACGAGGAATTCCTCCGTCGTACCGTACGTCACGGGACGTCCCGGCGCACGACGGCGGCCGCGCAGACGCGCCCAGCCGGTTTCGATCAGGAGATCTAGCGTGCCGCGGGAAATCGTGACGCCGCGGATCGCTTCGATTTCGGCGCGTGTCACCGGCTGATGATATGCGATGATTGCCAGCGTTTCGATTGCGGCGCGCGACAGTTTGCGTGGCTCGGTTGCCTCGCGCGTCATCAGGTGCCCGAGGTCCGCGGCGGTCCGGATCGCCCACTTTCCGGCCACCTTGACGAGATTGACGCCTCGCTCCGCGTAACGGGCACTCAACTCGGCAAGCAAGGCGCGAACGTCGACACCTTCGGGTAAGCGCTTGGCAAGCGTCTTCTCGTCGAGCGGATCGGCTGTAGCGAACAGAAGCGCCTCGAGCATGCGCAAGGCCTCCTCGTTGCGCGCCGCCGAACTCTCCTCCGGAGCGTCGGAAGCGGGATGCGCGAGTTTCAGTTTCTGGGCGCGAACGACATTCACGCTTTCTTCTCCCCGTTGGTCGTACCGTTCGTGTCGCGGCGGCGCAGCCAGATCGGCGCGAAGGCCGCCTCCTGTTGAACTTCAATCTTGCCTTCGCGAACCATCTCCAGGCTTGCGGAAAAGCTCGAGGCAAAGACGGTCGCGCGCATCGCGGGCTCGACAACGTACTGGAGCAGGAACTCGTCGATGCAAGTCCACTCACCCGCAACGCCGACAAGCCGGAAGAGCGCCTCGCGCGCTTCAGCGAGCGACCAGACGGTACGTTTTGGCAGCGTGACCGACGAAAGCGCGTGACGCTGGCGTTGCAGCGCGTACGCGGACAGCAAGTCGTAGAGCGTCGCGGTATATCCGCTCGGAGGCGCCGCGCCGCGCATCTCCGGCATCCCGCGCGCGAAGAAGTCGTGGCCGAGGCGATGCCGCGTCATCAGCCGCGCACCGGCCTGCCGGATCGCCTCCAGGTGCTGCAGGCGCTGCGCGAGATCCGCCGCGAGATCGGCAGCGGAGGGCTCCTCATCCGCCTGGGGTTCGGGCAGCAGCAGTCGCGATTTCAAATAGGCGAGCCAAGCCGCCATCACGAGGTAGTCGGCGGCGATCTCGATCTTCAGGTCGCGGGCACGATCAATGAATTCCAGGTACTGGTCGGCAAGCGCCAGAATCGAAATCTTCGATAGATCGACCTGCTGGGTACGGGCGAGCGCAAGCAGGAGGTCGAGGGGGCCCTCGAAGCCGCCCACGTCCACCATGAGCGCCGGACCCTCGGTCAGGCGCTCACCTTCCGCTAGCTCGAAGCCGTTGGTTTCCACCACTGATTCTCTCTTTAGGCCGCAATCATAGCGGAAAAGCGGGCGCTCGCCTCGGCCACATTGAGCGGTTCCATGGGGCTTTCCAGGCGACCAAGCGCCGCCTCGGCGCGGCGGGCGCCCTCGCCGCCAAGGCGCGGACTCGCCGCAGCCACTTCCAGCATTTCGTCGATCCGTCCATTGCAATGGAGGGCGACGTCGCAGCCGGCGGAAAGGGCCGCCTCGGTGCGCCGCCCAAGCGTTCCGCTCAACGCCTTCATGGACAGGTCATCCGTAAATAGAAGCCCGGCGAAGCCGATGCGTTTCCGGATGACCTCCCCGATCACAACCGGTGAGATAGTGGCGGGCCGCTCCGGGTCAATGGCAGAATAGATGACGTGAGCGGTCATTGCGATCGGGAGATCCGCCATGCGGCGAAACGGCTCGAAGTCGGTGCGGTCGAGTTCGTTCAAGGAAGCGTCGACCACCGGCAAAGACTCGTGGCTGTCCACACGGGCGCGGCCGTGTCCCGGCATGTGCTTGACGACCGGTAGCACCCCGCCGGCGAGCAACCCGTCCGCTGCGGCTCGCGCGAGCTCTGCGACTACGGACGGCTCGCTACCGTAGGCCCGGTCACCGATAACGGCGTGCCCTTCCGGCCAACGCACGTCCGCAACCGGCAAACAATCGACGTTGACCTCAAGTGCCGCTAACTCGGCCGCGATGAGTTGGCCGCCAAGCCGTGCGGCAGCCAGCCCGCGCCTGCGGTCCTGTGAATACAACTCGCCAAATCTCGCGGCGGCGGGAAAGTCCGGCCAGTGCGGCGGCCGCAGACGCTGCACGCGTCCCCCCTCCTGGTCGATTAGAATGGGTGCATTCGCTCTTCGCACGATCGCGCGAAAGTCGTTGACGAGCGCACGTACCTGCCGGGGATCTTCGACGTTGCGCGCAAACAGGATCAGCCCGAATGGCTCGATCCGATCGAACAGTGCGCGTTCCTCCACACTGAGGCGCGATCCAGCACAACCGAGAATGCAGGCGCTCGTCATGTGGTGCGCGTAGACACACACCTGCACTGCGTCAAGCACGTGCCCCCGTCAGCGAAAAAATGAAAACGGCTCAGTTGCGCTGAATTACGCACTCGCCACCGGCGGCCTTGAGGCTTTGGCAAACCTCGCTCGCCTGAGCGCGTGTACCGAATGGCCCGACCTGCGCGCGGTAGAACACGCCACGCTCGCCGAGATCGACGCGACGGATCGCGGCCTGCTGCCCGCCGAGTACGGTCGGGTACTTCTGCTGAAGCTGCTGCCAGGTTGAGGCCGCGTCCGCTTCGGTCTTCTGCGCGGCGACCTGTACGACGTAGCTGCCCGCCGGGGGTGGTGTGTTGACTGCAACGATGGGGGGCGGATTGGCGGAGGCGCTCGTCTGCGGCGCGAGCGCGGCCTGGTTGGTCCCGGCCGAGCCGGAAAGCTGGTTCGAGCCGACTACGTTCGCCCACGGGTTGTCGTTCTGTTGCGACGTCGATGCAGCCGAAGGACGCGCGGGCGGCACGGCGGGGCCGGTGTTGTTGAGCGCGAGCGGCGCGTTGGAAACGGGTGCGGTCGAGGAACGCTGAGTGGTCGCGGCGGGACGGCTCTGATCGGAAACTACGGTACCGTCGGCCCGGACTGTAACTGTACGCACGCGACGCGGCTCGGTGGAAGCGGTCGACTGCGGCACTGCGGCCGGCGAAGGAGCGGCTGGCGGCATGGCGGCAACGGTTCCCCCACCCGGCATCCGGCTCAGGCCCGAGGCAGCACCGGTGCTCTGGGCCTCAATCGGACGTTCTTCGCGTGACACGATTCGTTCGCTGCCCTGCGTGTCGCCGCCGACGCGGTCGTAGATCTGTTTGTTGCTGCCAGACTCGGCCGACTTGGAACTCGAGCCGGGCGCAACCTTGGTCGGGCCGGCTTCCGGTCGGATCGTCACGGGCGGTGCGCCCGGATTGGTCACACCGAAGACGGCGCGATAGGCAAACAATCCGCTCGCCCCGACGATCACTACGGCTATCGCGGCGACGCCCGCGAGCAGCCACGGCCGCAGCCTGCGGCGCGGCGCTTCGTCGTAGAACTCATCTCCGTGCGCGGGGAGGTAGGCATCCTCCGCGTAATCCGGATCGTACGCCGAGCTTGAGTAGGAGTCGTAGCTCGGATCGTCGTCCTGGCGCAGCGGAGCGCGACGCGTGTAGCGTGCCTCGGTATGGCTCGTCGGACGCTCGTGCTCGCGGTAGCGGTCGGTGCGTTCGGGATGCGACGGCTGCGGACGCGCTGCCGCGCCCTCTTCCCGCGGAGTACGCTGCGTGACCGGCGCTACGTCGTCGGCGCGCGGTGTACGCGTGCCGCCGTAGGCGTAGGTGCCGCGGCCGTTGCTGCGCGGTACTTCGTGTGGGTCGTGCGTATCTGCTTCGTCAAGGCCGGGCTCAGACGTGCGGGGGAACGGACGGCGCCGTTCTCCCGGGCGACCTTCATAGCCTCGTCCGTCCGCGGGGCGGGTCCGACGTTGAATGCCGAGGTTTCCGGAAGCGCGCGGATCCGAGGGCCGCTGCGCGACGAATTCCGCGAATGGGTCTTCCTGACCGATAAGGCGGGCCAATTCGGCGAGGGGATCCTCGGTGCGGCGGACGCGCGATGTCGCTGCCGTGGAAGGCTGCGGCTGTGGTTGTCCATGGGGCCGAGGCGCCCGGAATCTACTCTCGTCGCTCATTATTTTGGACCACTCTTCGACAAACGCCGCATCGTTAATAAATCACTCGGCGTTATCGCATCTCCTCAGGAGCCCCCACTCCGAGGATCGCAAGTCCGGAAGCTAACACCGTCGCCAACCCGTAGACCAGAGCCGCACGGGCCGCCGTCAAGGCTGGATCATCCCGGATAATAAAGCGTAAATGTGGCAAGTCGTTACCTCGATTCCAGTGTGCGTGGAACTCACTCGCGAGGTCGTGCAGGTAGAACGCCAGCCGGTGCGGCTCGTGTGCCGCCGCAGCTGCCTCGATGAGTCGCGGCCACTGGGCGATGTGCTTGACGAGGCGCAACTCCCCTTCGTCCGCTAGCGAATCCAGATCGACCTTGCGCGGACTTGCCCGCTTGAGATCGACGCCCGGCACGGCTTCCGCGAGGTTCCGCAACACCGACTTAGCGCGGGCGTGCGCGTACTGGACGTAGAACACCGGGTTCTCGCGCGACTGCTCGATTACCTTGGCAAGATCGAAATCGAGCGGCGCATCGTTCTTGCGGAACAACATCATGAACCGCACCGGGTCCCGCCCCACTTCATCCACAACTTCTCGCAGGGTGACGAAGTCGCCGGCCCGTTTCGACATCTTGATGGGTTCCCCGGCGCGCAGGAGTCGCACAAGCTGGCAGAGCTTCACGTCGAGCGCGACCTTGCCGCCGCCGAGTGCCGCCACCGCCGCCTGCATCCGCTTCACGTAGCCGCCGTGATCGGCGCCCCAGACATCAATCAGCGTCGTAAAACCGCGCTCGATCTTGTCGCGGTGATAGGCGATGTCGGCAGCGAAGTAGGTGTAGCTGCCATCGGATTTCATCAACGGGCGATCGACGTCGTCCCCAAACGCTGTCGCGCGAAAGAGGGTCTGTTCACGATCTTCCCAGTCCTCGACCGGCGCGCCTTTCGGCGGCGGCAGCCGGCCCTCGTAGATATGCCCGGCGCGGCGCAATGCCTCGATCGTTTCGGCAACGCGGTCGACGCCGGTCGATAATGAGCGCTCGGAAAAGAACACCTCGTGACGAATTGTCAGGGCCGCGAGATCCTCCCGGATCATCGCCATCATCGCGGCGGTCGCGGCGTCGCGAACGATCGGCATCCACTCGGCGTCGGGCCGGCCAAGCAATGACTTCCCGTGTTGTGCGGCGAGCGCCTTGCCGAGCGGCACGAGATATTCGCCCGGATACAGGCCCTCCGGAATCGCCCCGATGTCTTCGCCAAGCGCCTGGCGGTAGCGCAAGTAGGCTGAGCGCGCGAGCACGTCCACCTGAGCCCCCGCGTCGTTGACGTAATACTCGCGCGTCACCTTGAAGCCGGTGAAGGACAGCAGGTTCGCGAGGGCGTCGCCAAACACTGCGCCGCGGCCATGGCCGACATGCATTGGGCCGGTAGGATTGGCGGACACGTACTCGACGTTGACCTGCTCACCCTTGCCCAGATTGGTTCGGCCGAAGTCCTTCCCCGCCTCGATTGCGGCGCGAAGAACGTCGAGCCAGAACGCGGGGTCGAGCGTGACGTTGATAAAGCCGGGCCCTGCGATCTCCACGTTGCGAACCCGAGGAATACCGCGCAGCTTCTGCGAAATCTTCTCCGCGAGCTCGCGTGGCTTTGCCTTGAAGTCCTTGGCGAGAACCATCGCCGCGTTCACGGCGAGATCACCGTGGTGCTCCTCGCGGGGCGGTTCGACTGCGATGCGCGTGAGATCTGGCGTACCGACGCCGGCGTCTGCCGCAAGCGCTGTGACGGCAGCGCGCACATGGTCAGCGAACAGCGCAAACGGATTCATTCGGTGCTTTCCGGAAGAGCGCCCGCCTATCGCAGATCGGGAGTCGAGTCAAAGAAACGCGCGTGCTCCGCCAGCGCGAAACGGTCGGTCATGCCGGCGATGAAATCGCTGACCCGTCGCGCGCGATCCGACGCATTCAATGAGGTGAAGCCCTTGCCCCATTCGGCGGGTAGCGCATCGGGATGGCTCATGAAGTGTGTGAAGAGCTCGCGCACCACCCGTTCGGCATCTGCCATCACCTGCATGACTCGTTGGTGCCGGTACATACGCGGCGTGAGGAACGCTTTGATCGCGCGGTCGGCCTCGGCCACGGCGGGCGAGAACGCAACCACTGCCCTGCCCGCGGCGCGGATATCACCTGCCGTCCAGGGAGTCAGCGCGACTATCCGCCGGTCGGTTTCGGCAATCACGTCGGAAATCATCTTGCCGATAAGCCGGCGTGAGAGCTCATTGACGAATCTGCTGCGCTCCAGTTTCGGATACTTTGTTCGTAATTCCGCGTACAGCTCACCTACGAGTGGCACGCCGGCAAGCTCCTCGAGCGGGAAGAGGTCGGCGCGCAAGGCGTCGTCCAGATCGTGGGCGTCGTAAGCTATGTCGTCAGCAATTGCCGCGGCCTGCGCTTCCGCACCAGCATAGGTCGATAACTCTAGGTCGTGCAGCGCGGCGTACTCGGTGAATGCCTCCGGAACGAGGCGGCCCTCGTATCGGCCGACGGGATTTCCGTTGCGGTCCAGGATCGGCCCGTTGTGTTTGGCCATTCCTTCGAGCGTCTCCCACGTGAGGTTCAGGCCATCGAAGGTCGCATAGCGCCGCTCAAGTTCGGTGACGATGCGAAGCGCCTGTGCGTTGTGATCGAACCCGCCATATTCAGACATGCACCCATCCAGCGCTCGCTCTCCCGCATGGCCGAACGGCGGGTGACCGAGGTCGTGGGCGAGCGCAAGAGCCTCGGCAAGATCCTCATCGAGCCCGAGGCCGCGCCCGAGTGCGCGGGCGATCTGCGCGACTTCGAGGGTGTGGGTCAGGCGAGTTCGGTAGTGGTCGCCCTCGTGCGAGACGAACACCTGGGTCTTGTGCTTGAGCCGGCGGAAGGCGGTCGAGTGAATCAGGCGGTCGCAATCGCGGCGAAAGTCATTGCGCCGCGGGCTCGGCTCCTCCGGATAAAGCCGGCCGCGGGAAAAAGCCGGGTCTGCCGCGTGCGGCGCGCGTGGGCGGCTGGCGGCGACGGCCATGGCTGACCCCGAATTGACACTCCGGTAGGACCACCTAACTATCCTTTCGACCGTCATTCAACGGCTGCCAGAGGCCCCGGAATGGACGCCCAGACCGTTATCGTCACAGAGCGCGCTGCCCAGCGGATCGCGGAGATCCTGCGCGGCGAGGCCGGCGAGTCCGTACTGCGGGTGGCCGTCGAGGGCGGCGGCTGCTCCGGCTTTCAGTACCGCTTCGACATCGAGCAGGGGCGAGCACCGGACGATCTCGTAATCGAACGGGCCGGCGCCAAGGTCGTAATCGACCCGATTTCGCTGCAATACCTTGTCGGGTCACGGATCGACTATGCGGATGAACTTATCGGCGCATCGTTCCGCGTCGAAAATCCCAACGCGACTGCCTCCTGCGGCTGCGGCACGAGCTTTTCACTCTGATTGTCGGTCCTAGCGAGCGACCAGCTGGTCCCGTAGGTCTTCGACCATGCGCCGCGACTCTTCCGGCGAACGTGCGACACCAAAGATCGTGAAATCGGGACGTGCGAGCATCGTCTCGATCTCGTGGCGTCGGAAAAAGGCGCCGTAGGCTCCGTTGACGTCGGCCACAATGCCCTCGCTTGCACGCTCTGCGACCCCGCAGACGACCCCGCCAATCCGAGCGAGGAACTCGCGCTGTCCCTGATGCAAGTTCATCGCCGGGTCGTGCCGCCAACCGATCAGCTGAAATCCCCATCCTACAAGGTCGTCGAACCGGTCGCTGCACCCACCACGCCGGACAATTCCCTGCGGGGCCAGGTCGCCGACCGGTGTTGATCGCGACGCCCCGCTCAGCAGGACTCCGTCCGTCAGAATTGGCTCGGGTGGCATCGGTGGAGTTTTGCCGGCCAAACAAAGTCGGTCGCGCTCGGCTGCGGCGGACGGTTTGCGCACAAACGCCATGGCTGCAAGCTTGTCGGAGCCTTCGATATGGACGCGGACGTGCGGTTTGCGCTCAACCTCGTAGGTGTCGAGCAACCGATCGTCCGCGATTCCGCGCAATACGAGATCCAGCTTCCAAGCGAGATTGATCGCGTCGCGCAGCGCCGAGCATCCGCCCTGCCCCAGGAACGGTGTCATGAGGTGGGCGGCATCGCCTGCGAGAAAGACCCGACCGACGCGCCACCGCTCGGCGAGCCTTCCTTCGAATGGATAGACCGCGTGGCGATAAACTTCGACGTCGGCCGACGTCAGCCCGTAGACCTCCTTAAGAAATCGGTAGGCGTATTCGTCGTTCAGCTTGTCCCCATGATCGCGATCGGGGTCTACTTCGAGGTTGAAACGAATATGGCCCGTGCCAAGCGGGATGATCGAATGGGCGCGCCCCTCGGGCAGACAGAATACGACCGCAACTTGAGCGTCAGGTGAGACGCCCAGAATGTTTGGGAGCTTCCGCCGGCGTCTCGTGTCGAAGCTGAGCCATGCGTTTCGAAACGGCCACCGCTCCCGCGCGACGCCCGACTCGTCGCGAATCGTGCTGTGAGCTCCGTCGGCGCCGATTACGTACTTGGCCCGGACCGCGCGCTCGCGACTCCCGCCGGCCGATCCGTCCCGTTCGCGAGCGGTCACGGTTACGAACTGATCGTTTTGCACGATGGAGAGCACTTCCCATCCCTGATTGATTTCGGCTCCCCTTTCGCGGGCGGCGCGATCCATCGCATCCTCGATGTCCGGCTGGTGAAGCGAGATGCGGAACGGAAATCCGCAGATGTGTTGCTTATCCCAGCGACTGTCGATCAGGATCTCGCCGGAACTGTTCGCGAATAGATAACGTGTGCGCGGAACCGAATTGCGCATTGCCGTGCTGATGTCACTCGCTGCCTGGATTATTCGCGCCGATTCACCATCGATCGTGGCCATACGAGGCTGGCCGTAAAGGCTCGGCCAACGCTCGAACACGCAGACACGATGCCCCTGCCGCGCGATCAGGGATGCGGCGGCCAGCCCTGTCGGGCCGTAGCCCGAGATTACGACGTCGTACTCTTCTCGGGTCACCACCGAGCTTTCCTCAACTTCACACCGCCGCAGGGCTCATGACCACGACTTGAGCCTGACGTCTGCGCAGCTATTGTGGCCCAAACTTCCGTTGCCGCCATGGGAAATCAGACATGCGGATCGCAACCTGGAACGTCAATTCCGTTAAGGCGCGCGTTGAGCCGATGCAGCGTTGGCTCAAAGAACGCGATCCGGACATCGTCTGCCTGCAAGAAATCAAGTGTACGGACGATGCCTTTCCCCGCGAGCCGTTCGAGGAGCTCGGCTACAACATCGCTACGCACGGCCAGAAGACCTACAACGGTGTCGCGATCCTATCGAAACTGCCCCTGGATGATGTGGAGCGCGGCTTACCCGGCGCCGATTCGGACGATCAATCGCGCTACATCGAGGCCGTCGTTTCGACAGACCGCGGGGCGTTGCGGGTTGCCTCGATTTATTTACCGAACGGCAATCCGGCGCCAGGCGAAAAGTATCAGTACAAGCTCGCATGGATGGACCGCCTGATGGAACATGCGCGCGCGAGGTTCGCGTTCGAGGAATCCTTGGTCCTCGCCGGTGACTACAATGCGATCCCGACCCCTGCCGACGTGCACGACCCACTGTTGTGGAAGGACGACGCGCTCTTTCTTCCGCCGACACGCGACAGGTTCCACGCGCTCACGCACCTCGGACTTGTGGACGCTGTTCGGGCCACCAGCGACGATCCTGGCCTGTACACATTCTGGGATCATCAGGGCGGCGCATTTCAGAAGAACAACGGCATTCGGATCGACCACGTGCTTCTGTCTCCGCAGGCCGCCGACCGGCTAATTGGTGTCGGAATCGATCGCGGCATGCGTGGAGGCGAAAAGCCCTCGGATCACGTGCCGGTATGGATCGACCTCGATCTCTGAGTTTGCCGCGTTGATCGTTTCGCAGAGCGGGCATTACGCACGTACCGCATAGCGAAACGAAACGATTTGTGCTTGTCGGGCGTTCGCTCGTCATGGAAGATCGCGCCGGCGTTGGGTGGCGCGTATCGCCGATCATCTCGGGTTCCGCGCTCGCCCCTTCTCGGGACGTTCGTCGCTATAACGATTCCAAAAGTTTCGGGAAGCCGCGCCGGGGAGAATGCTCGGGTGAGCAGGGTGACGGATTCGGATTCCGGCGCACGCGGCGACTTTGCCAGCGCTACGCCGGAGTCGTTGCCGTCGGAATTGCAGCCGAGGAGGGTTTGGGGCGCCACGGCCTTTCTGCTGGCCGGATCCGGATTGGTCGCAGCAGCGCTGGCGATCAATCAGCTGATGAACCTTCAGCTGTTTGCCGGCGTCGTCTTCATCGAGAACCGATATCTGTTTCTGCTCGCGGCGGCGCTGTTTCCGGCCGTATTCCTTGCCGTGCCTGCGGGCACTCGCTGGCGCAAAAGCGTCGTCCCGTGGTTCGACTGGCTGCTCGCGACACTATCACTCGCGCTGCTGCTTTGGTTTGCGTGGACCGCCGAGCGGAGTCTGAGCGAGGGCTGGGAGTACAGCGCGCCCCCACTCGCGAAGTTTTTCGCCGGAATTCTCTGGGTCCTAGTCCTTGAGGCCCTGCGGCGCACGAGCGGCCTGACGATGATGGCGATCGTCGGCCTGATTTCGCTCTACCCCGTGGTCGCCGAAGCAATTCCAAACCCGCTGAAAGGCTCGTCGCAGACCTTCACGGACACGCTCGCGTTCCATTTCGCAAGCTCGGAATCGGCGTTCGGCATCCCTATGCGCGCCTTCGCCGAGATCGTCGTCGGATTCATTATCTTTGGTATCGCGCTCGGCCATACCGGCGGTGGCAAATTCTTCATCGATCTCGCCTTCGCTATGGTGGGGCGAGTGCGCGGCGGCGCGGCGCAAGTCGGTGTCATTTCCAGTGCGCTGCAGGGTTCGATCAGCGGCAGCGTGATCTCCAATGTCGTCGCTTCCGGCGTGGTCACGATCCCGGCGATGAAGCGCACGGGATTCCGCGCCGACTACGCCGGGGCTGTGGAGACTGTCGCCTCGACCGGCGCGGTCTTGATGCCGCCCGTCATGGGCTCGACTGCTTTCGTGATGGCCTCTTTTCTCGGCCGCAGCTACGGCGAGATCGCGTTGGCCGCAACGGTACCCGCGCTTCTGTTCTACGTAGCGCTTGCGACGCAGATCGACGCTTATTCGGCACGACTGGGGTTGCGCGGGCTGACGATAGAGGAATTGCCGCGCGTGGGCGCCGTAATGCGGGAGGGTTGGTTCTATCTACCCGTCTTCCTCTTGCTGATCGTGCTCATGGTCCAGCTTAACGACGAGGCGCTCGCGCCGTTCTACGCGACGGGGCTGCTTATCGCGATCAACCAAGTGCTGCCACAGCATCGACTGAGTTGGCGCGGGCTGTTGAGCCTTGCGGTCGAAATTGCGCGCGGCCTCGCGGAGCTGGCAGCCATCCTGATGGCAGTGGGTTTCATCATAGGCGCGCTCTCCGTGACCGGGCTCGCCGGGACACTGACGAATGACCTCGTCTATCTCGCCGGCGGCGCGCCGCTCATGCTGCTGATCATGGGTGCGATCACGAGCTTCGTGTTCGGCATGGGAATGACGGTGACGGCCTGTTACATCTTCCTCGCGATCGTACTGGCTCCGCCGTTGATCAAGATCGGCCTCGATCCGCTCGCAGTGCATCTCTTCATCATGTACTGGGGCATGGTCTCGTTCATCACGCCACCGGTTGCCCTCGCCGCTTTTGCCGCAGCTCCGCTCGCCGGGGTGTCGGCGGCCCGCATCGGTTTCCAGTCGGTGCGGATGGGTGCGTCGCTCTACCTCGTGCCGTTTTGCTTCGTCCTCAACCCGGCGTTGATCCTGCGCGGCGACCCGGGGACGATCATCTTTTCCGTCGCCGCCGCGGCGGCCGGTCTCATCATCTTCGCCGCGGCGCTGCAAGGATATGTCGTCGGGGTCGGCCGGGTCCCCGCGCACATCGGCGGGTGGATCGCCAGAGTTGCGCTCCTCGCGGCCGGCATCCTGCTCGCGGTCCCCGCCCCGCAGTTCACGGGCATTCCGATTCCCGTCAGCCTCGGGCTCGGTGTGGGTCTGACGGCCTGCGGATTGCTCCTGTTGTTCGTCTTCAACGCAAGAACACGCCAAAGGAGGAAACCAGCATGACGATAGGTCGCGTTCTGTTATCCGCCGCGCTCGCCGCCCTGGTCGCGGCGCCCGCTGCGGCGCAATCCATCAAGCTGCCCGAGACGTTGACCTGGACCGCGTACGACGTGGGCTCCGGCGGTTACAACCAGGCTGTCGCCATCGGTAACGCGTTCAAGAACAAGCTCCAGGTCAATCTGCGCGTGCTGCCGGGCAAGAACGACGTCTCCCGCAACATACCGCTCCGCGACGGCAAAGTGCCGTTCTCGGCGAACGGCGTAGGTGGCAGCTACCTCGCGCAAGAGGGGCTCTACGAATTCGGCGCGCGCGACTGGGGTCCGCAGGCGGTGCGCGCGCTCATCCTCAATAACTCTGATCAATTGCTCACGGTCGTCACCGCCAAGGATGCGAACATCAAGAGCATGGCCGATCTGAAGGGGAAGCGGGTGGCTTGGGTCGTCGGCTCGCCCGCCCTCAATCAGAACATTACGGCGCTGCTCGCGTTTGCCAATCTGACTTGGAACGATGTCCAGAAGGTCGAGTTCGGCGGTTTCGGCGCCGCGATGAACGGCCTTATCGCCAACCAGGTGGACGCCGCCTTCTCATCCAGCATTTCGGGACCGCTTTTCAAACTCGCCTCGTCGCCGCGCGGCCTGCACTATCCAGTCATCCCGCACAGTGACGCGGAAGGCTGGAAGCGGCTCAATCGCGTTGCGCCGTTCTTCGTGCCGATCAAGGGGGCGGACGGGGCAGAGCTATCGAAGGACAAGACCGTCGAGAGCGCCGGCTATCCGTATCCGGTCCTGATGACAATGCAGGGTACCGATCCCGATCTCGTCTACAATCTGACCAAGGCGATGGTAGAGTTGTTCGACGAGTACAAGGACGGCGCGCCGGGCAACACCGGCTGGAGCCTGCAACGTCAGACCTTTGGATGGGCAATTCCCACGCATGAAGCTGCGATTAAGTACTTCAAGGAGCGGGGTGTCTGGACCGCGACCCATCAAAAGCACAACGACGCGTTGACGAAGCGCCAGGAGGTCTTGGCGGCCGCCTGGAAAGCCTACGGCGCTCGGGCGCCTTCAGACGACAAGGAATTCGAAAAGGGCTGGATGAAGGCTCGAGCGGAAGCGTTGACCAAGGCCGGCATGGACGTCGTCGTGTCCGAATGGTGAGAAGCGTCCGGTGAAAGCAGAAACGCGGCGCATTGCGCCGCGTTTTACTGCCCATCGACGTGCTGCCGCGATCAGCGCTGCCTCAGCCACTGCTGAAGATCGGCGTAGGCTTCCGTGCGCTCGGCTTCAGTCGCGCGTGCGAACGCGTCCTCGTAGGCTTCGACGATCCAGCCATCCTGCGGACCGGCCGCCCCGTCACGACCGAGCGTCAGCCACATCAGGCCGCGCGCCCGCTGCCTCGGCACGCCTTCGCCGCGGAACAACATGCGGCCGAGCAGAGCCTGCGCCTGGTACTGACCCTTCTGCGCGGCAAGTCCGAGCCAGCGCGCGCCCTGCCGCACGTCCTTGGGCGCGCCCCGGCCATCGATGTAGAGGCGCGCGAGCTGATACTGCGCGTCGGCATCTCCGAAATAGGACGCGGCATAGGAGAAGAGGCCGTAGGCGCGATCGACGTCCGCACGCACGGCGGTGTTCGGGATGCCATTCAGATAATAGTAGCCGAGCGAGACATACGCGTTCGCGACGAAACGGGCTTGCTGCGTCCAGGGTGAAGCTTCGGCATGGTCCGAAGCGACACGACTGAAATACTGAAACGCCTGCAGGTGGTCGCGCTTCACGCCGTCGCCATCGGCGTACATGCGCCCGAGCTTCCATTGGGCGAGTGGATGCCCCTGCTCGGCGGCATAGCGAAGCTCCGCGAGCGCCTTTTCCCGATCCCCCTTCTCGCCGGACTTGAGCAGTTCGGTGCCCGAGCGAAACGCCTGGAACGGAGACGGCGCAGCGGCGGTGGTCGTAGGAGCGGTGGTGGGGGCCTTGGCATCAAGGGCGAGCAAAGGTGCGGGACCCGCCAACGCCACGGCGAGCAGAACGCCTGCGCGGGAGAGGTCAGATATCCGCATAGCTTGAACGCTCTGCCCTGCCACCGGGGTGGGTGACGGCGCCGTTGACGGCCGGTCCCACCTCTTGTGCGTATTTCCACAGATAGCCGGAGCCGAACGGCTCCTGGCGCGGTTTCCAGGCCGCGCGGCGACGATCCAACTCCTTCGCGTCGATGCGCACGTCGAGTGTGCCTTTCTCGGCATCGAGCTCGATCACATCTCCGTCCTGCAGGAGCGCGATCGGACCGCCAAGGGCGGCCTCAGGTCCCACGTGCCCAACGCAGAATCCACGCGTCGCGCCCGAGAAACGTCCATCGGTAATGAGCGCAACCTTTTCGCCCATTCCCTGGCCGTAGAGTGCGGCAGTCGTCGCAAGCATTTCGCGCATGCCGGGGCCGCCCTTTGGGCCCTCGTAGCGGATGACCAGCACGTCGCCTTCCTTGTATTTCTTGCTCTTCACTGCCTCGAAGCACGCTTCCTCAGTGTCAAAGCAACGCGCGGGACCGGAAAATTTCAAACCTTTCATGCCGGCAACCTTCACGATTGCGCCTTCGGGCGCGAGGTTGCCGCGCAGTCCGACAACGCCGCCGCTCGCCAGGATGGGCTTGTTGGCGGGATGCACGACGTCCTGCTCGGGATTCCACTTCACCGACTTCAAATTCTCCGCGATCGTGCGACCGGTGACCGTCATGCAGTCGCCGTGCAGATAGCCGTGGTCGAGCAATGTCTTCATCAGGAGCGGAATGCCGCCGGCCTCGAACACGTCCTTGGCGACGTATTTCCCGCTCGGCTTCAGGTCGGCGATGTAGGGCGTGCGCTTGAATACTTCGGCGACGTCGAACAGATCGAACTTGATCCCGCACTCGTGTGCGATCGCCGGCAGGTGCAGCGCGGCGTTCGTCGAGCCGCCCGTCGCGGACACCACCGCCGCGGCATTCTCCAACGCCTTGCGGGTAACGATGTCACGCGGACGAATTTTACGCCTCACCAACTCCATGACCTTCTCACCAGCGGCGGCGCAAAACGCGTCGCGGATCTCATACGGCGCCGGCGCACCGGCGGAATATGGCAACGCGAGTCCGATGCCTTCCGACACCGTTGCCATCGTGTTGGCGGTGAATTGCGCACCGCACGCGCCCGCCGACGGGCAGGCAATGTGCTCGAGCTCTTCCAGATCTTCGTCGGAAAACTTGCCGACCGAATGCTGCCCCACCGCCTCGAACACGTCTTGGACGGTCACGGGGTGCCCGCGGAATGAGCCCGGCAGGATTGAACCACCGTAAATGAAGACCGAGGGCACATTGAGGCGACACATGGCCATCATCATGCCCGGCAGAGATTTGTCGCAGCCCGCAAGCCCGATCAGCGCGTCATAGGCGTGACCGCGCATCGTCAGTTCGACGGAATCCGCGATCACCTCGCGCGAAGGCAAGGACGACTTCATGCCCTGGTGGCCCATGGCGATGCCGTCGGTGACGGTGATGGTGCAGAACTCGCGCGGCGTGCCGCCGTGGGCGGCGACGCCCTTCTTCACGGCTTGCGCCTGGCGCATGAGCGCGATGTTGCAGGGCGCGGCCTCGTTCCAGCAGGTGGCTACACCGACAAAGGGCTGATGGATCTGTTCGCGCGTCAGACCCATCGCGTAATAGTAAGAGCGATGCGGCGCGCGCTCGGGCCCCTCGGTCACGTGCCGGCTCGGCAGCTTGGATTTGTCGAAGGTCCTCGCGTCCATCGTCCCGCTCGGCGCCACTCCTAGGGCACTACGCCCACCCGCATCATTGGCGTCGCTGGCGCTCGTCCTCGGGTCCGTTTATGGCGGGACGGCGGCGCATACAGCCCCCATCGGGCGTCATGGTTGCAATCTTGTAACGGTGTGTCAGGAACGCAACACTCGGCGCGACCGAGAGGCCCCGGTTAAAATTCGGCTGAAAAATTCGGACAGCAAGGAAAGGCCGGAATGAAGCCCGTTGTCGCGATCATCGCCCCCGGCAACATGGGAGCCGCCATCGGCGCCCGCCTGGCAGCCAATGGCCTTAAGGTCTTAACCTCACTTGTAAATCGCAGTGCGGCGAGCGCGGCGCGGGCGGCGGCGGCCCGTCTAGAGGCTGCCAGTGACGTGGAAATCACACGTGCGGAATTTCTGCTCTCGATCGTACCGCCCAAGGAGGCGGTCGGCCTCGCTGAGAGGCTCGCCCCTGCCCTTGCCGCCGCAAACCGAAAGCCGGTCTACGTCGATTGCAACGCGATAAGCCCGGAGACAACCGCGCGGGTCGACCAAATCATCACTGGGACGGGCGCCGCCTTCGTTGACGGCGGCATCGTCGGTGGTCCGCCCCGCGACGGATACGCGGGGCCGAGGTTCTATGTTTCCGGACCCGGCGCGGCGCGGGTCACGGCACTCAACGAATACGGGCTCACCGTGCGCGTCGTCGATGGGCCGATCGGCGCTGCCTCGGCGTTGAAGCTGTCCTACGCCGGCATCAACAAGGGACTGATCGCAATCGGCGCGGCCATGGTGCTCGCGGCGCGGCGGGCGGGTGTGGAAGATGCCCTGATGCGCGAGCTTTCCGAGAGCCAGGGCGCGGTCCTCGCGAGGCTCGCCCGTGGCGTGCCGGACATGTTCGCCAAGGCAGAGCGCTGGGCCCCCGAGCTAGACGAGATTGCAAGCTATGCGGCGCGCGAGGGCGACGCGCAGATATTTGCGGGTATGGCGCGGCTGTACGAGCGCCTCGCGGAGGATCTGAAGGAGGGAAAGGACGAAATCGGCGTGCTTGATGAGTTCTTCGACAAGGCTCAGCGATAGCTAATGATGAACTCGCAGCCGGCGGCGGTCCGGAAGTCGCGCGCGATCCGCCCGGTCGACAGCTCGAACTCAAGCACGACTGCCGCATCGTGACAGCAGACATAGCCGAGAGCGGCTTCTGCCGCGAAGCCGAACCCCATTGGTGCCTTCGGGGTTGCGATCGAGGCGACTTGCCGTAGCCCTTCGACCTCGAAGGTTGCCACGTGATTGTCCAGTAGCGAGGAGATCACGAGGTACCTGCCGTCCGGGGACACGCGCACGCGCTTGAGTTGGCGCTCCGTGCCCTTGGGTCCGTCAATCTTGACCGTCTTTCGGATGGCATGCGTCCGCACGTCAATGACGTAGAACTCGCCGGCGAGGTGCGCGGCGAGGAAAATCGTCTCGCCATCGGGCGTGACGGTCAGTCCTTCCGCAAGGTTCGGAATTCTGATCCGGTCGATCAGTTTGCGCGTGTGTTGATCAACAACGGCGGCGAACTCGTGCGCCTTGAACGACGCGAACACCTTGCGAGTCGAATGACTGACCGCGACCCAATGCGGCTTGCCGCCAAGTGCTACTTGCTCGACCCTTCCCGCTTCAGGTTCGATCACGAACACGCACTCGCCGAGCTCGCCCGTACTCCAGATCGCACCGGTTGCATCCATCATGATCCCGTGAGGTGCGAAATTCTGGCCGACATCAATCGTTCTTTCGAGCGACTTCGAACGGAGGTCGATGACGGCGATGCGCCGATCGGGATGCGTATTCCTGGCGAAAATCCCGCCACCGTAGATCGTGGCAAACACCTTCGTCCCATCAGGCGAAAGGATCATCTCGTGGGTCGACGCCGGCATGTCGATTTCGCCAGTCTTCTCGAGCGTGCCGGCATCGAAGAATTGGACCTTGTCCGCGCTCTTCGCGGTGACGATCAGGTTCGGTCCCCCCGGACGATTGTTCGGATCGAACAAATTTCTGCTCACGCAAATCTCGCGCGCGATGCTAAGCCGTTGCCCGTTGCCGGTCGAGCGTTGCACGCATGCCGAAATCCCGAAAACTGAGCCGATTGTTCTTCGCGCGCAGCGTCCATGAGGTCGCGCCGGAGCTGATTGGCGCAACACTCTTGTTCAAGGGCGCGGGCGGACTGATCGTCGAGGTGGAGGCCTACCATCACACGGATCCCGCGGCGCACTCCTACAACGGAAAGACCGAGCGCAACGCGGTCATGTTCGGGCCGCCCGGATATGCGTACGTCTACCGCTCGTACGGCATTCATTGGTGCGTGAACTTCGTCTGCGAGGCGGAGGGAAGTGCGAGTGCGGTACTGATCCGGGCGCTCGCGCCGACGGCGGGCCTTGCGGCGATGCGGCGTCGGCGCGGCGTACGCGAAGAGCGGCTTATCTGCTCCGGTCCCGGGCGCGTCTGCCAAGCGCTCGGAATTAATCGGGCGCACAACGGCCTGCCGCTCGACTCCCTGCCATTCGAACTGCGGGCCGCAGCGGGCCGGGCGGAGATCGCGGTGGGACCCCGGATCGGCATTTCCAAGGCCATGGAGCACCCTTGGCGCTTTGGCCTCGCGCATTCGCCCTTTCTGAGCCGCCCATTCGGCCCTTGAACGCCCTTGGCGCAGGCCCTTTTGCCCGCCTGAAAAAACCTTAAGGTGACGGCGTCCGGGGCTGCTGCTACCCGTTCCGCGCCATGCGCCGCTGGCTGCTCGCCTTTCTCGTCGTCGCTGCCGCCGCCGTCGTCGGCGGCCGCTACTTCCTGGATTTCTCCGCGAATACCGCCGAGAACGCCTATCGGCTCGTCCGCGTCGACCGCGGCTCGATCCTCGCCTCCGTCAATTCCACCGGCACGATCAATCCGATCACCACGGTGATCGTCAGCTCGCAGCTGTCCGGACAGGTGGTCGAGATTCTCGCCGATTACAATTCCGAGGTGAAGGCCGAGCAAGTCGTCGCGCGGCTGAACTCCGATCAAATCCGCGCGCGCCTGGACGCCGCACGGGCCGACCTCGAGCAATCTCGCGCGCAGAAACTCGTGACCGAGGCGCAGATCGATCGCGCGGGTTCCGAGATCGAGCGTGCCAAGTCCATCGAGGCCGATGCCAGGGCGCAGATCGATCGCGCAGAGGCTTTGCTCGCGGATGCGGAGCGGCTCTTGCAGCGGCAGAGCGAATTGCAGTCGCGCGGATTCGCGGCGACAGCGGCGCTCGACACCGCGCGTACACAGCGCGACGCCCAGCGGGCCGCGGCCGCGCAGGCGCGCGCCGCTTTGTCCGGCGCGATTGCGCAACAGAGGACGCTCGCGGCCGATCAGAAGATGGCGCAGGCGCAGCAAGCCACGGTCGGCGCACAGATTCTCCAGCGTGAGGCCGTGGTGCGCCAGATCGAGGTCGATTTGCGCAACACCGAAATCAAATCGCCGGTTTCCGGTGTGGTCATCCAGCGCAACATTGAGCTCGGGCAGACGGTCGCCGCGAGCCTGCAGGCGCCGACGCTGTTCCTTATCGCCGACGATCTGCGCCGCATGGAGATCGCAGCCAACGTGGATGAGGCTGACGTCGGCAACGTGCGCGACGGACAGCGAGCAACCTTTACGGTGAACGCGTTCCCGAGCCGCACCTTTGAAGGCCGCGTGAAGCAGGTGCGGCTCGGCTCGCAGACCGTGCAGAATGTCGTGATCTATACGGCGATCATTTCGGTCGAAAACCCGCGCCTTGAGCTGAGGCCGGGCATGACCGCCAATCTTCGCATTGAGACCGAACGCCGCGACGATGTGTTGCGCGTTCCGAACGCTGCACTGCGCTGGCGGCCGCCCACGCAGCAACCCGATGCGACCGTGACCAGCCCGCTCCCCCTCGATCCGGCGCCGCGCGGTCCGAGCGACACTGCGAGCGGCGGCCGCCGGGCGATGCAGGAATACGTCGCGGCCATACGTGGCGAGCTGGGCCTTGCGGCCGAACAGCAACGGGCGCTCGATGCTCTGCTCGCCGAGCAGCGTCGCGGGTTTGGCGGACTTGCAGCCGAACCCGACCCGGTGGAGCGGCGCGCCAAGTTCGTCGAGATGCGCCGCGGGCTGGAATCGAGTATTGCCGAGCTGCTCACGCCGGAGCAGCAAACAAAGTTCCGTGCGATCGTGGATCGCTTCACGCCTGGCAGCGGCACACGCGAGGGCCAGGCCGGTCGCGTCTACGTCGTCGGCAGCGACGGCAAGCCGCAGCAGATTGCCCTCCGCCTGGGCGCAACCGACGGAAGCGTCACGGAGGTGATGGCCGGCCAGCTTGAGGCTACGCGCGAGGTGATCGTCGGCGGCGGTCAGCGCGAGGCGCCACGCACGCCTCCGCGTTTCGGCTTCTGAACGGCCGGACCGTGGCGCTCATTGAACTCAAGAACCTGGCCCGCCACTACCGGCTTGGCGGCGAGACCGTCAGGGCGCTGAACGACGTTTCGCTCGGCATCGACGCGGGCGAGTTCGTTGCGGTGATGGGCCCGTCGGGCTCCGGCAAATCCACCTTCATGAACGTCGTAGGGTGTCTCGATCGTCCAACCGCCGGATCCTACCGGCTCGACGGGACTGCAGTGGCTGAGCTTTCCAGCGACGCGCTTGCCGACCTGCGTAACCGCAAGATCGGATTCGTGTTTCAGGAATTCAATTTGCTGCAGCGGCTGGATGCGCTCGGCAATGCCGAGCTGCCCATGATCTATGCCGGGCTCGAGCGGAGCGAGCGGCGGGCACGTGCGTCACGCGCCCTCGCCCGCGTCGGCCTGGCAGATCGCTTGCATCACCGGCCCACCGAGCTTTCCGGCGGACAACAGCAGCGCGTTGCAATCGCACGGGCTCTCGTGAACGAGCCGAAGGTGCTGCTCGCAGACGAGCCGACCGGAGCGCTCGATACCCGGACCTCGCTCGAATTGATGGCGCTGATCCAGGAGCTCAACCGAGACGGAACGACCATCGTGGTCGTCACGCATGAGCCGGACGTAGCTCGTTTCGCAGCGAGGCTGGTGCGGTTCCGGGATGGTCGCGTCGTTAGCGATGCTCGCCAGAAGCCGGCCAATGCAGCCGATGAGCTCGCGGCCATGCCGGTGGAGGCCGCCGCATGACCTTTCTTGACGCGATCCGCTCAGCGCTGGACGCACTGAGACTGCACAAGCTTCGCAGCGCCCTCACAATGCTCGGCATCATCATCGGCGTCGCCGCCGTGATCGCGATGGTAGCGGTCGGGGGCGGCGCGCGTGAACAGGTGGTGGCGCAAATTCGAAGTCTCGGCGCCAACCTGCTCGTCGTGATCCCGGGCAACGTCACCCAAAGCGGGGTGCGGCTTGGCTCGGGCGCCGCCCCCACCCTCACCGAGGATGATGCGATCGCGATCGGGCGGGAGGTTCCGACCGTGCAGGTGGTCGCGCCATTCATGCGCGGCTCCGGCCAAATCATCGCCGGGGGCGCGAACTGGGCGTCTCCTGTGTACGGCATCGACCAGGGGTGGTTCGAGGCGCGCGAGTGGGAGGTGGCACGCGGTCGACCGTTCGAGCCAGACGAGATTGCGCGGGGCGCGCAGGTCGCGTTGCTTGGAGAGACCGTGGCGCAGAATTTGTTCGGGAGCGTCGATCCGGTCGGTGAGAACATCCGCATCCGCAACGTGCCGCTCAGGGTGGTCGGCGTGATGGCGCGGAAAGGACAGTCGGCGATCGGGCAGGACCAGGACGACGTCGTATTCGTGCCCCTCAATGCTGCCCGCCAGCGCGTGCTTGGGCGCAACTTTGCCAATGCGCGCTCGATCGGTGCGATCTACGTCAAGGTTCGCGAGGGTGAGAGCCTGAGCTCGACCGAGGAGGACGTGAAAGCGCTGCTACGCCAGCGTCACCGCCTGCAGCCGGGACAGGACGATGACTTCTCGATCCGCAATCTCGCCGAGATCGCTGCGACGCGAGAGGCAAGTGCCCGCACGCTCGCTTGGTTGCTCGCTGCGGTGGCGGGCGTTTCCCTCGCCGTCGGTGGCATCGGCATTATGAACATCATGCTCGTGTCGGTGACCGAGCGAACGCGCGAGATCGGGTTGCGGGTGGCCGTCGGTGCACGGCGGCGCGATATCCGCCGGCAGTTCCTGTTCGAGGCGGCGGGACTCGCAGGGATCGGCGGAATCGTCGGCGTGGTCGCGGGAGTCGTTGCGGCGTATTTCATCGCCAAGGCCGCTGGCTGGCCGCTGCTCGTGCAGACGAGCACGATCGTGCTCGCGGTCGCCTTCTCGGGGCTCGTTGGCGTGTTTTTCGGGTGGTATCCGGCGCTGCGGGCGTCACGCCTCGATCCGATCGAGGCGCTGCGGCACACTTAAGGGCTACTCGGCGCGCGGGAATCTAACGGCCGCAGTCAGCAACACCTGGGGGAGCAGGCTGATCGCTATCGGCAAAAATGCCCAGCGCGGATCGCCGGCCAAGTCCCAGGCGGCGCCACTGAGCACCGAGAACAGCATCGCTACCGCGTAGCTCACGGTAAACATAGCGGCCGAGGTGCGAGCGACATCTTCGGGCGCACTCAGGATTGCCGGAAGCGTCAAGCCGAGCGCGAGGGTAGCAGCACCAAAGAAACCAAGAAGCGCCGCGAACGCGACAGTCCAACCGCTCGCTGTCATGGCAATGCCTGCGATCGCAGCAAGCATCCCGACACCCAGGGCAACCAGTGGCCAAGCGCGACGCTCAAGCCTGTGCGCGATCCCAAGCAGGAGAAACGAGGCTGGAAGCTGCGCAAAATTCAATGCGGTCAACGCCGCGCCGACCAGATCGGGCCGCCCAGCACTCGTGAGGTAGCTCGGAATAAAACCGTTGGCGTTGAAGTAGGCGCTGTTGACGCTGCTCAGGATCAAACCTAGGCGCCAGACGAGCGGGTCGCGCCAATCCGGCCACCAGCGACGCGGAGTCGCGGCAGCCTTTCCGGCGCGCGGTGCGAAGACCATGAGGGCCGCGAAGGCGACGACCGGCAGGCCCCAGATCACGAAGCTCGCGCGCCAGCTTCCGTCGACGAATGGAAGCACGAGCGGCAGAGTCAGCGCTACGGGCAGCGTTTCACCGACCAGCAAGCCATTCGTGTACACCGCCGTCGCAAAACCGATACGGTGCGGTGTCCAGGCACGCACCAGTGCGGCCAATGCCGGCTGCATGAAGGCAACGCCGGCGCCCATAAGGATCGTCGTGGCATAGAGCCAGGTGATATCGGCTGCGGCCCCCCGCAGGCTGCCGGCGCTTCCCGCAAGGAGCAATCCGATGGTGAGCGCCGTGAGCGCGCCGAAACGGGCGATCAGCAGCGATCCGGGCAGCGCCGCAGTCGCGAACAGCAGCATGGGAAGGCCAGAGAGGATGCCGATCTGCGTTCCGGTGAGACGGAGTTCGGTTTCCAGCAGTGGAATGACCGGCGGCAATGCCAGCACCGTCAGCCGCAGACCGACGCCCGCGATCCAGAGAAGCGCGATCGCCTTCCAGAACTGGCGCTGATCCATGCCTCAGGCAGCGCCCTTCAGCCGCTCCAGCGCTTCGCGCACCTTGGCCTGGCGGCCTTCCGCTTCCTCGCGCTTCTCCCGTTGCTCCTCGACGACCTCTTCCGGAGCCCGCGCCATGAAGTCCGCATTACTCAACTTCCTGTCGATGCGGGAGATGTCGTCGGCGATCTTGCCGAGCTCTTTTTCCAGCCGCGCGCGCTCTGCGGCGAGATCGATCACACCTGCGAGCGGCAAGGCGACGACCTCACCGCGCACCAGCAGTTGCACCGTGCCTCGGGGCGGTGTGTCGATGAAGGAAATCTCGGAAATACGGGCGAGACGCTTGATCGCCTCGCTCCAGCGCTCTGCCCGCTCCTTCGTCTCCTTGCCTGCGACGAGCGCGAGCGGAATCTGCGTACCCGCCGGAACGTTCATCTCCGAGCGCACCGAGCGGACTGCAGAGACGAGGTCGACGACCCAACCGATCTCAGCCTCAGCCCCTTCGTCGGCAAATCCCTCAAGCCTGGGCCACGATGAGAGCACCAGCATGGTTTCGCGCTTCGGACCGGTCTGACCGGTCACGCGCCACAGTTCCTCAGTCAAGAACGGCATGAAGGGGTGCAAGAGCTTCAGGATTTCATCGAGCACGAAGGTTACGATCGCGCGCGTCTCATGCTTGGCCGCGCCGTCGGGACCGGTCAGCACGGGCTTCGACAGCTCCAGGTACCAGTCGCAATAGACGTTCCAGACGAACCGGTAGATGGCGCCGGCCGCCTCATTGAACTTGTAAGCCTCGATCGCGGCGGTGACCTCAGCCGCAGCCTTCTCCGTCTCACCCAGGATCCAGTGGTTCAGGGTCTCGATCGCTGCCTTCGGATCGAAGCCGGCCACGCGTACGGCGCCATTGAGCTCGGCAAATCGCGCGGCGTTCCAAAGCTTGGTTGCGAAGTTGCGGTAGCCTTCGACCCTCTGCGCGGAGAGCTTGATGTCGCGGCCCTGCGCCGCCATCGCCGCGAGCGTGAAACGGAGCGCGTCCGCGCCGTAGTCGTCGATGATCGACAACGGATCGATCACATTTCCCTTTGACTTCGACATCTTTTGCCCGCGCTCGTCGCGCACGAGAGCGTGGATGTAGACGTCGCGGAACGGCACCTCCTCCATGAAATGGAGGCCCATCATCATCATGCGGGCGACCCAGAAGAAGATGATGTCGAACCCCGTGACGAGCGTGCTCGTGGGATAGAAGCGTTTCAGTTCGGGCGTCTCGTCCGGCCAGCCCAGCGTGGAGAACGGCCACAGCGCGGACGAGAACCAGGTGTCGAGTACGTCTTCGTCACGTGTCAGGAACGGCTCACGCTTGTTCGGATCGAGCGCCATGTCGTGGCCCTGCATCGGCGTGATGGCCTCGGTCTCGGCGTAGTAGGCAAGCGCGTGGGAGACCGCCTCCTCTTCTGTCTCGGCGACGAAGATCTTCCCATCTGGGCCGTACCACGCCGGAATCTGATGGCCCCACCAGAGCTGCCGCGAGATGCACCAAGGTTCGATGTTCTCGAGCCAGTCGAAGTAGGTCTTCTCCCAATTCCTCGGCACGAACTTCGTACGCCCGTC
>DATBJU010000023.1:0-32132 GCA_036556265.1 Xanthobacteraceae bacterium | reverse complement strand
CGGCGTGCCGGATGGAACGATTATTTTCTTCTCACCATTCTTGTACTTCACCAGGAAAGTCTGTGCGTCCGTGGCACCGGTGACTTCAGCGACGGTCGCGTTGGTCATGGTGCTGCCCGGCTGGACGTCCCAGGGCGTATGACCTTCAGCCAGCCCGCGCAGGGCCTCAGGGAAAATGTGGACATGCAACGCGCGCTGGCTGCCGTCGGGCTGCGGCATTGCCGACACCCCGATATAGCTGCCGGTCTTGATATCAGATAGCTCCGCCTTGATGACGCCGCTCACGCGTGCGCTGTCGGAAAGTTTGACGGTGACGTTCGCACCGTCGCGTCCTTTGATAAGGAGGGTGTTGCCGTCGACCTTGACGATTTCACCACGGACGCGCACCGGCGGCTGCTGCGCCCACGAACTGGAAGCGACGGCCGCGGCCACAAGAAGCGCGAAACTCGTCGCGCCGAGAACTTTCCGAGCAGTTCTGTGAAGCATGGTTTCCTCCCAGGCAGGATGGCGGTTCGCCGCCTCCGTCCAGTCAGCAACCCCAGCACGCAGAAAAGCTTCCCTGCCATTTGCGCGCTTTGTTTGATGCACACTGGAACGTGACCGATTGGTCCCCCAATAGGGCGAGGTCCCAATTCTCGCGCGGCGGAATCTCTGTCGTTCGACGGTAAAATCGCCCCGGAAGTGGTTGCCCAACCGGCGTTTTTCGCGTCGCCGAATCGCGGGCAGCGAGGTTCCGACAGTGTATATTCGGCGGCCTTTGCCAAGCCGGGGGTTCGGTCCATGCGCCGCGTTCTGGATACTTGGAAGATTTTCTACCGCCTCGCTGCGCCCTACTTTCGATCCGAGGACCGCTGGCGCGCACGGCTGCTCCTCGCCGCGGTCGTCCTCTCCGAGTTCGCCGTGGTCTACGCGATCGTCGTTTTCAATATCTGGAACGCCTATTTCTTCAATTCGATCGAGGCCCGCAACTGGGACGACTTCCTCTATGCGCTGTTCCTGTTCTGCGGCATCGCCGCCTGGACGGTCGCCGCCTACATGGCGCAATTCTATTTTGGGCAGATGCTGATCCTGCGCTGGCGCCGCTGGATGACGCAGCGCTTCGTCGGCCGATGGATGGAGAACGGTCGCCACTACCGAATGCGCTTCAGGCACGCAGACGTCGACAACGTGCACCTGCGCATTGCGAACGACATCCTGATCTTCATCCAGAAAACGCACGACCTTGGGTACAATTTCCTCGGCAGCCTGATCGCGCTGTTCTCGTTCGCTTACATCCTGTGGGGACTGTCGAGCGCCGCGCCGCTGGTCTTACTCGGCACGGATTTCACATTTCCCGGCTATCTGTTCTGGGTCGCCATTCTGTACGCCTGCGTGGGCACGCTGCTCGCGCATCTCGTCGGCAAGCCGCTGATCCGCCTCAACTTCAACCAGCAGCACTTTGAATCCGATTTCCGTTTCGCGATCGCGCGCGTGTGGGACCACACGGAGCCCGTTGCGTTGATGCGCGGCGAGGAGATCGAACGCGAGGTGCTCGACACGCGCTTCACGACGCTGGTTCAGAACTGGTTGCGGCTGATCCGGCGGCAAACGTGGCTTGGCGCATTCATCAACAGCTACGGCCAAGCATCGGTCGTATTTCCGATCCTGGTCGCGAGCCCGGCCTATTTTTCAGGTGCGATCTCGCTCGGCCTTCTGATGCAGGCGTCGCTCGCGTTCCAGAAAGTCGAAACCTCGTTCGCGTTCTTCCTGCACTCCTATCCGCGTATCGCAGAATGGAAGGCCTCGATGGATCGTGTCGCGCAACTCGAAGCGGCGCTCGACGCGGTGGACCAAGAGGCGATCCCCGGCGCACAGATCATCGTCAACAGCGGGCGCGCGCGGAATCTTCAGGTCTCCGACCTCGTGGTCCGCCTGCCATCCTCCATCGACATCGCGAGCGTGCCGGAGTTGTCGCTGGCTGCGGGCGAAGGCGCGTTGATCAGCGGGCCGTCAGGCTCGGGAAAATCGTCCGTGCTCCGTGCGCTTGCCGGAATTTGGCCGGTCGGCGATGGCAGAATCGAGCTACCCGCGGGAGCGGACGTGATGGCGCTGCCGCAACGCGTCTACTTCCCGCTCGGAACGCTGCGCACGGCAATCACCTACCCCACGCCACCGGATCGCGTGAGCGAGGCGGAGTTGCGCGAAGTCCTCGACGCCGTCGGTCTCGCGCACCTTTTGCCGCGGCTCGACGAGGAGGCGGAATGGAATGTGGTGCTTTCGGGCGGCGAGCAGCAGCGCATCGCGATGGCGCGCGCGCTGTTCCGGCGGCCCGATGTGCTCCTGCTGGACGACGCCGTATCGAATTTCGACGAGGCTACGACGCGGAGATTCTACGGGCTCATACGCCAGCGGCTGCCGGAAACGATCGTTATTTCGATCGGCAAGCCGGCATCGCTTGGCAAGCTACATCATCGGGGAATCAGCCTCGACCGCGCGGCCGAAGCGGCATTGCCGCCTGTCGCGGCCATGAGCGCCGCGCCCGCCTAGATAACGAACGCGTGGGAGAAAACGCCGTGAACGAGATGAATTACTACGGCACCGGTTGGGACCTCGACGTCGCGGTTTGTCCTTGCGATGTTCACTTCACCGACTTCCTGCACGAACGGAAGATCAGGAATGCGACGATCTTCCACTTCGGCACGGGGACGCACCATCACGTCGGCATCACCTGCGCGGAAGACGGTTCGAACAACACCGTACTCGGCATCACGGCTTCGATCGAGGAGATCGAAGCCTACACCAAGCTTGCGATCGCGCGTCCCAAGGTCTCGCAACGCTACAAAGCCTTCTTCGGGGACATCTATCTGCTGGAACGGCGGCTGCTGCCCGAATTCGACGTCGTGTTCCTGCCGCATGTCAGCGAGTTCTGGAAACCGAAGGATGAGAAGTACGGCAACATGTCGGACCGCGAGCTCGTCGATCTGATGACGGATCTGACGCGACCCGGCGGCTATCTCCTCTTCTATACGAAGTCGATGGCGTGGGATTATGCCGGCCCGCTCGTCGAACAGTGGGCGAAGGAGCGCCCGGTGAAGTCCGAGGGCGAGTACAAAACGCTCGCCGTCTACCGCAAACAATAGCAATCGGCCGCAAGTTTTTCGAAGGGACCGTCATGGCGAACAAGATCGAAATGCGCGCGCTCGGGAAGAGCGGCATCCAGGTTTCGGCGATCGGGCTCGGCCTGATGTCGATGTCGGGAATTTACGGCAAGGGCGATGACGAGCAATCGATTGCAGCGATCCATCGCGCGCTCGATCTCGGCATCAATTTTCTGGACAGCGCCGACGTCTACGGCAACGGACACAATGAAGAGCTGGTCGGCCGCGCGATCAGAGACCGGCGCGACAAGGTCGTGCTCGCCACCAAGTTCGGAAATCTCATGGCGAGCGGCGGCGTCAACGGGCGCCCGGAGTACGTGATCGAGGCGTGCGACAAGAGTCTGCAGCGGCTGAAGCTGGACGTGATCGACCTCTACTATCAGCACCGTGTCGATCCGAGCGTCGCGATCGAGGACACCTGGGGCGCGATGAAGAAGCTCGTAGAACAGGGCAAGGTGCGCGCGCTTGGAATTTCGGAAGCACACCCGAACACGATCCGCCGCGCGCACAAGGTGCACCCGATCGCTGCGGCACAGACCGAATACTCGCTGATGTATCGCGTCGAGGCCGAGGAGACGCTGAAGACGACTCGGGAGCTGGGAATTTCATTCGTCGCCTACTCTCCGCTCGGGCGCAGCTTCCTCACCGGGAGCGTGCGCTCTACGGACGAGATCAAAGGCGACCGGCGCGTCGACCATCCGCGCTTCCAGGGCGAGAATTTCGTGAAGAACCGCGAGCTCGTGGCACGCGTGGAAACGATCGCGAAGGAGAAGGGCTGCACCCCGGCGCAGCTCGCGCTCGCCTGGCTGCTCGCGCAGGGCAAGGACGTCATCCCGATTCCCGGCAGTAAGCGGAAGGAGCGGATCGAGGAGAACGTGGGCGCGCTTGCGGTCAAGCTGACGCCGCAAGATGTGACGCGAATCGGCGCGGCGATCCCCGCGGGCGCGGCGGCGGGCCTGCGCTATCCGGAAGGGGCGATGAAAAGGGTCTACGTGTGACAGACGCCTCATCCTGAGGAGGTAAGCGCGCCGTTGATCCTTACCCGGCCTTGGGCCAACATGCCGCCGAATGAAAAGGCGCGCCGTCAAAGCGCGCGCACCCCGGAGGGACGCCATGTCGAAGCCCCGCATCTCCTACGTCGATCCGGCGTCGATCAAAGATCCGGCAATGCTTGCCGAACTCGACCGCTGCAGGCGGGAAGGAACGCCGCGACCGGAGAGCCAGGCGGTACGCGCGCACGTGCCGGCAGTATTCTGGTCGTTCGCCAATTCCTGGCGCGACGTCTTCCACACGGGCGTTGCGGATCACGCGATCAAGGAGTTGTGCCGGCTCTACGTATCGCGCTCGGTGCTTTGCGAGTTCTGCGGCAATCAACGCTCGATCAAGGCGGCGAAATCGGGAGTCGCGGAAGACGACGTGCGCGACTTGATCAATTTTGAATCGTCGCAGCGTTACAACGAAAGGCAGAAGGCCGCCCTCGCCTACGCGGAAGCGATCACCTGGGATCTGCCGACCGACGACAAGTTCTGGGCGCGGCTGCACATGCATTTTTCCGAACCCGAGCTCGTCGAGATCGGCTATTTCATCGCGCTGACCATGGGGCAACAGCGCTGGCTGCGAATCCTCGACATCGATCACCACCAAGTGCTGTCCGGCGAGAGCGGCTCGATGGCCCCAGGCTTCGAGACCGAAGAGGCGCTGAAGCGCGCGAAAGCCGACCCGAATTATTGGGCGCGTAAGGCGCCGGCTGCGCCGGTGCGGACCGAGGCTGCGGAGTAGTCGGTGACCGCAACGGCCGCGAACACCACAGTCAACCTGCCGAGGGAAGCAAACCGCTCGGTCAATCCGAGCGCGCGGATTTGCGTGCGCGGTCTCGGAAAGCGCTACGGCGCGCTGGAAGTATTTCGCGACGTAAGCCTCGACGTGGGCGACCGCGAGATCGTCTCCGTCGTCGGTCCATCAGGCTGTGGCAAGACCACGCTGCTTCGTTGCATCGATGGCTTGATCGAACCGTCCGGCGGGGCAATCGAGATCGGCGGAACGCAAGTGACCGCGCCGCTTCCGGGCGTCGCCATGGTGTTCCAGCAATTCGGACTGTTTCCCTGGAAGACCGTGTTCGCGAACGTCGCCTACGGGTTGAAACTCGCCGGCGCGTCCAAGGCGGAAATCGAGGAACGCGTGCCGCGTTTCATCAAGCTCGTGGGCCTTTCCGGCTTCGAGCACGCCTATCCCTATCAGCTCTCCGGGGGCATGCAGCAGCGTTGCGGCCTCGCACGCGCGCTCGCGATCGAGCCGAGCGTGCTGCTGATGGACGAACCCTTTGCCGCGGTGGACGCGCAGACGCGAGAAATCCTGCAATTCGAGTTGCTGCGCATCTGGCAATTGCGGCCGACGAGCATGGTGTTCGTCACGCATTCGATCGAAGAGGCGGTGCTTATGGGCCACCGCGTCGTGGTGCTGAAAGGGCGGCCTGCCGGGGTGCACGAGATCATCGACGTTGACCTGCCGAATCCGCGTGATCGCGCAACACTCACGCATCCGCGCTTTACCCAGCTGCGCGAGCACGTTTGGACAACCTTGATGGACGAAGCGAGGGCGGCGGAGCTGCAATTGCAGCGGTAAGGCTGCACTCGACATAGTGAAACGACGAGAAAAACACGAACGGGAGGAGAAGAGATGAAACATACTCGTTGGTCGGTCATTGCCGCATTGGCAATCGCCGCCGGAAGCGCCGGCGCAACCGGCGAGGCGTATGCTCAGAACGCCGTCACGATCGGGCTTCCCGGCATCCCGCCGGTGTTCGTGAGCACGCAGGCATACGTCGCCGAGCAGCAGGGCTTCTTCAAGAAGCACGGCGTGAGCGTCACCTTGCGACCGTTCGATTCCGGCGCCGCCGCCGCACGCGCGGTGGCTTCGGGCAATATCGAGCTGTCGATGTCGCCTTCACCGCTCGTCGTCACGATGATCTCGAACAATCCCGACGCGGGCATCACGATGATCTACGGGTACGAGAAACCCGACTGGCTGATCGGCTCGCTCGATCCCACGGTGAAAAAGTGCGAGGACGTCAAAGGAAAGCCGGTGGGCGTCGACAGTCTCGGCGGCGCGCGCTCGATCGCGCTCAACCAGATGCTACGCGCCTGCAACCTCAAGGCGGATGAAACGCAGCAGGTTCCGCTCAGCGCCAATGTCGGCACCGCGATGGTCTCCGGCCAGCTTGGCGTCGGCGTGCTGCACATCGACGACGTCCCGATCATCGAACGGGAATCGAAGAAAAAGATCATGACCGTCGTCGACATGAACGACGTGCTCAAGGTGAACCATTATCTCGCGCTCACGACCAGCAAGAAGCTCGTGGCGGAGAAGCGCGACACGCTCGCGAAGGTGGTGGCGGCGTTGATCGAAGCCGAGCGCTTCATCCGCGATCCCAAGAACATCGACGCGGTCGCGAAGGCGGCGGCGCCGACCAGCCGCGGCACAGATGACGCCAAGTGGGCAATACAACAGTACGTCCCAATGGGATTCTGGCCGCGCGAGCACGGGCTCAGGAAGGAAAACGTCGAGGCAGTCCTCGCCGCGCAGAAGCGGGTCGGCAACATCAAGGGCGATCCGGCAAAGTACGAGCAAGTGATCGACTTGTCCGTCTATGAGGCCGCGCAGAAGCTCGCGAAGTAACCTGCAATGCGGGCGCGGCCCGTGCCGCGCCCGCCGGCATTCCAAATGGAACGGCGCAAAACCCGATCGCTGAACTTCACGACGTACGTGGCTGCGCTCGCGGCCGGGGCGGCGATCTGGCAGCTCGCCGCGAGCCAGACCAATCCCGCGTTTCTCGCATCGTTCACGGCGACGATCGGCAGCATCTACGAAATGCTGCAGTCGGGGCTGCTCACGAACGCGCTGCTGAGTTCGCTGCTTGTCTACTTGACGGGCCTCAGTGCGGCGATTGTCGTCGGAATCGGCGTCGGACTATTGCTCGCGCGAGTGCGGCTGCTGCGGGTCGCGCTCGAGAGCTACATCATGCTGCTGTACGCGACGCCGATGGTCGCGCTCATTCCGTTCGTCCTGTCGATGATGGGATTCGGCTTCGCGCCGAAGGCGCTCGTGGTCTTTCTGTTCGCAGTCTTCTCGGTTCTCTACAACACGATCGAGGGCGCACGCAGTCTGAGACCGGAGATGCTCGAAGTCGCGCGCTCGTTCCGTTCCGGCGAATGGGGTGTCTGGCGTGATGTATTGATCCCGTACACGCTGCCTTACGCACTGACCGGCGTGCGACAGGGAATCGGGCGCGGGCTTGTGGGCCTTGTCGCCGGCGAGTTCTTCCTGTCGGGGAGCGGGATCGGTCTCCTGATCATGCGCAGCGAGCGCGATTTCGACGTGCCTGGGCTTTACGGCTCGATCCTCGTGATCACGATCCTCGGCGCGGCGCTGATGGGAATCGGCCGCGCGCTGGAAAACCACTTCGCCGCCTGGCGCGGGCTCGATCGATGACTGCCTCCGACCTCGCTCTCGCCTCGCCGCGCTCGGGTTGGCGCGCGTGGCTCGGCCCAGAGGCGCTCGCGCGCGTCGGCGCCGGTGTGGCGATCATCGTCATCTGGGAATTCGCCGTGCGGATGTGGGCGCCTGCGTTCGTAGCGCGACCGAGCCGGATCGCAGCCGTGTTCCCGAGCGTGATCATGGACCCCGTCATCTGGCAGTCCGCCGCAGTGACCCTCGCCGCGGTCGTCCAGGGTCTCGCGATCGCAGTGGTATTCGGCACAGTGATCGGCCTTGCGATCGGACGCCTGCCGGTCGTCGAGCGCTCGCTGCAGCTCTATGTGAGCGGCCTGTTCGCAATGCCGATGGTGGCGATCCTGCCGTTGCTCACCCTCTTCTTCGGCTACTCCGGCGATGCACGGCTCGCGACCGTCGTGTTCGCGGCCGTCTTTGCGATCATCATCAACGTCTCGGACGGAGCGCGCGCAGTGCCGCCCGAATACGTCGAAGTGTCGCGTGCGTTCCGCGGCTCGGGCTGGTCGCGCTTGTTCGATGTGGTGCTGCCGTCGTCGGTCCCTTACCTGCTCGCCGGCCTGAAGCTAGCGGCCGGCCGCGCGTTGATCGGCGCGGTCATCGCCGAATTCTACGCGGCGATCCCGGGGCTCGGATTCTACATCCTCTACAACACGCGCACCTTCAAGCACAGCGAGGCGTTCGTGGCCGTGGCGATGCTCGCCTTGGTCGGCGTTCTGTTCGAATTCGTGCTGTCGAAGGGGACGCTGCGTCTGCTCCCCTGGTATCGCCGCGACGAAGCGCGCGACTGACCCAAGCAATGACAAACGCAGGAACTTTACCGCTCGTCCCCGCAAAAGCAGGGACCCAGTCAGAGTCAGTGCCGGATTCCCGCTTTCGCGGGAACGAGCGGCAGTAAGACTTGCAACCGGCATGACTGCCGACCCGCGCGTTCAGTCCGCGATTTCCCACTGGGCGCCGCGGTTCGTGGCGAACGGCGTCGCGCTCACGGACTTCGAGGAGGTAACGGCGTCGATCAGCTCATGGGACGATTGGTGCCGCGCCTGGTCCGCACGCGCGGCCGTGCATGAGCAGATCGGCGGCGACGCGCTCGCGCGGAAGAAGCTTCTCAGCGCCGGCGAACATCTGAACCGTGCCGGCGTTTACTACCACTTCGCGAAATTTCTGTTCGTGCATGATCTCGCGCAGATGAAGACGGCGCACATGAAAGCGGTCGAGTGCCGTACGCTTGCGCTTCCCTGCCTTCGGCCCCCCGGCGAGCGGGTGGAAATTCCCTATGAGGGCAAGAAGCTCTACGGCATCCTGCGCAGGCCCGCGAGCGTCGAGCGGCCGCCCGTCATGGTCATGGCGATGGGGCTCGATTCCGCGAAAGAGGAAACCGACGCCTACGAGCAGCCGTTTCTCGCGCGCGGGATTGCGACGCTCGCCTTCGACGGGCCAGGCCAGGGCGAGGCGGAATACGAGTTCGCGATCCGCGGCGACTATGAAGTCGCGGTCAGGGCGGTGCTCGACTTCATCGACACGCGCGACGATGTCGATACGACACGGATCGGACTTTGGGGCGTGAGCCTCGGCGGCTACTACGCCCCGCGCTCGGCTGCGTTCGAAAGGCGGGTGAAAGCCTGCATCGCTCTGGCCGGACCGTACGACTGGGCCGAGGCCTGGGATGGTCTCCCCGAGCTCACGAAGGAGGCATTCCGCGTGCGCTCAAAATGCGCCTCGCTCGACGATGCAAAACGCCACGCGGCGACGCTGTCACTCAAGGGTGTCGCAGAGAAGATCATGTGCCCTCTCTTCATCGTCACCGGCAAGCGGGATCGCATCATCCCCTGGCAACACGCTGAGCGGCTCGCGCGTGAGGCCAAAGGGCCGGTCGAGCTCATGATCATCGAGGACGGCAATCACGTTGCCAATAACCGCACCTACCGCTGGCGCGCGCAGAGCGCGGACTGGATGGCGGAGCAGTTGGGCGCGAGGGGTGGGTGATCCAGGAATCAGGGGTCAGAGGTCAGAGGTCAGAAATCAGGAACCAGAATCAAAAGTCATCTGACTTCTGATGCCTGACCTCTGAGTCCTGATTCCCGGCAAGCGCGCCAGACTTTCTCCGGCGTTGCCGGCATGTCCATCTTCGCGCCGGCAGGACCGGGGATCGCATCGGCGATCGCGTTCATAGTGGCGGCAAGCGCCGCGGTCGTACCGGCCTCACCGACGCCCTTCACACCGAGCGGGTTGGTGGTCGCCGGGACCGGGTGCACGTCGCCGATCACGTCCGGCGCTTCGTCGGCGTGCGGCATCGCGTAGTCCATGAACGAGCCGGTCATGAGCTGACCCGTCTCGCGGTCATAGACGGTCTGCTCGAGGAGGGCCTGGCCGATCCCCTGCACGACGCCGCCTTGGACCTGACCCTCGACAATCGTGTGGTCGAGCACGTTCCCACAGTCGTCGACGGCGGTGTAGCCGACGACCGCAACCTTGCCGGTGTCGGGGTCCACCTCGACCTCCGCGACGTGACAGCCGTTGGGAAAGGTCATCGGCGTCTCAGTCTTCACCAGCGTGTCGAGTGTTTCGGCGACGGCGCCACGCTTACGAAGCTCGCGCGCTTTTTCCGCGAGATCGAACAATGGTATGCGCCGATTCGTGCCGGAGACTTCGAATGCGCCGTTGCGGTAGTCGATCTTCGACTCGTCCGCATCGAGCACGACCGCAGCAATCTTTCTTCCTTTCGCGATGACCGTCTCCACGGCTTGCACAACGGAGTGGCCCGCTGTCATCGCGCTGCGCGAGCCGACGGAGGCGTAGCCTGCGATCGTGAAATCGGAATCGCCGTGGCGATGACGCACTTGATCCGCGTCGATCCCAAGCTTCTCGGCGATGAGCCGCGAGAACACCGTCGCGTGCCCCTGCCCCGTCGAATGGACGTTGAGACGGACTTCCAGCGTGCTGTCGGCATTGAACGCGATCGCGGCACCCTCGACGGGCATCGCGCCGGAGTGCTCCAGGAAACACGACAGGCCGATGCCGCGCAGGCGGCCGCGCCGCTTCGCATCGGTGCGGCGCCGGGCAAAGCCGGCGTAGTCGGAAAGCTCCAGCGCGCGATCGAGGATCGGCTCGAAGTCGCCGCTGTCGTACGTGTTGCCGACAGGCGTCTTGAACGGCATCGCCGCTTTCGGAATCAGATTCTTGCGGCGCAGCTCCACGCGGTCGATGCCGGAGACACGCGAGGCCTCCTCGACCAGCCGTTCCATGACGTAGTTCGCCTCCGGCCGGCCGGCCCCGCGATAAGGTCCGGTCGGATTTGTGTTCGTGAATGCGCAGCGCGCCTCGAGCGCAATGGCGGGAACGGCATACATGCCGGGCAGGCAGCGTGTGAAGCTGACGACGCCGATCTGCGGGCCGACGGCGGCGAGGAACGCGCCCATGCCGACCAGATGGCGCACACGCATCGCGAGAAAGCGGCCTTCCTTGTCGAGTGCGAGCTCCGCCTCGGTGTAGGCGTCGCGCGCGTGGTTGTCGCTTTCGAACGACTCGGCGCGTGAGGACATCCAATGGACGGCGTGGCCAAGCTTTCTCGCGGCGACGAGCAACGCGGGATACTCGGGATAGGGCGGCGTCTTCAGGCCGAATGCGCCGCCGACGTCGTCGGCAACGACCCGCATCCGCTCCGGTTTCACGCCCATGACCTTCGCCATTGCGTCGCGCAGCGAGCCGACACCCTGGGTGGAGCTGCGCAAAGTGTAACGATCGGCGGCAGGGTCGTAGCTCGCAGTCGCCCCGCGCGGCTCCATCGTGGCGGCGCAGATGCGCTGGTTGACAAGCTGGACATGCGCGATGCGATGCGCGCCCGCGAAGATCCGCTCGACTTCCTTGTGCCGCGTGGCGCCGTCCGGATCCGGACCGATCCAATCGACTGCGACGTTGTTCGGCGCTTCAGGCCAAAGCTGCGGCGCGCCGGGCTTCATCGCGTCGCGCGCGTCGACCACCGGCGGAAGCTCCTCGTAGTCGATCGCCACCAGTTCGGCGGCGTCCTGCGCATGGGCGAGCGTATCCGCGACGACCAGCACGATCGGCTGTCCGACGTGCAGCACGCGGTCGGCAGCGAGCGACGGCCGGGCCGGAATGAACATCGGCTTCCCGTCACGTCCCATCAGCGGCAGCACGAGCACCGTGTTGCTGATGCCAGCCGCCTTGAGGTCCTCGGCGGTGAAGACTCCGAGCACGCCCGGCGCGGCGCGCGCGGCCACCGTATCAATGGAACGAAGGTTCGCGAACGCATGCCGGGAACGGACGAAATAGCCGATCCCCTGCCCTGGAACGGGCACATCGGCGGCGAAGCGCCCGAGGCCGCGCACCAAAGCTTCATCTTCGACGCGCGGACGCCATTTGGCGCCGGAGGCCGCTTTCGCCATGGATCTGCTTCGACCGTCTACGCTCGGTGATGGATGAGATCCGCCGGGGCGGATCGATGCGATCGAACTGGTACAGCTGGGTGGATTCGAACCACCGACCTCCTGATCCACAGTCAGGCGCTCTAACCAACTGAGCTACAGCTGCACAGATCGGCGCGCGGAAACTAGGGGCAAACGGCAAGCGGTTCAAGCCGATGCCGGCCATTCCTCATTCCCGCCGAAAAGGCAAAGGGCCCGGACGAGCCGGGCCCTTGCCTTAGCAGCACTAGTCTCAATTTACTTTGAAAGTCTTGCTCGCACTCGACTTGAGCGGCTCAGTGGTTTCCGCCGCCACCTTCTGTGCGAGCGCGGAGAATTCCTTCGCTTGCGTCGAAAGTGCATCGAACTGCTCGCGCAGGTGCGTGGTGGAAATCTCGACCGCTTCTGACAGGGACTTCACGCCAAGCAGCGCCCGCACGTAGTCCAGGTTCGCGTTGACGTTCTCGCGGATGACGTCGATCGCCTTGAGATTGAATTCAGTCGCGCCGCGGGTGGCCTGGAGATAGGTGTCCTCGACGACGTCGGTGGCGTCTTCCGCGGCGCTGCGCAGGCGCGCGTAGCTGTCCTTGGCCTGCTCCACGCTCTTCTCGGCCATCTCGCGGAATACCTCGGGTACCTGGATCCTGCTCGGATCGAACTTCGGGGCTTCGAATTTCGCAGCGGCCGACTTCGCGGCCTTCTTCACGGTTTCCTTGGCGGTCTCAACGTCGGGCATGGGAATCTCCCCAATGGCGGCGAATGGATCGACCCAGCGGACGCCGCATCGGTCCTGCGGGATCGCGACTTCGCCCCCAATACCATAAGATTTTGTGCATTGCAACATGAATGGTTGCGATGCACAAGAAACGCGGGAAAACCGCGGGCCTACTAGCCGCGCGGCTTGGTCTCGCTCATCGCCTTCGCGGCGGCCTCGCCAAGGACCCGCGTCTGATCCGTCAATTTCTTGGCCTGAGACTCCGCGAATTCGCTTTGCAACCGCACGACTTCATCGACATCGCGGGCGTGCATCAGCTTGTCGATGAAGGCGAAGCTGTCGATAACGTTTTCCTGGGCGTAACCCATCGCCTTGCGGCCGAGATCGCGAGCGGCCTCGCTCGCACCGGTCGAACTCGCGACCATCCCAAGCACCTGCTCGCTCGCGTTCAGATAACCCTGAAACGCCTTGCGCGCGGTTTCGATGCTTTGCTCGGCGAGGGCCCGCATCTCGGCCGGCATTTCGAACCCGGTGGATTTCATGGAGAACTCCTTGCGAGGCTGATCTGGTGTCAGGGTAACCCGCGGACGGCGAAAATCGATAGTGCCAAATGAATTCACGTGGTTAGGGCGGTCGCGGGCCGATTTTCATGCCCTGACCGATTAACCGTCCACCCCGATGAGGCCTCCCTGCATCGCCGTCCAGCGTGGATTTTCAGGCACTTCCCAATTATGAATGAAAAGTAAATCCGGGGCGCGCAACAGGCTCGCCCGGGCCGATGCATCGACCATGGATCTCGCTCCCCGGCTCATCCAGCTGATCTCCGACGCGCGGATTGGCGGCCTTTTCGGTACGCCCAAACCGATGCTCGTGCTCGACGCCGAGGGCATGCTGCTGCTCGCAAACCGCGCAAGTCTTTCGTTGTTCCGGGCGGGAACCGTGGCGGATGCGGCCGCAACGGTCGCGGCCGAGCGCGGGCGTAGCGCCGCGGCGCTGAGGCAGATCGTGGAAGGACCGCCGGAGGGTGCCGGCAAGGCCCATACCCTCGCATTCATGATCGGCGGCGCCCGCAGGACGCTGGAATTTTCCTGTTCGCGCGTTCCGCTCGCGGGTGATGCAGCGGCGATCTTGCTCATCGGCCGCGAGCCCGCAGGCTATGCGCCGGAGTTGACCGACGAGGCGGCGGCGATGTTCGGCGCCGAAGCCGAAGCCTACGCGCTCGTCGACGCCAGCGGGCGAACTCTCTTCGCGAATGCCGCCGCCACCTCGTTGACGAGCACCTCGGAGTCGCTTGAGGGCATCATTCCCGGTGCGGAACGTGCGCTTGCGACTTCGCTCGAGCACGGTGCGGCGGAAGTGACCTTCGGCGTTCTGCGCGTTTTTCTTCGTCGCGTCGGTGTCGAGAGCAATCCTTTCGTCGTCGTCGCGTTCATTGTGCCCGCGCGCGTGGCGCCCGCCGTCTCATCCGAAGTAAAGCCCGCAGAAGCGGCGCCCGCACTCGAGGCAGCGGAGATGGTTATCGACCAGGCCGCGGAGGTCGCCGAACAGAAATCCGCGCGGGACAAGTCTGCGGCGCACGCACCCGGCCGCTTCGTCTGGCAGACGGACGCGAACGGACGCTTCACGAGCATATCCGCGGAGCTCGCGGCAATCGTCGGACCCGGCCCGGCGGCCGTCGCGGGCATGGATTGGCAGGAGGCCGCGGCGACGCTCGGGATCGAAGGCGTTGAAGCGGTCGTCGCCGCCATGGCGCGGCGCGACACCTGGTCGGGTGTCACGGCTACCTGGCCGGTGGAGGACGGCGAGCACGTGCGGCCGGTCGATCTCGCCGCGTTGCCCGTGTTCGATCGCGAACGCCGCTTCCTCGGCTATCGCGGATTCGGGGTGTTCCGCGAAGCACAATTGCGGCCGCGCGCGCCCGTACAGGAACCGCTCGCCCGCGCCGATGAGGCGAAGAATGCGCCCGAGCCCGCGAAGACTGAGCCGGCCCCTGTTCCGGTTTTCGTCGAGAAGACCGAGAACGTCGTGCCGCTCTACAAGACACCCGCCAACGACGAGCATGCGCGGCCGACGCTCACTCCGGTCGAGCGCAATGCATTTCGGGAAATCGCGAGGGTCATCGGCGCGCGCATGAAGCGGGTGGACGCGACCGTGGAACCGCGCGGAGAGGCATTCACGTCCTCGGCCATCCCCGCGTCGAAATCCGGTGGCGCTCCGCGCTCATCCGCCGAAGGCGAGCGCGCCGTGCTCGACCGGCTGCCGATCGGCGTCGTCGTGCATCGCGCCGACAAGGTTCTTTACGCCAATCGCACGCTGCTCGACTGGGTCGGCATGGCAAGCATCGAGGAACTCGCGAGCGCGGGCGGGCTCAACCGGCTGTTTTCGGGAGGCCGCGGTTTTGCATTCGAGGACCTCGGCAACGCGCGGCCGATCACGATCCGCGGGCGCGGCGAAGAGCCAATTCCGGTCGAGGCGCGGCTGCTTTCCGCGCCCTGGGACGGCGACATCGCGCTTGTCTATGTCTTGCGGCGCGCAGGCGCGGGACTGGATGAGCGCATGGAGGCGGGCGAGCTCGCCCTGCGTGACGCCGAGGCAACCGCACGCGAGATGCGTTCGATCCTCGATACGGCGACAGACGGAGTGGCACTGCTCGATCGTCAAGGCCGCGTCCTCGGCATGAACCGCTCCGCGGAAGCACTGTTCGGCTTCGACTCAAGCGAGATCGAGGGGCGGAATTTTACCGTGTTGTTTGCGCCGGAAAGCCACCGTGCAGCCGCCGACTACCTCGAGGGGCTCGCGGTGAACGGCGTGGCAAGCGTGCTCAACGACGGGCGCGAGGTGATCGGCCGCGTGCGCGAGGGCGGTCTCATTCCGCTGTTCATGACGCTCGGGCGCGTCGGCGAGGGCGCGGAAAAATTCTGCGCGGTGTTCCGCGACATCACGCAGTGGAAGCGCGCTGAGGAAGAGCTCGTCCATGCCCGGCGCGAGGCGGAGCGCGCAAGCTCCGCAAAATCCGAATTTCTCGCCAAGATCAGCCACGAGATTCGCACGCCCTTGAACGCCATCATCGGCTTCGCCGAGGTGATGATGCAGGAGCGCCTCGGCCCGATCGGCAACGAGCGCTACCGGGAATACCTGAAGGACATCCATGCGTCGGGCGAGCATCTCGTCTCGCTGATCAACGACCTCCTAGACCTGTCCAAGATCGAGGCAGGCAAACTCGACCTCGTCTTTGCGAGCGTGGATCTCAACGAGATCGCCAGCCAATCCATGGCGCTGATGCAGCCACAGGCGAACCGCGAGCGGATCATCATCCGCACGGCGCTTTCGCCCGATCTTCCGCCGGTGGTGGCCGACGCACGCTCGATCCGTCAGATCGTGCTGAACCTGTTGTCCAATTCGATTCGCTTCACGCCCCCCGGGGGCCAGGTGATTGTGTCGACGACGCTTACCGACGAGGGCGAGGTGCATCTGCGCGTACGCGACACCGGGATCGGCATGACGGAATCCGAGATCAAGACGGCGCTCGAGCCGTTCCGCCAGATCGCGACGGCCGGCCGTGGCAAGCAGGGAGGCACCGGGCTCGGGCTGCCGCTGACCAAGGCGCTCGTTGAGGCAAATCGCGCAAGCTTCGCGATCAAGAGCACGGTGAATGCGGGTACGCTCGTCGAAATCGCGTTTCCGTCGACGCGCGTGCTGGCCGAATAATTCCACCAAAAATCTTGGCCCGGTTGATCCGGATCAATTGACCCGGAAGCAAAAGCCTGTATGAAAAAACTTCAAAGAAACAACAGGTTATAAGAACTCTAAAGTAGCCCGGCTCCGATGATCGTCTGTTCCTGCAACGTGCTGTCCGACGCGCAGGTGCGCGAAACCTGCGCTCGCGCGGACATGCCGCGTTCGCCGTTTCAGGTCTACCAGTGTCTCGGCTGCAGCCCGCAGTGCGGACGTTGCGTCCGCACGATCCGCGCCATCATGGACGAGGCACTCGGCGGCGCCTGCGACGGTTGCCCGGCCGATTGTCCCACCGCCGGTCTCGCTCCGGCAGAGTAATTCAGCTCGACCCCTCCCGGAACTTTGGCGGTGCTGGACAATTACTTTTGGCAATTCCAGTCTACCCATTGCTGCAGGTGGAACGAGGCGAGCATGAAGGGCGACGGCAAAGTTATTGAATACCTCAATCGCGGACTGCGCCATGAACTCACGGCGGTCAATCAGTACTGGCTGCACTACCGCATGCTTGATAACTGGGGTTTTCTGGACCTTGCGAAGAAATGGAGAAAAGAATCGATCGAGGAGATGCAGCACGCTGACAAGTTCGTGGATCGAATTCTATTTCTTGAGGGGTTCCCCAACCTGCAGGTCATTGATCCGCTGCGCGTCGGCCAGAACGTCAAAGAAGTGCTGGAATGCGATCTCGCAGCCGAGGTCGATGCCCGCGCGCTCTACCAGGAAGCGGCGACCTGCTGCCACTCCGTGAAGGACTATCCCTCGCGCGACCTGTTCGAGGAGCTCATGGCGGACGAGGAAGGGCACATCGATTTCCTCGAGACGCAGATCGACCTCGTGAAGAAGCTCGGCCTCGAGCTCTACTCGCAGCGTCACGTCGGCAAGCTCGACGAGGACTGAGACAAGCCGCCCTGCCCTTTGCGGCCGCACGCTCCAGCGTCACGACAAATCGCGCGCCGTTGATCGAGATCAATTGACGGCCAGCCGGTTGGCGGCATGTAACTGACATGCACGACCGACCGACATTTGAATCGCTCCAATCAGCGCCTGTTTGGAATTTCTTTAAGATACTGAAATCACAGCAGATTTTGTTGACGTGGGGGCTCGCCGTTCGTACGTCTGCGGTGAAACGGCGCGAGCGAAGTTTCGCGCGCCAAGCACAGTCCGAAGGGGAGCAGGCCCGGATGATCCGTTTCTTCCGTTTCCCGAGAGCATTGTTTGCCCTGGCACTTGCTGCCGCGCTGCCGGTTTCGGCCGGCGCCCAGGAAGTAAACCTCTATACGACCCGCGAGCCCGGGCTCATCCAGCCGCTGCTCGACGCGTTCACCAAGGACACGAAGATCAAGGTGAATTCGATCTTCATCAAGGACGGACTCGCCGAACGCGTGCGGGCGGAAGGGACCAACTCGCCGGCCGACGTGCTGATGACGGTGGACATCGGCAACCTGCTCGACGCCGTCGATCTCGGCGTCGCGCAGGCGGTGCAGTCGGAGGCACTGTCAGCTGCGATCCCCGCGCATCTGCGCGATCCGAAGGGAGAATGGTTCGCGCTCAGCCTGCGCGCACGGCTCGTCTACGCGTCGAAGGAAAGGGTGAAGGACTCGGCAATTACCTACGAGGCACTCGCCGATCCGAAATGGAAGGGCAAGGTCTGCATCCGCTCGGGCCAGCATCCCTACAACACCGCGCTGATCGCTGCGCATATCGTGCATCACGGCGTTGACAAGACCGAGGCTTGGCTGCGCGGCTTGAAGGCAAATCTCGCGCGCAAGGCGACGGGCGGCGACCGCGAGGTGGCGCGCGACATCCTCGGCGGCATCTGCGACCTCGGCGTCGGCAACTCCTACTACGTCGGGCTCATGCGCAGCGGCAAAGGCGGTCCGGATCAGCTCAAGTGGGCTGAGGCGATCAACGTATTGCTGCCGACGTTCGAGGGCGGCGGTACGCACGTGAATATTTCGGGCGCCGCCGTTGCGAAGCACGCCCCGAACAAGGCGAACGCGGTGAAACTCCTCGAATACCTAGTGTCCAACGAGGCACAGGCGATCTACGCGCGGGCCAACTTCGAGTATCCGGTGCGCCCTAGCGCCAAGTCCGACCCGATCATCGCCGCATTCGGCACGCTCAAGACCGACACTGTCGATCTCCGCGCGGTTGCCAAGGCGCGCAAGACCGCGAGCGAACTCGTCGACAAGGTCGGGTTCGACAACTGAGCAAGGTCCGGCGCGCCGACGCGTCGCTCAACCGATGTTCGCAGGGCTCGCCGCGCGCACCTACGTTCCGACCGATGCGCGCGGCTGGGTCGTCGCTGCGTCGATCATCGCCGCACTCGTCCTCGCCCCCATTGTCGCGCTGATCGCCATTGCGGCGCAGGGCTCCGGTGACCTCTGGCCGCATCTCACGGCGTACGTATTGCCGAATGCCGTGCGCGAAACCGCGCTACTGGTTGCGGGTGTCGGTCTCCTCGTGGTCATCATCGGCGTCGGCACGGCTTGGCTCGTTGCCACCTGCCGCTTCCCCGGACGGGGATTTTTCGACTGGGCGCTGCTGCTGCCCTTGGCCGTTCCCACCTATATCGTCGCCTTTGCCTATCTCGACATCCTGCATCCGCTCGGGCCGATCCAGGGTTCGCTACGGGCGCTCTTCGGCATTTCCGACCCGCGCGACTTCTCGCTGCCGGACGTTCGCTCGATCTGGGGCGCGGTGCTCCTGCTCGGATTCGTGCTCTATCCCTATGTATATCTCGCGTCGCGCGCGCTCTTCCTCATGCAGTCCGCGCCTGTGCTCGAGGTCGCCCGCACACTTGGGGCCGGACCGGGGCGAACTTTCTTCCGGGTGGCGTTGCCGCTTGCGCGGCCCGCGATCGTGGTCGGGACGACACTCGCGCTGCTCGAGACGCTGAACGATATCGGCGCTTCGGAATTCCTCGGCGTGCGAACGTTCACGGTCTCGATCTACGCGACCTGGCTGAACCGCTCGAGCCTTCCCGGCGCCGCGCAGATTGCGCTCGTGATGCTCGCCGCCGTCGTGGCGCTGGTGCTGCTGGAGCGGTGGGCGCGGCGCCGGCAACGTTTCACCGGCAGCGGGCGTCGGCAGTATCCACCGTCGCCGCAAGTGTTGCGCGGTTTCGGGGCTGCCGCCGCCTTCGTCGCGTGTCTCCTGCCCATCCTGATCGGCTTCGTTATTCCGGCGGCGCATCTTTTGCAGGAGGCGTGGATACGCGTGGCCAACTTTGGCCTGTCCGCGCAGGTGCTGATCGAGGCGCGAAACAGCGTCGGCTTCGCGGCAGTCGCGACGCTCGCCGCGATCGCGCTCGGGATCGTGCTCGCGTACGCGGTGCGCCTCGACCGCAGCGGCATGGCCGCCGCCGCGGCGCGTGTCGCGAGTTTCGGCTATGCGATTCCGGGCACGGTCCTCGGCGTCGGCCTCCTGATGCCGCTCGCCGCCTTCGACAACGCCATTGACGGGGTTGCGCGGCAGGCGTTCGGCGTGGGTACCGGTCTTCTTCTTTCAGGCTCGGGTGCGGCGCTCGTGCTCGCTTACGTGATCCGCTTCCTCGCCGTATCAGCCGGCGGCATCGAGGCCGGATTTGCCAAGATCCCGCTCAGTCTCGATGCGGCCGCGCGAAGTCTCGGAGAAAGCACCGCCGGCACCGTGCGACGCGTGCATCTGCCGCTGCTCTCGCCGGCGATTGGCGCCGCGGCGATTCTCGTGTTCGTGGACTGCATGAAGGAATTGCCGGCGACGCTGCTCCTGCGGCCGTTCGGATTTGAGACGCTCGCGACCCACATCTACGCGGAAGCGGCGCGCGGGACGTACGAGGATGGCGCGGTGGCGGCGCTGATGATCGTGCTCGCAGGGCTTGGTCCGGTCGTGCTGCTCGCACGCATGAGCCGGCCAATGCTGGCGATGAACGGACGCTCGACGCTCAGGTCCTGAGCGCGGGCAGATCGCGGAAGAAAGCGAGCGCCTCCGGATTAGCGAGCGCCTCGGTGTTCTTCACCGGACGCCCATGCACCACGTCGCGCACAGCGAGCTCGGTGATCTTGCCGGAGCGCGTGCGCGGAATGTCGGCGACCGCCACGACCCTCGCCGGCACGTGGCGCGGGCTCGCGCCGTCGCGGATCCTCCGCTTGATGTGATCGACGAGGGCCGCATCGAGCGCCGCGCCGTCGCGCAACCGCACGAACAGCACGATGCGCACGTCGTTTTCCCAGTCCTGGCCGATCGCGATCGACTCCACGACCTCCGGGATCTGCTCCACCTGCGCGTAAATTTCCGCCGTGCCGATGCGCACGCCTTGCGGATTGAGCGTCGCATCCGAGCGGCCGTGAATGACGATGCCGCCATGCTCCGTCCATTCGGCAAAGTCGCCGTGGTGCCAGATGCCGGGAAATCGCTCGAAGTAGGCTGCGCGATATTTCTTCCCGTCCGGATCGTTCCAGAAGCGCACCGGCATGGATGGAAACGGCTTCAGGCAGACGAGCTCGCCGCGGCCGCGATCGAGGTGCGCGCCCTCCTCCGACCGTACGTCGACCGCCATGCCGAGGCCCGGCGCCTGGATCTCGCCTTTCCACACGGGCGACGTCGGATCGCCGAGCACGAAGCAGGAAACGATGTCCGTGCCGCCGGAGATCGAGGCGAGATGCAGATCCAGTTTGATCGACTGATACACGTAGTCGAAGCTTTCCGGCGCGAGCGGCGAGCCGGTCGAGGTCATCAGGCGAAGCGCCGACAGGTCATGGGTCCTCGCGGGCACGAGCCCGGCCTTCTTCGCCGCATCGATGTATTTCGCCGACGTGCCGAAGACGTTGATTTTTTCCTGTTGCGCGTAGTCGAACAGCACTTCGTTCGCCGGCGCGAATGGTGACCCGTCGTAAAGACAAAGCGTCGCCTCGCTGGCAAGGCCGGAGGCCAGCCAGTTCCACATCATCCAGCCCAGCGTCGTGAAGTAGAAGAAGCGCTCGCCTGCCCGCAGGTCGCAATGCAGCCGCTGCTCCTTCAGGTGTTGCAGCAGCGTTCCGCCGGCGCCGTGCACGATGCACTTGGGCGCGCCGGTCGTGCCCGAGGAAAACAGGATGTAGACCGGATGATCGAACGGCAGGTGCTCGAACGCGAGCGGCTTCGGCGCGAACGGCGCAATGAATTCATCGAGCGCGCTCGCGCGCGGAAGCGCTTTCGCCACCTCGGCCGCGTCGCCGATGTAGGGCACGATCACCACCCGTTGCGCCGTGGCCAGCTCGCCGACAATCGCCTGAAGCTTCTCCGCGATCGAGATGCGCTTGCCCGCGTACCAATAGCCGTCGCAGGAGACGAACACCTTCGGTTCGATCTGGCCGAAACGGTCGAGCACGCCGCGCTCACCGAAGTCCGGTGAGCACGATGAAAAGATCGCGCCGAGCGAGGTGACCGCGAGCATGAGGGCGACCGCTTCCGGAACATTCGGCAGCATCGCGGCGACGCGATCGCCCTTCGTCACACCGGCGGCCGCGAGCGCCTGTTGCAGGCGCGAGACGAGGGCGTCGAGCTCGGCGAAGCTCAGCTTTCGCGCAACCTTGTCCTCGCCGCGAAAGATGATTGCCGGTGCGCCGTCGTGGCGGCGCATGAGATTTTCCGCGAAGTTGAGCTTCGCATCGGGGAAGAACCGCGCGCCGGGCATGCGGTCGCCATCGGTAAGTCGACGCGCGCCCTTCTCGCCGTTGACCCCGCAAAAATCCCAGACGAGTTCCCAGAACTCGGCGCGACGTTCGACCGACCAGGCGTGCAGCGCCCGATAATCGCCAAGACGCAGCCCGAATCGCTCGTTCGCATTCTGGCGAAATCGAGTGAGTTCAGCGGCGGCGACGCGCTCGCGCGAAGGCGTCCACAATGGTTGCCCGGCCTTATCCAGCATGGGATAGTTCGATTTAGAGCCGCCATCGCGGCGGCTGATGGGCGGGAGTCATACTGGTTCGGGCCGCGTCTGTCAGGCCTCGAAAGCGTCACAGAGCCGGCCGATCTAGGGCGCGACGGGCGGGCTCTGCGGGGGTCGTTCGCGCCACTCTCAATCCCGGGCCGGAACCAGCGATGCGAGAGCGATCGTGAGCGTGTCAAATCGTCTCAAGCGCATGATCCTCGCCGCGCTTGCTGTCGTCGTTGTCGTGGCGGGCGCGCTGTTCGCGGCCCCGCTCTTCGTCTCCGAGGATGAGGCGCGTTCGGCCGTCGTCGCGGTATTGCGCAACGCGACGGGCGTCGAGCCGCAGGTCGCGGGACCAGTCAGCCTCACCCTGCTGCCGCGCCCGGCCGTTCGCATCGAGCGTGTCCGTCTCGATGACGGTCGGCGCCCCGCCTTCTCCGCCGACGCATTGCAGGCGTCGGTCGAAGTTTTTCCGCTGCTCTCCGGCGACGTGCGGATCGGGTCGCTCACCTTCGAGGAACCGCTGCTTTCGGTCGAGATCGGCAACGACGGCGACCTCGTCGTCGGCATGCCGTTGCGGCCGCGCGGCGCGAACGAGCCGAACCTGCGTCCGGAAATCCGCTTTGTCGGCGGCTCCGTCCAGATCCGGAGCGCCGGCAGCGCGCGTATCGAACCGCTGACCGCTGTTGACGCCGCGCTCGCCTGGTCAGGCGCGAGCCTCACCGCGACCGGCTCGTTCCAGTGGCGTGGGACGCCCGCCTCCGCAAGCTTATCGATCGCCGATACGACTGCGCTCGGGCGTGGCGACCGCAGCGCATTCCGGGTCCGGCTCGATGCGGAGCCGCTCAAGTTCGCATTCGAAGGCGGGCTCGCCTACCGCAAAGGTATTCAGGCGGACGGCGCGCTCGCCGCCGACGCGAAGTCGCTGCGCGAGGCACTTTCTCTGTTCGCGTTGCCCGCCCTTACCCGCAGCGGCTTCGGTCCGTTCAAGCTGAAGGCGCAGTCCGCGCTCACCGCAAACTCACTCGCGCTCACCGCGCTCTCGATCGAGCTCGACGGCAATCGCGCCGAAGGCGGGCTTACCGCGAAGTACGCCGGCGGCCGGACCATCCTGCAGGCGACGCTGGCAAGCGAGACGGCCGACTTCACTCCCTACTCGGGCGGCTTCTCCGTGAACGACGACGACGGGCGTGACTGGAGTCGCGAACCGATCGACCTCACGGCGCTGGAGGGCCTCGACGCGGATCTGCGGCTGTCATCCGCGCGTGTCATCGTACGCAAGAATGAATTTCGCCGCGTCGCCGCGACGGTCTCCATCCGCAGCGGCGGCTTCACGCTGTCGGTCGGCGAGGCGCAGTTCCACGGCGGCATGCTGCGCGGGCGGGCAGCGGTCGCGCGGCAACCGGACGGCGAGCCGGCCGTGAAGATCGAAGCCAATGTCGCGGATTTCGATCTCGCCGGCGGCCTCGCGGCGCTCGCGGGCGTGCCGCGCCTCGAGGGCAAGGGCACGCTCGCGATTGCCCTGGAAGGCAGCGGCAAGCATGTGCACGAGATCGCACGCGGCCTCTCCGGCACGATCTCGCTCACGGCGAAGGACGGTGCCCTCAACGGCATCAACGTCGAGCAGGTACTGCGTCGCCTCGAGCGGAAACCGCTCGGCGGCACGTCGGATCTGCTCGGCGGGCGCACGCCGTTCGAACGCCTGACGGCGAAGCTGCGCGTCGTGGACGGCAAGGCCAAGGTCGAGGACGCGCAGATCGAGAGTCCGCTCGTGCGGGTGAAGATCGCGGGTGAGGCGTCGATCGTGCACCGCGATTACGACCTGCGCGGCACGGCCTCGCTCGTTCGCACGGGCGGCGCGGCAAAGGCGGCGGAGCCGTTCGACCTGCCGTTCGTGGTGCTCGGCGCATGGGATCGCCCGTTCCTTCTGCCGGATCCGTCCGCCTTGATCCAACGCTCGGATGCGGCGGCCCCGCTCCTCGAAGCGGTGCGCAAGCAGACCGCGCGCGAGAAGGCGGTGAAGAACACTGCGGCGCCGGCGACCGAGGCGCGCTGAAGTATGACGTGGTCGAGACTCTCGGTGAGCCGTCTCCTCCCGTTCGTCCCCGCGCCTGCGCCGCCGAAGCGGCGGCTACGGCGCCGCGAAGGCGCGAAAGCGGGGACCCACACAAAGTCAGCGCTGGATTCCCGCTTTCGCGGGAATGAGCGGAGTCAACGTAAGTCGATCTGACCACCTGATCCCAAGAAAATCTCCAATGCGCTTTGCGCTCCGTCGAGCCGTTCTCGCCTTGTCATTGACCCTCGGGGCTGTCGCGCCGGCAGCGGCGCAATCCCTCGAGGTTGTCGTGACGCCGCTTGGCAGGGCCGCAAAGGGCCTGCCGCTCCCGATCGGCGCTACTCCGAACGTCGCGGTCGCCGTCCGCAACGGTGACAAGCGTACGGTCGGGCCGGTGGTGCTTACGGCCCGCCCCGAGGGACTGACCGCAGTCGTGACCCAGGGCTGGCGCACCGAAAGCGGCGGCGTAACGACCGAGATCGCGCGAATTTCCGCAGGCGAACGCGCCGAGCGCACCCTGCGGCTCAAAGTTGAGCGGGCGACGCTCGCCCCGACAAAGCAGCGGTTGCGCGTCGAAGCACGCGCCCCCGATGGGACGACCGCGTCGGCCGAAGTGGAGCTGACGGTCGCGGACTGCGTCGGTGCCTATCGCGAGAAGCTCGCGGTGCTGCGCTCGGGGCTCCTGCAGGGCGTGCGCGACGCCGCGGCGGCGCTGCATCGGCCCGACCCGTCGCTTCCGGCGGGACGGCTGTTCCCGGCGACCGGCGCGCGCGCAGGCGAGCTCGTGACGGCAGAGCGTTTCGCCAACGCGTTCGCCGCGCGGCGCGGCGGCGACCCGCAAATGGCCACTGAGTGGTTTCAGTTTCTCATTCTGCGTCTGATCTCGGAGCTCACCGCCTACTCGAACCAGTCCCCTGCGCCGGGCCTGTGTGCGAACAACTACTATCAGATCGCGGGATACCGGCACGGGCTGGTGCCGATCACGAACCGCATCGAGGCGATGCACACAGCCGCCGAGCGCGCGCTTTCCGCCGCACGCGAGGCGACGAAGGCGGAGACTGCAGACGAAGATCTGTCCGCGCTGGTGCAGCGCGCGACGAAGGACTTCTCGCCGAATGCGAACGGAGACGAGACGAACGCGCGTCCGCCCCTTGCCCTGCTCGCTGTGGCACGTGAAGCGTTTCTGCGTGCGCCGAAGCCCGAGCCCGATGCGCTGCGTGCATTGTCGCTCGCCGAGACCGCGGCGTGGCTCGCCGAGACCGACCGGCGTGGCCAGGCGCTTGCGCGTGCGATCGAGGAGGTGCTGGCGGCGATTGGTACCGCGCACAAGGAGAGCTGCGTGTGTGCGTTTTAGTCAGAGCGCCAGTGGCGCATCCGCTCATTCCCGCGAAGGCGGGAATCCAGCGCAGACCGCCGCACTAGGTCCCCGCTTTCGCGCCTCCGCGGCGCCGTAGTCGCCGCTTCGGCGGCGCAGGCGCGGGGACGAGCGGTAGAAATACATCCACAATCTAAGGCAGCGGATCGCCGGAAACCCGCGCGAACAGCAGATGATCCTGCCACTCCCCGGCAATGCAAAGATATTGCCGGGCAAGGCCCTCGCGCGTGAATTTCAGCTTCTCGAGCAGGCGGACGGACGCCGCGTTGTGCGGCAGGCACGCCGCCTCGATGCGCTTCAGCTGCAGCGCGCCGTGCGCGAACGGAATCAGCGCCGTCAACGCTTCCGTCATGTAGCCCTGACGCGCGAACGGCGCGCCCATCCAGTAGCCGAGGCTCGCCGCCTGCGCGACGCCACGGCGGACATTGTTGATCGTCACGCCGCCGACAATCGCGCCGTCGGACGAGCGGAAAATGAGGAACGCGTAGCCGAGGTCGGCCTGCTGGTCGCGCACGTAGCGCTGCAGGCGGCGCCGGAAGGCCGCGCGCGTGAGATCGTCCTCCGGCCAGATCGGCTCCCAAGGCACGAGGAAGGTCCGGCTCTGTTCGCGCAGACTGGACCAAGCGCCGTAATCGGCGAGACGCGGCACGCGCAGGAAGACTTTCTTGCCTTCAATCACCGGCAAGGAATCGGACCAGAGAATCGAACGGAACAAGGCCATGGGAAACGGCGACGCGAAACGCCGGGTCTACGCGGCCCGGCGCTGCAGAGTCTCGGCAATCCGCGCGGCCGATTCAAGGCCGCCCGCAGGACCAAGACCGGCAAAGGTGGGGCGGCCGGCGGCGATCAGCGCGCGGCCCGCCGCGCGTGCGTCGGCGACCGTGACCGCGTCGATCTTGGCCGCCAGCTCATCGAGCGGGATCGGACGGCCGAAGGCGAGGATCTGGCGCGCGAGCTGATCGGCGCGGGCGGACGAGCTTTCCAGCATGCCGAGCAGGCCGACTTTCATCATCGCCTTGGCGCGCGCGATCTCCGCCTCGCTTGCCGTCTCGGCTGTGTCGGCCAACACATCCACCACGACACTCATGAGCTCCTTCGTGTCGCCAGGGTCGGTGCCGGAATAGATCGCGAAGATGCCGCTGTCGAAGAACGGCTGGTGGTAGGAATAGATCGCGTAGCAGAGCCCGCGCTTCTCGCGTACCTCCTGAAACAGGCGCGATGACGAGCCGCCACCGAGCACGCTCGTGAACACCTGCACCGCGAAATATTCCGGCTTGAGGTAGGAGACGCCCTGCAGGCCGAGCACGAGGTGGGCCTGCTCGAGCGGCCGCGCGCCGAGCTCGAGCCCGCCCGAATAGCGCGCGGGCGGCGCGGGCGGCGGCGGATCGGCCGGGATCGCCGCGAGCCGGCGCGAAATCTCGCCGACGATCGCCGCATGATCGACGTCGCCGGCCGCGGAGACAATCATCCTCGGCGCGCGATAGTTGCGCGCGAGATAGGCGCGCAAGGCCGGTGGCGTGAACGAGCGAACGGATTGCGGCGTGCCGAGGATCGGGCGGCCGATCGGCTGGTCGGGAAACGCGCGCGCCTGAAAGAGATCAAAGACAAGGTCGTCGGGCGTGTCATTGGCGGCGCCGATCTCCTGAAGGATCACGCCCTGCTCGCGCGCGAGCTCGTTCGTGTCGAACGCCGAACCCGTGAGGATGTCGGTCAGCACGTCGAGCGCAAGCGGCACGTCGGCGCCGAGCACGCGGGCGTAGTAGCCGGTGTTCTCGATGCTGGTCGAGGCGTTGAGATCGCCGCCGACGGCTTCGATCTCCTCGGCGATCTGCCGCGCGGTACGGCGCTTGGTGCCCTTGAACACCATGTGCTCGAAGAGATGCGCGATGCCGTGCTCGTGAGTCTCCTCGTTGCGCGAGCCCGCGCCGACCCAGATCCCGAGCGAGGCGGTGCGCAGGTGCGGCATCCGATCGGTGACAACCGTGAGACCGCTTGGGAGCTTTTCGACGATCTCGCTCATACGGCGGCTCCGGCGGCCGCGCGGCTGCGCTCGGCCACGAATTTCGCGACCGCCTCGACGCTCGCGGGCAGCCTGGTCACGCGTTCATGCCGCTTGGCGAGATCGGCGAGGCGGACGGGAAGTTGCGGTCGCTTGCCGATTGCCTTCTCGACCGCTTCCGGGAACTTGGCCGGATGCGCGGTGGCGAGCGCGACGATCGGCGACTTCCCCTCCCCTTTGAACTTGCGCGCGACGGTGACGCCGACCGCACTGTGCGGATCGAGCACGTAGCCGTTCGCGGCATGCACCGCGCGGATCGTGGCAACGGTTTCGGTCTCGTCGGCGCGGCCGGCGGAGAACAGCCGCCGCATCGCGTTGAGCGCCTCGCCGGAAAGCGTGAAGCGCTTGTCCTTGGCAAGTGCCGCCATCAGCGCACGGACCGAGAGCGCGTGCCGTCCGTACGCCTCGAACAGCAGCCGCTCGAAATTGGACGAGACCTGGATGTCCATGGCGGGCGAGGCGGTCGCGACGACCGCGTGCGGCTCGTAGACGCCGGAGGCGAGCGTCCGGGCGAGGATATCGTTGACGTTGGTCGCGATGATCAGCCGCTCGACCGGCAGACCCATGCGCAATGCCACGTAACCCGCGAAAATATCACCGAAATTTCCCGTCGGCACGCAGAAGCGGACGGCACGCTCGGGTGCGCCGAGCGCCGCAGCGGCGGTGAAGTAATAGACGGACTGCGCGACGATGCGCGCCCAGTTGATCGAGTTCACGGCGGACATCTTCACGCGGTCGCGGAAGGCGTGATCGTTGAACAGCGCCTTCACGATCGCCTGGCAGTCGTCGAAGGTGCCTGCGATCGCGAGCGCATGCACGTTCGCCTCGGTGGCGGTCGTCATCATGCGCCGCTGCACGTCGGAGACACGCCCGTCGGGAAACAGAATGATCACATCGGCGCGGTCACGGCCGCGGAACGCCTCGACGGCGGCACCGCCGGTATCGCCGGAGGTCGCTGCCACGATTGTCACGCGCTCACCGCGCTCGGCGAGCACGTGGTCCATCATGCGCGCAAGCAATTGCATCGCGATGTCCTTGAACGCGAGCGTCGGCCCGTGGAAGAGCTCGAGCAGGAATTCGCCGGGACCCAATTCGACGAGCGGCGCCACCGCAGGATGCCCGAAGCCCGCATATGCCTCGCCGATCATGCGCGCGAGGTCCGCGTCCTTGATCGAGCCGGTGACGAACGGGCGGATGACCTCGAACGCAACGTCGGCGTAAGGCCTGCCTTTGAAGCCTGCGATCTGTTCGCGCTCGAGCGCCGGCCAGCGCTCGGGCACGTAGAGCCCGCCGTCGCGCGCGAGACCCGCGAGCAACGCGTCGGCAAAAGAAATCGCGGGCGCCTCGCCGCGGGTGGAGATGTAGAGCATTGGAATCCTTGGATCGGTCAAACTAGGGAGCGCAGAGGGGCGAGGCAAGGAGCCGGTGACGCCCGCATTGCGCCAGGTGACGAGACGCGTGGGCCGTAGGGTGGGTTGAGCGAAGCGAAACCCACCGGGCACACGTCGCTCGGTCAGACGTCGCAATACGCTTCCAGGCGGCGCAATACGCTTCGCTATTGCGCCCTACACGCTCGTGTGTCGACCCGTCACCCGAATGGAGGACGCGCCAGAGATCATACTACTTTAACTTGTCTAGCGGTTCTGACTCAACCGGTCGCGATCGAGCGATGCCGTCCTCAAGATCACGATTGAATGGCGCGGCGCGCGGCATTCGCACCGGCGATTGGGTGACGACGAGCCGCATCCGAACGTACTCGGCGATGATTCTCGCGTTTGCCGTGTTGATGTTCGGCGCTCTGATCGGAACCAGTCAGAGGCTCAACGACTACCAGGGCCGGCCCCTCGGCACGGACTTCTCGAATGTCTACGCGGCTGGAAAGTGGACGCTCGCCGGCAGGCCGGAGGCGCCGTTCGATCCCGAGCTTCAGCACGAAATGGAGAAGCAGGTCTTCGGCCCGGACACGCCGCTTTACGGCTGGCACTACCCGCCGATGTTTCTCGCGCTGGCTGCGCTCCTCGCGTCGCTGCCGTACGTGCCCGCGCTCCTCGTGTGGCAGATAGCGACGCTCGCGGCGTATCTCGCCACGATGCGCGCGATCATCCCCCGGCCGGAGATTTGGCTGCCCGCGCTCGCGTTCCCGGCGGTGACACTCAACATCGCGCACGGCCAAAACGGATTCCTGTCGGCGGCGCTGTTCGGCGGCGGGCTCTTGCTGCTCGATCGGCGTCCGGTCGTCGCGGGAACGCTGATCGGGCTCCTCTGTTACAAGCCGCAATTCGGAATCCTGATCCCGCTCGCGCTTGTCGCCGCCGGATACTGGCGTGCGGTGTTCACTGCGGCGGCAACGGTGATCACGGTCTGTGCGCTGAGCTGGCTTGCTATCGGCGGCGGTGCGTGGCTCGCGTTTTACAAGAGCCTCGAGTTCACACGCACGGTCGTGCTCGAGCAGGGCGGAACCGGATTCCACAAGATCCAAAGCATGTTCGCCGCGTGGCGCATGTGGGGCGCGCCACTCGACATCTCCTATATCGCGCAGGGAACATTGAGTGCAATCGTCGCCGGGCTGATCTTCTTTCTCTGGCGCAGCCCAGCGGCGTTCGCGTTGAAGGCAGCCGCGTTACTCATCGGCGCCATGCTGACCACACCTTATCTGCTCGACTACGATCTCATGCTGATGGCGCCCGCATTGGCGGTCTTCGTCGCACACGCGACCGAGGGCGGTTTTCACAGCTACGAGCGGTCGGCAATCGCCTTCTGCTGGATCGTTCCGCTGGTTGCCCGCAGCGTCGGTGAGCAAACAAACACACCACTCGGACTATTGGCGCTGCTTCTGCTGTTCGGCCTCGTGCTTCGACGCGCCTTGGCGGATTGCTCGTCGATACCACGAGTTGCCGTCAGGCGTAGGGTGGGTTGAGCGACGCGAAACCCACCACGCGCGCATGACTTGTTCAGACGGCGCAATACGCTTCGCTATTGCGCCCTACGGCGGCCTCAGCCGCTGCCACGCAAACACCCCGAACACGCCAGCCAGCGCGAGCGCGAGCCCGAACCAGGTAATCGCGTACTGCAAATGATCGTTCGGGAAATTCAGCCGTGTGCCGCCGCCTTGTGGGAGGCCGCCGGGATTGGGGGTTGCGTCCGCGTCGATCGTGAAAGGCGACGCGCGCTCGAGCTTCAGTGCGCGCGCGATCTCGTCGGGATCGCGCCGATACCACGCGTTGCGCGAAGGATCGTTGCTCGGCGTGAAGAAGTTCGCCTGCTCAGGCATGCGCAGGAGCCCGGTGACTTTGACGGTGCCCGCGACCTGGCCCTCGCGACGGGTCGCTGCGTCTTTGCGATCGACAGGAACGAATCCGCGATTGACGATCACAAACGCGCCGCTCGTCAATTGCAGCGGCGTCAGCACCCAGTAGCCCGGGCCGGCGTAGCGGCCCTTCTGCTCGGAGACGACGGTGTAAACATGAACCTCGCGGCTGTGGTCGAAGCGGCCGCTCGCGGTGACGCGGCGATATTCGTCGCGCCCGCCGTTCAGCCTGCGCCATTCGCTCTCGGCCGGGATCGGCGCGACCGGCGCGGTCGTGCGTGCCGCGACACGCGCGATCAGCTCTTCCTTCCAGACGCGGCGCTCGAGCTGCCAGAAGCCGAGGCCGAGCAGGATCGCGATGCCAAGCGCCGAAAGAAGCGCGGGCAGAACGAGTCCGCGCGCAGCGCCGGTCGCGCTCACGGCGCGCCCCTGTCGATGCGCCCCTCCTCCGCCTTGTGATGATACTGGAGCGCGACGAGCAATCCCTTGAGCGGACGCAGGAGCCCGAGCGTGAGGAAAAGAAGGAGCGGCACCCATAGCGCCGCGTGCAGCCAATAGGGCGGACGCCACATCGCTTCGGTGACGAGTGCCGCGCCGACCACGACGAAGCCCGCGATCAGGATCACGAACACGGCCGGGCCGTCGCCCGAATCCGCGAAGGCGTAATCGAGATCGCAACTCGCGCAGCGCGGCGCGAGCGTGAGGTAGCCAGCGAACAAATTCCCCTCGCCGCAGCGCGGACAGCGGCCGCGCAGGCCAGCGGTGTAGGGGGAGACGGGGGGCATTTCTGTGCTCGGCATCGCCGCATCCAAGTTCTGTCATCCCGGCCGACGCCGGACCGGGTCCGGCGGAGAGCCGGGATCCAGGGACACGGATCGTCCGATTGTGCTCCGCCGGTGGTCCTGGATCCCGGGTCGCGGGGGGGGGG
>DATBJU010000022.1:0-3424 GCA_036556265.1 Xanthobacteraceae bacterium | reverse complement strand
TGAGAGGGAGGCCGGTGACGGTCTTCTGAAAAGCGCGGCCCGGGGTTTAAGACGCCGTGATGGAGCGCCGGAAGGCGCGGCGCGCACGCTTGCGCGCCACCAAGAACCGATGTGGCGCCGACCGGCGCTCCATCCCCCTCGCATCGCGGGGGCATGCATAACCCGGGCGGAGTGCCGTCGCGGGAAGGAAATTCTTTTCCCTCGCCCCGCTTGTGGGGAGAAGTGAGATGGACGTAGCCCGCGTGGAGCGAAGCGGAATGCGGGATTGGCCGCCCCGGATTTCGCTTCGCTTCATCCGGGCTACATACGCGACGACGGATTGATCCGCGACAAGGCGTTAGACGGCAAGTAGAATTAGAAATGGAACCCTTGAATGCCCAAACACTCCCGCAAACCAAAATCCTCCGCCGCCCCCTCCCGCGAGCAGCTACTCGCCTTCATCAACGAACGCGGCGGCGACGTTTCCAAGCGCGACATCGTGCGCGCGTTTCGCCTCGATGCCGCAGGTAAGCGCGAGCTGAATGCGCTCCTGCGCGGGCTGCGGGGCGAAGGGCGCGTCGATCGCCGGCGCAAGCGGCTGCACGCGGCCGGGCAGCTGCCTCCCGTCGTGGTCGCGGAAATCACCGGCCGCGACGAGGACGGCGAACTGATCGCGCTACCCGCGGAGTGGGACGAAGAGGAGCACGGGGCGGCCCCGAAAATCCGCATCGAATTCGGACGCCGCGCAGCACCCGGCCCTGCCCCCGGCATCGGCGATCGCGTGCTCGTCCGCACCCAAAGGAACGAGCCCGGCGATCCGGCGAGCCACTCCGGCCGCGTGATCAAACTGCTGGAGAAAGCGCGCGCTCAGGCGCTCGGAATTTTCCGCGCGCTCGCGCACGGGGGCGGGCGGCTTCAGCCGGTCGACAAGAAGAGCCTCGGCCGCGAGATCGCCATTCCCGCGGGAGCCGAAGGCGGCGCACAGGAAGGCGATCTCGTTTCGGTCGATCTCCTCTCGCAGCGCGCGTTCGGTCTGCCGAGCGGACGCGTGCGCGAGCGCATCGGCTCAATCAAGGGCGAGCGCGCCGTGAGCCTGATTGCGATCCACTCGCACGGAATTCCAAACCTCTTTCGCCGCGAGACACTCGCCGAAGCCGAGGCCGGCCGGCCGGCCGGCATGGAGCGGCGCGAGGACTGGACGTCGCTTCCGCTCGTCACGATCGATCCGCCCGACGCCAAGGACCACGACGACGCGGTGTTCGCCGCGCCGGACGGCGATTCCGGAAATCGCGGCGGGTTCATTCTCACGGTCGCGATCGCCGACGTCGCACACTACGTGACGCCAGGGTCGGCGCTGGACCGTGAGGCGGTGGAGCGCGGCAATTCGGTGTATTTTCCCGACCGCGTCGTGCCGATGCTGCCGGAGCGATTGTCGGGCGACCTTTGCTCGCTCCGGCCCGGTGAACAACGCGCGGCGCTGGCAGTCCGCATGGTGATCGGTGCCGATGGGCGCAAGCGGCGGCATTCATTCCACCGCATCATGATGCGGTCGCGGGCGCGGTTGCACTACGCACAGGCCCAGGCCGCGATCGAGGGCCGCACCGACGCAATCACCGAACCGATTCTCGACTCGATTTTGCGCCCGCTCTATTCGGCGTATCGCGTCCTCGCCAAGGCGCGCGACGGGCGCGAGCCGCTCGCGCTGGATATTCCCGAGCGCAAGATCGTGCTCGGGGCCCACGGCATCGTCGAACGCGTGGTTTCGCCCGAACGCCTCGACAGCCATCGGCTGATCGAGGAATGCATGATCCTCGCCAACGTCGCCGCGGCCGAGACCTGCGAGCAACGCCGCATGCCGCTCCTTTACCGCGTGCATGACGCGCCGGCGCTGGAGAAGGTCGCGGCGCTGCGTGAATTTCTTGCGACCATCGACATCAAGTTGCCGCCGGCGAACGTCCTGCGTCCGGCCGACTTCAACCGCGCACTCAACCGCGTCAAGGGGACGGACCTCGAGCGCCTCGTGCACGAGGTGGTGCTGCGAAGCCAGGCTCAAGCCGAATACGCGTCGATCAACTACGGCCACTATGGCTTGCAGCTCCGCCGCTACGCGCATTTCACTTCGCCGATTCGTCGCTACGCAGACCTCATCGTGCATCGCGCCTTGATCCGTGCCCTCGGCCTCGGGAACGACGGACTGCCCGACATTGTGCCGGAGGCGCTGGCCGAGATCGGAGCGCGCGTGTCCGCCGCCGAGCGCCGCGCCATGGCGGCCGAACGCGAGACGGCCGATCGTCTGGTCGCCAATTTTCTCGCCGACCGGGTGGGCGCGACATTTCCCGGCCACATCTCCGGCGTCACGCGCGCCGGCCTGTTCGTCAAACTTGATGATACCGGCGCGGATGGATTCATTCCCGCTCGCACGCTCGGCTCGGACTACTTCCGCTACGACGAGAAACGTCACGCGCTCGTGGGAGAACGGACCGGCGAAGCGCATCGCCTGGGTGATCGCGTCGAGGTCAAGCTCGTTGAGGCGATCCCGACTGCCGGCGCGCTGCGGTTCGAATTGCTCTCGGAAGGCCGCTATGATCTGCATCCCGGCAAGCAGCGCCGGTCCGCGCGCCCGGAGAAGCGCCCGCGGCAAGACTACCGCAGGAAGACCAGACGCCGCCGATGACTGATCTCGACAAGACAAGATCCACCGACGAGCTTACGGACTACCTGTCGCGGATCGAACCGCCAGGGCCAGGCCCATATCGCCGTCCGCGCGATTCCGCGACGCTGATCGTGCTCGATGGTGCACCCTCCGACCCGAAGGTTCTGCTCGGCAAACGTAACGAGCGCCACGCGTTCATGCCCGGCAAGTTCGTTTTCCCCGGAGGCGCCGTCGACGCAACCGACAGCCGCATGGACGTTGCCGGCACCCTCGACCCAGGGAGCGAGCGCCGCCTTCGCTACCGCTTGAGTCGACCGAGCGCCGCGCGCATACGCGCGCTTGCGCTCGCCGCGATCCGCGAGACGTGTGAGGAGACCGGACTCCTGATCGGGCGCCGTGACGGTGCGGCGGCCGGGGCTCCCTCGCCCGCCTGGTCGCTCTTCGTCGACTCCGGCCTTCGTCCAAACCTCGGTGCCCTCACCTTTGTCGCACGCGCAATCACGCCGCCCGGACGGCCGCGCCGCTTCGACGCCCGCTTCTTCGTCGCGCACCGGCGCGACATCGCCGCCGAGCTGCCGAGCGTGGTTGGCCCCGACTCCGAGCTTGTGGAACTGCGCTGGCTGAGTTTCGCCGACGCGCGTGAGACCAATCTGCCACTCATCACGCGCGTCGTGCTCAGCGAAATCGAGTCCCGCCTGCGGGCGGACTCGTTCCGGCACCCGCCCGTGCCCTTCTACTACTACCGGCGCGGCCGCGCGCACCGCGACGAAATCGATTGACCGGCGCCATGAT
>DATBJU010000021.1:0-4283 GCA_036556265.1 Xanthobacteraceae bacterium | reverse complement strand
CGGCGTGTTGCGCGAGTCCACGATATCCGCGCTCAACGTGCCGGCGCAGGTACGCCTGCGCCAGCTCGAGACCAACATTGTGCGTGTGCGCTCGATGTCCGGCTACCTTGGCGACCGCTACGCCGTCGTGAACATCCCGGCGGCGCATCTCGAGGCAGTGGAGAGCGGGAACGCCGTCTCCCGCCACACCACGATCGTCGGCAAGCCGGATCGGGCCTCGCCGGTGCTGCAGGCGAAGATCGTCGAGGTCAATTTCCACCCGTTCTGGACGGTGCCGGTGAGTATTATCCAGAAGGATCTGATCCCCAAGATGCAGGCGGAGCCGGAATATCTCGCCAAGAACAAGATCCGCATCTACGACAAGCGCGGGCGCGAGCTGCAGCCGGAACAGATCAACTGGCAGAGTGACGAAGCTGTCGACTACATGTTCCGGCAGGACCCGGGCGAGCTCAATTCCATGGGCACGATCCGCGTCAACATGCCGAACCCACACTCGGTTTATATGCATGATACGCCGTCCAAGAACCTGTTTGGCGAGGACCAGCGCTTTCACTCGTCGGGTTGTGTGCGGGTCCAGAACATCCGCGACTTCGTCGTATGGCTGCTCAAGGGCAACCCGAACATGTCGCGCGTGCAGGTGGATGGGCTGATCAAGAGCGGCGAGCGGTTCGACGCGAAGCTCGCCAAGCCGCTACCGGTCTATTGGGTGTACATCACCGCCTGGGCCAACCCCGACGGCGTCGTGCAGTTTCGCGACGACGTCTATGGGCACGACGGACTCGGCATTCGCCCGGTTGCTGCGACCGCCCCCGCCTAGCGCAAGATCGCTCGAAACCCCGTTTTGGCGGGCCCGGCGCATTGCTTCGGCCTTGCGGAACGCCCATGATCCCGCACAACCGAGTCGCGCGAGGCGACATGGTCGGCAAAAGCCCGGATCCGGGCGAGGTGATCATCGAAATGCGGCCCGTCGGCGCGGTCGTGCGGGTGGCGGCGGTCGATGTTGCCTCCGGAACGGAAGTAATCGTCTTCGGCCCGGCGTCCGCGTCCCAGCGCGTCCTAGAGGAACTGGCCGTCGCGAAACTTCGGCGGCGGCTCTCCACCGGTAGGGGCGAATAGGCGGCCGACACCCTTCATTTTGGGGTGGTCTTGTGCTATCCGACGTTCGGGCTACCCTCCGAAGGGGTCGCGGACGGAGGCCCTCCCGAATTTGCTCCTCCCGGAGATTTGGAAATGCCCGTGACCGATGTCACGCCGGATCGTCATGTCGTTGACGGGTTCTTTTCTTCGAGTCTCGAGGAGACCGATCCGGAAGTATTCCTTGCGATCGAAGGCGAGCTTGGGCGGCAGCGCAACGACATCGAGCTGATCGCTTCCGAGAACATCGTGAGCCGCGCGGTGCTCGAGGCGCAGGGCTCCGTGCTCACCAACAAGTACGCGGAAGGCTATCCCGGCCGTCGCTATTACGGCGGCTGCCAGTGGGTCGACGTCGCCGAACAGATCGCGATCGATCGCGCGAAGAAGCTGTTCAACTGCGGTTTTGCGAACGTGCAGCCGCATTCCGGCGCGCAGGCGAACCAATCGGCGTTCATGGCGCTAATGGAGCCGGGTGACACGTTCCTCGGGCTCAACCTCGCGGCCGGCGGACATCTCACCCACGGCGCGCCGATCAACATGTCCGGCAAATGGTTCAGGGCGGTGCCCTATGGCGTGCGCCGTGATGATCAGCGCATCGACTACGAGGAAGTCGAGCGCCTCGCGCGCGAACACAAGCCGAAGCTGATCGTCGCCGGCGGTTCCGCCTATCCGCGAACGCTCGATTTCAAGCGCTTCCGCGAAATCTGCGACGCGACGGGCGCGTACCTGATGGTCGACATGGCGCATTTCGCGGGTCTCGTCGCCGGCGGTGCGCACCCGAGCCCGCTTGAGCATGCCCACGTCGTAACGTCGACGACGCACAAGACACTGCGTGGACCGCGCGGCGGCTTGGTGCTCACGAACGACGAGGAGATTGCGCGCAAGGTCAACGCCGCGGTGTTCCCGGGACTGCAGGGCGGACCTCTCATGCACGTGATCGCGGCGAAGGCGGTCGCATTCGGCGAGGCGCTGCGGCCGGATTTCCGCAGCTATTCGCGTGCGGTGGTCGCGAATGCGAAGGCGCTTGCGGAGAACCTGCGCGGGCACGGATTTGCCATCGTATCGGGCGGCACGGACACACACCTGATTCTCGTCGACCTGCGGCCCAAGCAGCTCACCGGAAAAGTGTCGGAGATCGCGCTCGGGCGCGCCCACATCACTTGCAACAAGAACGGGATTCCCTTCGACCCCGAGAAGCCGACGATTACGTCCGGCATCCGGCTCGGCACGCCCGCCTGCACCACGCGCGGGTTCGGCGTGAAGGAGTTCCAGCAGGTCGGCGACTGCGTCGCCGAAGTGCTCAACGTGCTTTCGCAGAAGGGCGTCGAGGAAGACGCCCTTGTCGAGGGTGCAGTACGCGAAAAAGTGTCGGCGCTGCTCGCGCGCTTTCCCATCTACAACTGAACCGAAGGCCGGGGGATAGTCGATGCGTTGCCCCTACTGCGGAAGCCTCGATACGCAAGTCAAAGACTCGCGGCCGACCGAGGATTCGGCGGTGATCCGCCGGCGCCGCGTCTGCCCTTCGTGCAACGGACGTTTCACGACGTTCGAACGTGTTCAGTTGCGGGAACTGACGGTGCTGAAGCGAAGCGGGCGGCGCGTGCCCTTCGACCGCGACAAGCTGCTGCGCTCGGTCGAGATCGCCCTGCGCAAGCGGCCAGTGGATCCGGAGCGGATCGAGCGGCTCATTTCCGGGATTGTGCGCAAGCTGGAAAGCATGGGTGAGAGCGAAATCGCCTCGTCCGTGATCGGTGAACTCGTCATGGAGGAGTTGAAGCAACTCGACGACGTCGCCTATGTGCGCTTCGCCTCGGTCTACCGCAATTTCCGCGAGCCCAAGGACTTCGAGCGGGTGCTGGGCGAACTCGTTCCCGAGGCCGGGCGCAAGTCGGGATGAGCGCGCAGTCGCTCGTCGCAGAGGCACCGCTCCCGATGGAAGCATGGGACGAGCGCCTGATGGCTGCGGCGCTTTCCATCGGCCGGCGCAACCTCGGGCAGACCTATCCAAACCCGGCCGTCGGTGCGCTGATCGTACGGTTTGAGGACGGCAGGCCTGTTGTCATCGCGCGCGGGGCGACAGCGCGCGGCGGCCGGCCGCACGCCGAGACGGAAGCGTTGCGCATCGCCGGCGATGCGGCACGCGGTGCGACCACGTACGTGACACTCGAGCCGTGCGCGCACCAGGGCCGCACGCCGCCGTGCGCCGACGCGATCGTCAATGCCGGGATCGCGCGCGCGGTCATCGCGGTCGAGGATCCCAACCCGGAGGTGAAGGGAAAGGGCATCGCGCTGCTGCGAGCGGCGGGCGTGGAGACGGCGCTCGGTGTCGGGGCGAGCGAAGCGCGCATTGCGCACGCGGGACATTTCCGGCGCATGAGCGACGACAGACCGCACCTCATTCTCAAGCTAGCAGTCTCGGCCGACGGCAAGACCGGACTCGCGGGCCGCCGGCCGGCAGCGATTTCGTGTGCCGCGTCGCGAGCCGAGGCGCATATGCTGCGAGCGACGTCCGACGCGGTGCTGGTCGGGATCGGCACGGTGATCGCGGACGATCCGCAATTGAATTGCCGGCTTCCCGGCATGGCCGATCGATCGCCGATCCGCATTGTGCTCGATGCCAGGTTGCGCATTCCGATGGATCGCAAGCTCGTGCGGACGGCGCGCGAGATTCCGCTTTGGGTGATCACCACGGAAGGCGCGTCGGCCGACGCCGAGAAGCGGTTGGCGGGCGCCGGTGTCGAGATTATTCGCGCAGGCGCGCCGAAGGATGGAAAGGTCGATCTCGCCGGCGGGTTGCGCCGGCTCGGCGAGCGCGGGATCACCCGCGTGCTCGTTGAGGGCGGGCCGCTGTTGTCGGCGGCGCTCGTTCAAGCCGATCTCGTGGACGAGGCGGTCATCGTGCGTTCGTCGCAAGCGCTGGGTGCCGGCGCGATGGATGCACTCGAAGGACTGCCGCTCACCGCCCTTACAGACTCGCCCAGGCTTAAAGTGGTCGACCGGCGCATGGCGGGCGCGGACTCGCTCACCCACTACTTCCGGAGCTAGCGGTGTTCACCGGCATCGTTACCGACGTCGGCACGCTCGTTACAGCAAAGGAGAAGGGCAAACTGCGGCGGCTGCGCATCGCCAGCAGGTACCCGGCGCGGGGG
>DATBJU010000020.1:0-1666 GCA_036556265.1 Xanthobacteraceae bacterium | reverse complement strand
ATGGGATGGGTGGGCGATGTCGTGCTCAAGCTGCGATATACGTTCCAGGAGAACAAAGGCAGCAACTGGGCGTTCGACAATCTGACGCCTGGTTTAGTTCAGCCATACTATCTTGCCGCGTTCAACTCGAACTACAGGGCGCAGCTCATTGCCATGTCGCTTGCCGCGAGGTGGTAGCGAACCGCTCGATCGAGCGCCTGCGCCGCAATCTCGCAGTCGGCGCACCGTCACAATGAGCGAATTCGTCGAACCTGCACGCCTGCGCAATACTCAGAATGACCACGGTCCTGCCTTTCTGCTCTGCGGCGGCCAGGGCGTCATTGACGTGAGGAACGCCGAGCGACTTCGCTGTGCCAGTCTTGATGTGCCTTAAGAGGGTGCGGCCCAGCGGGCGGTCGGGCTCGGGGCCGTTTACTACTCGGCCGCTTGAGCAGTCCGGCTCGCGAACGGCAGATCGAGCTTCTTCCAGACGGCCGTCAGCGCCTGCACCAGTTCTGCAATCAGCGCCTCGTCGTGGAACGGCGTGGGCGTGATGCGCAGCCGCTCTGTGCCGCGCGTAACCGTCGGAAAATTGATCGGCTGTATGTAAATGCCGTGCTCCGCGAGCAGAAGGTCGCTCGCCGTCTTGCAGGCGCCCGCCTCGTTCACCATGACCGGAATAATGTGCGTATCGGTCGGCATGATCGGCAGGCCGGCGCGGACCAGCGCGTCCTTCGTGCGGCGCACCTGCGCTTGATGCCGGGCGCGCTCGATGTTCGATTGCTTGAGATGCCGGATCGAGGCGGTCGCCGCCGCAGCCACCGCGGGCGGCAACGCGGTCGTGAAGATGAACCCGGGCGCGAACGATCTGACCGCGTCGATGATCGCTTCCTTCCCGGCGATGTAACCGCCGACTACGCCAAACGCCTTGCCGAGCGTACCCTCGATCACGTCAAGGCGATCCATCACGCCGTCACGCTCCGCGATGCCGCCACCGTGCGCGCCGTACATGCCGACCGCGTGCACCTCGTCGAGATAGGTCATCGCCCCGTAGCGCTCGGTGAGGTCGCAGATCGCGCCGATGGGCGCGACGTCTCCGCCCATGGAGTAGATGCTCTCGAACACGACGAGCTTTGGACGGTTGCCTGCGGCCGCGAGCAGCTCTTCCAGATGTGCGAGATCGTTGTGCCGGAAGATCGCCTTCTCCCGACCCGAGCGCCGCACGCCCTCGATCATCGAATTGTGGTTGCCGGCGTCCGACAGGATCACGCAGTCGGACAGGAGCCGAGCAAGTGTGGCAATGCCGGTCTCGTTCGATACGTAGCCCGAGGTGAAGACGAGCGCCGCCTCCTTGCGATGCAGGTCGGCGAGCTCCCCTTCCAGTTCCACGATCGCACGACTCGTGCCGGAGATATTGCGCGTGCCGCCCGCACCGGCCCCGGTCTTCCGCGCAGTCTCGGCCATGGCGCCGATTACGTCGGGATGCCGCCCCATGCCGAGGTAGTCGTTCGAGCACCAGATGACGATTTCACGCGGACCAGACGGCGAATGCCACGTCGCGCGCGGAAAGTTCACCGCGTCGCGCTCGATCTGGTTGAACACCCGGTAGCGCCGCTCCTGGCGGAGCCCTTCGAGCGCCCGCGCGAACGCCTTTTCGTAGTCCATCGCTTCGCCCGCCGACCTTGTC
>DATBJU010000019.1:0-1872 GCA_036556265.1 Xanthobacteraceae bacterium | reverse complement strand
GTCGGCTATTGCGTCGCTGCCTGCACGATCGCGGTGTCCGTGTACTGCTGAAAATGCGTCGGTTTGCCGTCCTTCAGCCGCCACGCGTGGACGGACTGCGCCCGAACCGACTTTCCTGTCTTCTTGTACGTGCCGGTCAAGTGAACCAATGTGATGACGCGGTCGCCGCTCGCGACGTACTCATACGGCGTCACGCTGAACCCGTCCCAGTCGGTGCCAAGCGTCATAAACACGTTGTTAAGCACGGCGTCGCGCCCTTTGTGCGTCCCGGCATACGGCATGCCTTCGGGCTCGATCCACTCGATATTCGGGTCGAATCCTTCAAGCACCGCGGGGACGTCGCCCTTCGCGAACGATGCGTACAGTTCTTTCATGATCGTACTGTTATCCGCCATGTGAAGTTCCCTTCTGGAATCGTAGCGATGAGATGGGCGCAATGATACATCAGCCGAACGCGGCGGCGAAGGCGCCGCCGGCGCCTCCGGCATCCTCGTCGACGCCGCCTCCGTCCGCATCTTCCGCGCCGTCCTCGACCGCGCCAAACTCACCGGCAGGATTTGACTCGCCGAACCCGCGTGTTGCCTACGAGAGGGCTGTTCTACCGCTCACTTGGCCCGGCGATGGGAACCCATCGTGTTCGGCGCTGCGGGTGTAGAGACGTCACCCAGTGACTCGCACCGCAAATACTCGCACTGCGTCGTCAATCCCCTTCAGGGCATGCTCCCCGCGGTCTTCGAACGTGACTCCGGCCGACGTCCGCGCGAGGTCGCGCACGGTCGCTGATACGAGGATCTCGCCTGGCTCGCACAACCCGCAGATGCGTGATGCGATGTTAACCGCACCGCCGTACACGTTGTCCTGCTCGTGAAGCACATCGCCCGCGTGGAGACCAAGGTGCATCGGTAAATCACCGCCCAGCTTCAGGCATGCCTGCGCCGCCGCGATCGCTTGAGCTGCGGACGCGAACACGCTCATCACGCCGTCACCGAGCACCTTGCCCTTGATCGGCGTGCCGCCGGCATCGCGGACGGCTGCTCGCACACGATCGTCGAGGCTGCGTGACGCGGCGCGGAACGCCGCATCGCCCATGCGCTCGGTGTGCGCTGTAGAGTCGGCAATGTCGGTAAAAAGAATGACTGCAGTGCCTGAGGGAGTGGATGCCGTTGGCACTTCACTCTTAACCCCGAGGAACTCGAGTATGGTCTCGATCACCTGCTCGTGGTCCCAGTACAAAGCTCCAACGTCGCCGTCGAGTGCCACGAGGCGGGCGCCCGGGATCAACTCCGCGACGGATCGCGCCTGCGCAAGGTCGGAGACCTGGGAGTGCTTCCGGTGAAGGATGAGAGTGGGCATAGAGAGACGCGACAACATCGGCGTCATGTCGAACTGCCATTCGATAGTCGTTGCAAACGCTTCCGCGTCAACCGATGCACGGGTTGCCGCCGAAAACCAACGTTGCATGTCGGGCGGGCCGCTCGGGTAGAACAGCGTCGCAAGAGAGCGCAGGAAAATCGGGTACGACGCGCGGACCGTCTGCGCTGTGGACATGATCGTCGCCGATGACGAGAGCCGTGGACTGAACAGTACGAGTTTCGACACCCCTTCCGGTCGTGTGCCAGCGTGCATGATTGCCCAGAGGCTCGGCACCCATCCGCCCGAACACAATTCGAAGCGATCGAGTTTCAGATGCTCGGCGACGGTGGCGACGTCCCCGGCTTGTGCCGGGGGCGAGCAGTCCGCGTCACGTTGTGACGCGCCGTACCCTCGCGGGTCCAAGGTGATGAGCCTCCGGTGGCGTGCTAACTCAAGAAAAAACTTCCGTCCCCACGGCGACTCCCAGGTCGCCTCCTGGTTGGGGAGGTCGGGGATGTA
>DATBJU010000018.1:0-16137 GCA_036556265.1 Xanthobacteraceae bacterium | reverse complement strand
CGGGGGCGGTGACGCGCCGCAAGTGCCGGCGCTGATGCTCGCCTGCGTGCAGCACGACCAGACTCCGCTGGGTCGACACTCGTTCGTCGGGGGATCTGAGACGCAGATGATGGAGTTGAGGTTCCCCGGCCTGCAGTATTTCTCGCCCTCCTTGCAGACGAGGCACGCGGGCGATGGCGGCGCGGGGGGCGTCGTGCCGCAAGTGCCGGTCTGATAGTCGCCGTACTTGCAGCACACGCCGTCCACGACGACGTTGGGGAACGGACATTCCGTTGCAGGCGGCGGCGTCGTGATTGGATTGCAGCGGCAATCCTTGGTTTCGTCCGGCGAGTCACCGGCGCAAATCTTGGCGGTATCGGGCGGGCAGGTAATAGTCGTGGGCGGCGGTGTCGTTCCCGTCGGCTGACAAGTGCATCTGTCCCGTTCATTGCAGACCAGGGACTGGCCTTCCGGACAGCGACCGACCTTGGGCGGCGGCACGCAGATGCCGCGCAGCTGATCGGCCGGCGTGCAGTCGTCGGTCACGGGCGGCGGAGTTCGCACGCAGCCGCCGTTCAGGTCGGCTTTGGTTCCCTCCGGGCAAGCGCAATAACCGGCACACATCTTCTTGCCGCCCTCGCCGGGAGGCGAGCACTGACCGTTCACCGCTGGCTTTCCATCGGAACAGATGACGACGACGCTACTCCCGTTCAATATTGGCGGCACGCTCGGGCCGTTTGTCCCGTTCTTCGGCGGCGTGACAACGAGCCCAGGCGGACATGCCGCCGGCATGCATCGCCCATTGGCGTAGGTCTCGCCGATCTTGCAAATGACAGGCGGCGGCACGCAGCGTCCGCCGATGCTGACGTAGCTCGGCGGGCAATCCTTGTAGACGCAGCAGCCGTCCGCGAACTCCGTGCCGGCAGGACACGTTTGGCCGGTCACGCACACGCCACCGACATTGAACCAACCCGACGGGCACAGGAGTACCGGAACCGCTGGCAGCGGCGACGGCACCGCAGCCTGTCCGCAGACGCGCCAGATTTCCACGTCGCCGAGATGTCCTCTTGCGCCGGCATCGTCGAAGCGATCGTCGTAATCGATGAAATAGGATTCAAACGGCGGCTCGTTTTGCGGTCGCACTAAGCCGAGGGCATTGCCCTGCACGCCATTGATGACGAGCGGTCCGCGCGGCTGCAGCCGAGCGACGATCGCGGGGTCGCGCGCGTTGCGGAGTTGCTCGCCCGTGCTCCAGAGCGTGCCTCCGCACACCAAGCGGTTGATCGCGCCGTTCGCGCCATAGCCGTAGCCGATCGCAAGGCCGCCGTTGTCGTTGCGTAAGTTCGGCGGAAAGCCGATCGCGTACTCCTCGGGGACCGGATGCCAGAGCCCGGGACCTGGTGGATCGTCGGCGCGCTTCGGCCGAAATCGGAGGACGCGGTTCTCGCCCGCCGCTGCCAGCGCCTGGTAGTCATAAGCACCGGTCGGCGCACCACGCTCAGCGACAATTATGTGGCCGTCATCGTCGAACACGATGTTCGAGATTTCGGCCACGCTCGCTCCAGGCGGGACGTTAAGTTCGAGCCGCGCATCAGATCCGAAGCCGCCGTCTCGGGCGATCGACACCGACCAGATCTGGAGGCCGGCAGCGACGGAATAGAAAAGGCGGCCGGCGCGCACAGCCAGACCGAAGACACGGCGCGCTGGTAGCGTGTAAGCCCAGGTCGCCGGGTTGCCGCTGTCGAAGGCGGGGTTTGTCACATCAAGCCGATTGCGAGGATCGAACAGGACCTGCGCGAGGCCTGCGGTACGCAGCGCGTCCGCGCCATGATCGAACCGACCGCGATCGGCGCCGTCGAGCGCGAAGCGATGGATCATGCCGGTGTTGCGGTCGGCAACAAACAGCTGGCGCGATCCGGGATCGAAAGCGAGCCCGCCAAGTGCGGCGCCGGAATTGGGCGTGCCGTCGAGCGTGACATTGGCAAACAAGATCACGGCGCCGGTGCGGCCGTCGATCTTCCAGATCGATCCCGGCCCGCCGTTGACGGTCACCGGCCCGAACAGGCCGGGCATGAAGTTCGCGTTCGGACCACCGCGGCGCGAGCGATCGGGTCGGCCATCGCCGTCGCGGTCTGGCACGACAATTGGCAGACCATAGGCGGAGGTGGCCGCGAGATAGATGTTGGGCGGCGTGGCGTCGTCGAGCGCAATCGAAAACACCTGACCGACCTGTGCGGCCGTGACCGAGAAAGGTTTAGGCGCCGGCACGTGTTGTGCCACCGGCGCCCCGAGCAATGCGTCGAAGCTGATGATACGTGCCGACGGCCGGTCGAGGTCGATATACGTCCGGTCGATCGGATCGTCACCCGGCGGCAGGGGCACTGCCGGCGGCCGCACGCCGGAAAATCCAGTGACCACCGCATTGCCAGCTCCCAGGATCGCGCGCGAAGAGTCTTGCGCGGCGGCGGCGGTCAATCCGCCCCAGATCAGGGCGAATGCTGCGATTGACAGCGCCGCTCTGGCGGAACGAGTCGCAAGGTGGAAAAAGGCAAAAGGCGCGCACCACGCCCGACGCCGTGCGCTGAGCACCCGGCTGCTGCCCCCCAAGCGCCCCTCCCTGGAGCATTCTTATTTGTTCGCTCGTCCCATATCACATTTCGGGTGGCGAGGCGCGCTTCACGTGCGTGGGTAATTTCTGCTCTGCGAGCGGAAGTGTTGGAACACTGCCGAAACGCGTGCGTCACCCGGCGCGAACTCGACCAAAAACTCGTTACGCTGTTGATCTTGATCAACCCGAGGCCGCGGGGCAGGGAGGAGTTTGTCCTGCTTAAGAACCCCAAAGCAGGGTCCCGATGAACGGCGCTTGGGAGCATTTTCCGCACGACGCCGACGTTGGCGTGCGGGGATTTGGTGCGACTGCGGCAGAAGCGTTCGAGCAGGCCGCGTTTGCGTTGACCGCTGTCGTCACCGATTCGCCGGTCAAGCCTGCGGTCGCAGTCGAGGTGAGCTGTGATGCCGCGGATATCGAGCTGCTTTTGGTCGAGTGGTTGAACGCGATCATCTTCGAGATGGCGACGCGAACCATGTTGTTCGGCCGATTCGAAGTGCAACTCGAAGGAACGCATGTCCAGGGCCGGCTTTGGGGGGAACGCGTAGACATCAAGCGTCATGCGCCCGCGTGCGAGCCGAAGGGCGCGACCTACACCGCACTACGGGTCGCCAAGGAAAGCGACGGCCGGTGGTCAGCGGGCTGCGTGATCGACGTGTAGGAGGATCGGACATGGACCCGGCGCGCTTCAATCACACGGACGAGATGACCTGGCGCGTCGAACGCGAAGGCGAGATGCGCGCTCCGGCCGTCATTTATGCCGATGAGGACTTGATTCGGGGCATGGACGAGCAGGTCTACGTACAGGCGACAAACGTTGCGAAGTTGCCAGGTATCGTTGGGGCATCGTACGTGATGCCCGACGCACATTGGGGTTACGGATTTCCGATTGGCGGGGTCGCTGCGTTCGACCCGGATGCGGGCGGCGTTGTGTCTGCGGGCGGCGTCGGATTCGATATCTCCTGCGGCGTTCGCACGATGCTGACGGGCCTGACCGTCAAGGACATTCTCCCCGTGCAGCGGTCACTCGTGGATTCGTTGTTTAGACAGATACCGGCCGGGCTCGGCAGCGAAGGAGCGATTACGCTCGACGCGACCGAGATGGAGGCCATGCTCGCTGGCGGCGCCCGGTGGGCAATCGGACGCGGATGGGGCGAGGAACGCGATTTGCCGCGCATCGAAGAGAATGGAACGATGAGCGGCGCGAAGCCGGAATTCGTTTCCGATCGCGCGAAAAAGCGCCAGCGCTGCGAAATGGGGACACTGGGATCCGGCAACCACTATCTCGAGGTTCAGGCGGTTGCCGAGATCCTTGACCGGAGCACCGCCGATGTATTCGGCTTGAAGCAGGACGAGGTCGTTGTCACGATTCATTGTGGCTCGCGCGGGCTCGGGCACCAGATCGGAACCGAATTCCTGGCAGAAATGATCGGTGCCGCGCAGCAGGCGGGCATCGTCCTGCCGGATCGTGAGCTCGCCTGCGCGCCCATCAATTCGGAGACCGGCCAGCGCTATCTCGGTGCCATGCGTGCGGCGATCAATTGTGCACTCGCGAACCGCGAAATCATCGGCCACTACGCGCGCCGCGTCTTCAAACATTTTTTTCCCGATACACGCCTCGATCTCCTGTTCGACGTGTCGCACAACACATGCAAGGTCGAGAAGCACAAGGTCGACGGCAAGGTGCGCGAACTGTTCGTGCACAGGAAAGGCGCCACACGCGCGTTTGGGCCGGGCCATCCGAGTCTGCCTGAGCCCCTTCGTGCCGTCGGCCAACCCGTGTTGATCGGCGGCAGCATGGGCACGGGCTCGTACATTCTTGCGGGCGAGACGACGAGCGAGCAGAAAGCCTTCTCGTCGGCTTGTCACGGCGCCGGGCGCGCGATGTCGCGCAATGCCGCCCTCAAGCGCTACAGCGGTCGCAAGGTTCAGGACGACCTCGCGGCGCGCGGCATCTTCGTGCGGAGCCCTTCAACGCGCGGTATCGCCGAGGAGGCACCCGAAGCCTACAAGGATGTCGGCGCCGTTGTGACCGCATCGGAACGCGCCGGCCTCGCGCGCCGAGTCGCGCGAATGCGCCCGCTGGTTTGCATCAAGGGGTGAAGCAACCTCGCTCTCCTAGCTTCACGTCAGCCCCAGAAGTTTCGCCGCGTTCTCCTTCAGGATCAGCGGCCGCACCTCGGGCTTGATCTCGATCTTCTCGAAGTCCGCGAGCCAGCGGTCGGGCGCGATCGCGGGCCAGTCGGACCCGAAGAGCATTTTGTGTTTCAAAAGCGTGTTCGCGTACTGAATGAGAATTTTTGGAAAGTACTTCGGCGACCAGCCGGAGAGATCGATGTAGACGTTCGGCTTGTGGGTCGCGATCGAGAGCGCCTCCTCCTGCCAGGGAAACGAGGGGTGCGCGAGAATGATCGACATGTCCGGGAAGTCCACCGCGACATCGTCGAGGTACATGGGGTTGGAATATTTCAACCGCATGCCGTTGCCACCGCGCATGCCGGCGCCTGCGCCGGTTTGCCCCGTGTGGAACAGGGCAGGCAGGCCGGTTTCGGCGATCGCTTCATAGAGCACGTAGGCGCTGCGGTCGTTCGGATAGAAGCCCTGCACGGTCGGGTGAAACTTGAAGCCGCGGATGCCGAACTCGGCGGCGAGGCGGCGCGCCTCGCGCGCGCCGAGCTTGCCCTTGGCCGGGTCGATACTCGCGAAGGGAATCATGATGTCCTTGAATTGCGCCGCGAGCGCGGCGACCTCTTCGTTCTTGTAGCGGCGATAGCCGGTCTCGCGCTCGCCATCGACCGGAAAGATCACGCAACCGATCTTGCGTTTCCGGTAGTAGGCGGCGGTCTCCGGGATCGTCGGCTGATGCTCGTGCGGCGACTTGAAATAGGCGTTCATCGCCTTCTTGAAGTCGTCATAGCCGTCGTCGGCGTGCATGCCGCACGGCTCCTCCGCATGGGTATGGAAGTCGATGGCGACAAGCTGATCGAGCTTCAGCAAGAGCGCGCCTCCGGTATGAGCAACATGAACTCGCTGTAACCTATCGCACCCGCTAGCGCCTCAAAAGGTCGCAGTAAACTTGCGCACGCGGCAATTTGATCGCGGCGCCACAATTCGCCTGCGGCAGACTGCTATCGATTCACGTTATCGAGGCGGTGCAAAGATGACGCAATATCGGGTCCGTTTCCTGCAAATTCCGCGCTGGCTGGCGCTCGTCGTCGGGGCGCTCGCGATCGCGTTCGCAATCGCGCTGTTTCTGTTGAGCCTCACGGTCTTTCTTCTGGTCCTTCCTGCGCTCGCGGTCGCGGGTGCGCTCTACTACCTGTTCGGATTGCCACGCAAGGGGCGGAGGACGCGCGACGATGTCGAGGTCATCGAAGGCGAGTATCGGGTGATCGAGCCCGAGCGGGTCGAGAACGGCCGCAAGCGACCGTGACTCACAGCGGGTCGCGGACACTCGCCGCGGCGAGATCGAGCGCCGGTGCGCGTGGAAAGTCGCCGCGCTGATAGGCCTGCAAAGTCGTTGCGTCGAGACGGTCGAGATAGTCGGCGATCGTCCGGTAGCTCACGCAGCGCACTTCGGGTAGGCCACAGACCATGCGGGCGAAATCCTTCAGCGCCTCGTTGTAGGCGCCGCCCTGTATCGGCGAAAAATGGTGGCCGATGTGAATGGGCGCGCGATTACCTATGTAGTTCGCGCGAAAATAGTTCAGGTAGGTGCGCAGCATCTCGGCGCGATACTGCCCCTGCAGGCGCGGGTTGCCCGCGACACCCGACTGCGCCACGAGAAAATTGTAGTCCATCGACAGCGTGAATCTTCCGGACCCAGCGATTCGAAGACTCGCGAGATTGAATCGCCAAATGCCGTCCTTCTTCTCCGGCCAGGCGGCAGCTTCGCCAACGCCGCTCGCGTCGTAGCGGAAACCGAACTCTCTTTCCGCCTGGTAAAGACCGGGGCTGCGGCTCAGATAGGGTGCACGGAAGCCCCTGATCTCATCGGCGGAAAAGGCGAAGCCCTTGCCCGCGTCGGCGTTCCCGCCGACGTCGTTGAACAGCTCGTTATAGGTGCGGAACTCCTTTGCCCAGTCCGCCGTCGTCCATAACTTGCCGTCGAAATGGCCGACCGCGTGGGAGCCGATCTCGTGTCCCGCAGCATGCAGCAGATTGATGAACGCGACGCGGCGACGCACATCGTCGGGCGTGCCGCCGAAGGCGATGTTCGCTTCACCCGCGACCCTGCCGGGCGCACGATAGAGCCCGCGGCTCGCGTAAGAGAGAAAATTCGTGCCGCTGACGAAGAAGGTGAGGTGCAGGCGCGCGCCGCCCGCGTTCATCTCGCGGAGAAAATCGGAAAGCTCCTGCCAACGCTCAAGCTCGCCGCAATTGTCGAACGAGATCGCAACAAATTGGGGCGGCCGGTCGGTGATCGCGCGTGCCGGCGGCGGCAATGCCGCGCAGAACAGCACGCACAAGGCGCCCCCGATACGCAACCTCAACGCAGCCCCCTGCGACTCCTGATAGAGTTTGCCATACCAGGCGCAGGCTGAGGAGTCGGTACGGAACTCGTTCGAGTTTTAAGGAACCTGTTGAAAGCGCGGCTCGTCTAGCCGGCCGAACCGGGAGCCTGCAGCCCGCGGTTCTCCTCGGCACGCCGCGCCGCGATCTCGTTGATGCGCTGGCGCAGGTGGGGATAGCTCGCGATGAACTTGTCGAAGTCCACCTTGGTGAGGACCAGAAACAAGCAGTAGTCGATCGCTGTCACGTCGGCGGTACGGCGCTCACCGGAGAGCAGCGCCATCTCGCCGAAGAAATCGCCCGGGCCAAGCGGGATCTTCTTCCTGTCGCCGATCGCGACTTCGACCGCGCCGGAGGAGATGAAGAACATCTCGGTGCCGACGTCGCCGGCGCGGATCACACGTTCGCCAGGTGCCGCGGAACGGGGCTTGAACAGGCTGAGGAGTTCAGCGCGTTGGTCGGCATTGAGATCGCCGAACACGGGGAACTTGCTCATAAGCTGCGCTGGCTGGAGGCCGAGATTGGCGGCCGGCGCCGCCTTCCCGCGAGAGTCGGCCAGTCGCTTGTCGAGCGCGGCAAGGCGCGCACGCCGCGCGGGCTCGCCGCGAGCGAACCAGCCGAGAAAAGCGTTGATCCAGTCGGTTACCGGTTTCACGAGCGCGAACGCGAACGGGTTTAGCGTGATTGACATCAGCGCGCCCGCGAGAATGAGGTCCTTGCCCTCGGTGGGCAGCAGGCCGAGCGAAATGCCGAGCCCGGCCAGAATAAACGAAAACTCGCCGACCTGCGCGAGGCTCGCGGAAACCATTGCAGCCGTTGAGATCGGGAAGCCGAGGCCGATGACGATCAGGAAGGCGACCAACGATTTGCCGAGCAGGATGATCAGGAGCACGGCAATCACGGCCGCGGGCTCGCGGACGATGATCGAGGGGTCGAACAGCATTCCGACCGAGACGAAGAACAGCACCGAAAAGGCGTTCTGCAGCGGCAATGATTCTTCCGCGGCGCGGTGCGAGAGTTCGGATTTGGCGAGCACGATGCCGGCGCAGAACGCACCGAGCGCGAACGAGACGTCGAAGAATTTTGCGGAGAAGTACGCGATGCCGAGTGCGACCGCGAGCACCGAGAGCGTGAACAGTTCGTGCGAGCCGGTGCGGGCGGCCTGGCTCAGGATCCATGGCACGACGCGCGGCCCGATCGTGAGTACGATTGCGCCGAAGACGAGAAGCTTTCCCATCGTGATGGCGAGCGTGAGCAGCAGCGACGCGTCGAGGGCGCTTTGCGCCTGCACCGCCTTGCCGCCGAGGAGTCCCGCAAGCGCCGGCAAAAGCACGAGCGTCAGTACCATCGCGAGGTCTTCGACGATCAGCCAGCCGACCGCGATACGGCCGTTCGCGGTGCTGAGCGTGTTACGCTCGTCCAGCGCCTTGAGCAGTACGACCGTGCTGGCGACGGAAAGGGCGAGGCCGAGCACCAGCCCTCCACCGAGAGACCAACCCCACGTCGCGGCGACTGAAGCGCCGATCGCGGTGGCGATTGCGATCTGACCGATCGCGCCGGGAATGGCGATACCCCGCACGGCAAGCAAGTCGTCCGTGGAGAAGTGCAGTCCGACCCCGAACATCAGCAGGATGACGCCGACCTCGGAGAGCTCGGTTGCGAGCGCAGTGTCGATCGAGGGGCCGGGCGTATAGGGGCCGACGATGATGCCGGCGACGAGATAACCGACGAGCGGAGGTAGCCCGAGCTTGCTCGCGACGAAGCCGGTCGCGAATGCGAGCACGAGCCCGAGCACAATCGTTACGAGGAGAGTGGCTTCGTGCTCCATGTTCCCGCGGCGCTCCGGCGCGTCCGTGCTAGTGCCACGGCGTCGGTGCGGCGGCAATGCCAGCTTTTATGCGCTTCGTGCCCGCCTGCAAAGACGGCAAACCAAGCTGCAGGGGCCCAACTTGACAGAATTGGGGGAATGCCATCGATCTTCGTCACGGGGTCGCCTGCATGTTCGTCCGCACCAGATTTCCGTACATTTTGCTTGTCGGTGGCATCATCGCGGCGGCGGTATTCATCCGTTACGCCGACCCGTTCGTGGTGCAAGCAACGCGGCTGATCGCATTCGACACCTACCAGCGGCTGTCGCCGCAGAACTACAATCCCGACCTGCCAGTGCGGATTGTCGACATCGACGAGGCGTCGCTCGCGAAATATGGACAGTGGCCGTGGTCGCGCACCGTGATGCGCGACCTAATGGACCGTCTCGGCGAAGCGGGTGCAGCGGTCGTTGCGTTCGACATCCAATTCGCGGAGGCAGATCGCACTTCGCTCGAACAGATCGTAAGGCGGCTGCCGCAGGAGCAAGCGGGACGGCTCGCCGACGTGATCATCGGAAAGCCCACCAATGATCAGGAGTTTGCGGTCGCGCTCAAGCGGACCCCGAGCGTGCTGGCGACGGCCCTCTCGGCGGGCGCGGGTGAGTTTTCCTTTCGGCCAAAGGCAGGATTTGCGATCGCAGGTGACGATCCGCGTCCGTTCATCCCTTCGTTCGGGGGCGGCGCCGGAAATCTCAGTGTCCTTGAGGAGGCGGCCCGCGGGATCGGGTCGATCAACTGGGTCCCTGACCGCGACCAGGTGCTGCGGAGAGTGCCGCTTGTCTTTCGCGTCGGCGACACGTTCGTGCCAACGCTGTTCGCGGAATCTCTACGGGTCGCCCAAGGCGCTTCCACTTACGTGCTCAAGGCGTCGAATGCGAGCGGTGAGACCGCGTTCGGCCAGCGGTCGGGCCTCAACCATATTCGCATCGGCGGCGTCGAGATTCCGACCGATCCGGATGGGGCGATCTGGTTGAAATATCGGCGTACGCAGCCGAAGGCCTTCATCTCGGCGGCAAGCGTCTTGTCCGGGGCCGTGCCGCCCGACGAAATCGCAGGCCGCATCATTCTCATCGGATCAAGCGCTCCAGGGCTTCTCGACCTGCGGGCGACGCCGCTCGACGAGGCGGTGGCCGGCGTCGAAATCATCGCCCAGTCGCTCGAACACGTGCTCGGCGGACGCGTGCTCACACGGCCGGATTATGCGCTCGCACTCGAGCAGCTCGTGATCGTGGCGTTCGGCATTCTGGTTGCGCTCGTACTCGCGAAGGTTTCAGCCTGGGCAGCCGGCTTGCTCGGCCTGTTCGCCATCGAAAGCCTGTTGGTGGGCGGCTGGCTCGCCTACGACTTCCTCGGCCTGCTGCTCGATCCGGTCTATCCGGCGTTTGCGCTTCTGTGCTTGCTCGCGGTGGCGACATTCTATGTGTACCGGCAGGTCGAGGTGCAGCGCGGCGAGGTGCGGCGAGCGTTCAGCCGTTACGTGGCGCCGACGGTGGTCGACGAACTGATCGCGAATCCCGACAAGCTCGAGCTCGGCGGGGAGGTTCGCGAGTTGACGTTGTTGTTCTGCGACGTGCGGAATTTCACATCGATCTCGGAGAGGCTCAGTGCGGCGGAACTAACGCGCTTCATCAACGAGCTGCTGACGCCGTTGAGCGACGTGATCCTCCGCAATCGCGGCACGATCGACAAATACATGGGCGACGCGATCATGGCCTTTTGGAACGCGCCGCTTGCCGTGCCGGACCACGCGGCCCAGGCATGCCGCTCGGCGATCGACATGACGGTCAGCATGCAGGAGTTGAACCGGCGGTGGGAGCAGCAGGCGAAAGCCAGCGGAAAGCCGTTTCGTGAGGTCCGTATAGGGATTGGGATCAATACGGGTGATTGCTGCGTGGGCAATCTCGGATCGGTGCAGCGGTTCGACTATTCGGCGATCGGCGACCAGGTAAATGTGGCATCGCGTTTCGAAGGACTCGCCAAGGTGTACGGCGTAACTGCGATCGTGGGCGAAGGCACGGTCGCGAAGACAGCGGAGTTTCCCGCACTCGAGCTCGACCTCGTACGGGTAATCGGGCGTGAAACCCCGACGCCGATCTTCACGTTCCAAAAGCTGCTCGACGGCGATTCCGATCGTGTCGCGAGGCTGCAACCGACGCATGGCGAGTTCTTATCCGCGTATCGCAAGGGACGATGGGAGGAGGCGGAGGCGGCGATCGCCGAATGCCGGAGCATGGGCATCGCCGCACTGGAGCCGTATTACACAGTCTTTGCTGCGCGCATCGCGGCGTACCGGATGTCGCCGCCAGAAGGTAGCTGGGACGGCGTATTCACAGCCAGCGAAAAATAGCGCTAGATGCGGGCACTAATTGCACAGAAGATACGCAACCAAACTTGGGACGGAAGGACGCAGACGTGACACCGCAAGTCCAATTGCTGTTACTGGCGCTGCTCGTCTTGCAGCTCAAGCATTTTGTCGCCGACTTCCTCCTGCAAACGCCGTATCAGTTCTTGAACAAGGGGACCTACGGGCATCCCGGCGGGTTCATCCATGCGGGCATACATGCGCTCGGAAGCGTGCTCGCGTTCTTTGTAATCACGCCGCGGCTGGGGCTCGGCATTGCAATCGTGATCGGCGAGTTCATCGCGCACTACCACATAGATTGGCTCAAGGAGAACACGGTCAAGCGCCAGCAGTGGGTGTTTCCGCAGTCTGAGTTCTGGTGGACCTTCGGCGCGGATCAGGCGCTGCACCAGTTGACGTATCTCGTCATTGCAGCCGCGCTTGCGTGGGGTGCGGGCCTCTGACTATCAGCGGGCGCGCGATACGCCGGTCAGTGGCGCGCAACAATCATCAAGGTGGCTATATGATTGTCATAGTCGCGCGCCGCGAGATTGGAGTTATTGCGCTCGAAACGATAGTCGACGCGCAGATCAGTTTGGTGGCCCCAAACCTGGTGGAAGACGACGGTCGCGCCCGGTGCCACTAGCACGTCGCGCCGGTTCACGCTCGTGCCGAGACCGACATCGAACGTCCGTGCATAATCGCGTTGGCTGACGGAAATGTTCGCGCCCACGGTCAACCATTCAAGAATGCGGTGGTAGTATTCGAGCTTCCCGCCATATTCGATGAAGCGTCCCGGCTGCACCTGCTCTGTCGGCGTGAATATCGAGAAGCCTGTCCCGCCGACATTGCTCCAGCGGAACCAGGAAGAGACAACAAAGATATCGCTTTGGCTGACGATATTCGGGTAGGCGAACTTGCCCAGCACATCGACAAAGAAGCCGTTATCCGACGGAAAGAAATCGTCGAAGCTGCGATAGCCCCCGCGTACGTTCACGGTTTGGTATGCGCCCTCGAGATACGTCTCGAAGGTCAGGTTGGCGATCGCCTCGCTGAAGAACAGCCGATGATCGAAGTAGGACGTGCCGCCGCCGAGGCCCGCGTGCATTGCGAGAGTCGGGGTGAGGTCCACCAAAGGACCTGTGTAGGCTCCGACGTAACCATAGTTCAGGTCACCGTTGTCGAAATAAATGTCGCCGAGGAGTTGGGCGATCGTGCGCCAGCGGCTGGCGTCTCCGAATGCGCGTTCGTCGCGTACCGTAACGCGTCCAAGTACGAGACCGTCACTCTGTGTGCCGGTCGAGACGCGGCGCGGATTCGACTCCCAGCGTCCGCCTAACTCGGTCAGAATTTGCGTCGTGTTCGGCTGCAGCTTGCGACGTATGCGCTGGAGGGCTCGCCGGACTTCCGGGTTATCGGGATCGTTGACAAGGATGCGCTCATAAGCAGAGAGCGCCTTGCGCCATTCGCCGCGTTCCTCCGCCAAGCGGGCGTAGCGGAAGTTCAATTCGGAATTAGTGGGGTCGCGCAGGACCTGCGCATAAAGGCGCTTAAGCTCGTCGGCGCCGGCGGGCGACGCGAACAGCGAAAGCGCAAGCCCGAGCCCCAAGAGGGCGCACTGAAGAAAGCGGACGCCCGGCACCCGGCACCCCCGTGGAGCCGGTCAGGCCGGCCCGTGATTTCTTGTTCTCGTCCAGCAAGATACCGTTGCATGGGACAAAATCCAGCGTGCCGCGGCGAAACTGGGCGTCCGATGCAGAGCGGACACACAACGCTAGGCTGACACAAATCCTTTCGTGCTCAACGGCTTATGCAGCGACGGGCCGTGACTGCCGCATTTCTCTCGGTGGAAAACCACGTCGCCTCGGATCGTACGATCACTCATTTTTTTTCGCCGGCGTCGGGAACACCGTCTGACGGCGCGGAGCTATCGTGTGGAGGCTGCGGATAGTCGGCGAATCCAGAGCCGTCGCCGACCAGGCACGCGTGGTACCACTCGAACGGGAGTTCCTTGAGCTCCGCGCAATTGTGCATGTACAGGAGCTCCTCCTCGAAACGGTACTCGATGTAGGCATTGACGAGGTACCGCGCCTGCGCATCGAGAAAGTTGCCGAACCGGTCGATCCGGCCGGCAAGGCTCGGGTCGACCTGCAGGATCGCGTCGCGTAGTTCGTCTCCCTCGATGAAATTGTCTGGGAGCTGATCGAACGGTCCGTCCAGATAGTTGTTGACCAGCGTGTTCGCCAGGTAGCTGCCTATCAGGATTCTCCGGTCGAAATAGTGATCACGATAAAAGGCGAAGCCGGTGCGCGTTCCGATCAGGATGCGATCCGTGAGTCTTCCGGGCACGAGTTGGTCGGCAAGGGGAACCGTCTCGTCGAGCACGAAATGAAACATCCGGCGTTTCGAATTGAACAGCAGAAAAAACCGGATTCCCGACTCGTCGAACACCGGGCCGATGAACTTTTCGTCCGGCCCGAGGATTTCCGGTGGCGGCTTCACGTGGGAGAGGTCGTTGAGCTCGAATGTCACGCGCTTGCTGCCGATGGAGACTTGGTAGTGGAACCGCGTCAGGCGTTCGACGGTGACGCCTTCGTCGCGGCCGAGGATCACGTACGTCAGGTCGGGATTGTTGCGCAGCCAGCCGGCCCACTCGGGGAAATACGCGAAATGCACCTTCCCCTCGTCGCGCAGTTTTGCGTCGAGACGGATGTTGCCAGCATAGGGCATGCCGTTATCGAAGAAGCGAAAATAATAATAGTTCTCAGTCGGATAGACCTCGACCCGGTCGGGTAAGCTGCCCAGCACGATCGCGAACATGGCCTTCGGGTCGGAGATCGGAAGCGACGTCTCTCTGTTCGCGTCTTCGATGTAAATCTGGTTCGTATGCAGCTGCGCCCGGCCGCCGTCCGCCGGGACCTGCGCCGTCGCTGAGAGACTCGCAGCCACGGCGATTGCCGCGAGGAGCGCGCGTGCGATCGGTACAGCCGGACTCATTTTCGCCCCGGCGACTTCTGCGGCGCCAATTTCTTGAACGCGATCGGGGCGATGTTCCCTGACTCGTAGTCGGAATAGTCCATCACAAAACACTGATAGTACGCGGTTGTCGGTACGCGCTTGTCGACCGCGCATTGATGGAAGACGAGCAGCTGCTCTTGGTCGCCGTAATGAAGATACGGGGCAATCAGAAAACGGCCGGAGCCGTCGGGCGATCCACCGAAACGATCGATCTTGCCGGCCAGTGAGGGATCCACCGAGAGGATCGCGTTGCGAAGCTCCTCTCCCTTGATGAAGCTGTCAGGCAGCTGGTCGAAGGGCCCGTCAAACTGATTGTTCACTCTGGAGTTCCCTTCGTACACGCCGATGAGAATCTTTCGTTCGCGCCGAAGATCGCGATAGTAGGCGAAGCCGGTGCGCGCGCCGATCAGGATGCGGTCGGTCGACAGCAGCGCCTGGAATGGGTCGGACACGCGCACGGTTTCGTCGAGAATGAAGTGAAAGATTTTCAGTCGGGGATTGAAGACGAGAAAAAAACGCACGCCGGACTCGTCGAACACCGGCCCAAGATATTGCTCGCCGGGCGCGAGCACGTGCTTTGGTGGCACAACTTGAACAAGATCATTCAGGCGGAATTCGACCTGCCTTCCGTCGAGTGATACGCGATAGGCCAGCCGCTCGATTTTTTCTACGATCACGCCGTCGGATTTGCCGAATGCCTGGTACTGGATCGGTTTGCCTTCGGTCCACTCCTGATAATCCTCGAACACGGCGAAATGCACCTTGCCTTCATCCCGATCCTTGGCATCAAGGCGGATGTTACCCGCGTAGCGCACTCCCTGATGATAGAAGGTGTAGTAGTAGTAGCTTTCGGTGGGATAGACGTTGACGCGATCGGGCAGGCTTTGCAGCACAAACGCAAACATGGCCTTCAAGTCATGCAGCGGCGCGTTCGTCTGGCGCGTAACTTCCTCGATGTAGTTCTGATTGGTGTCGAGCCGTAGCGCTTGTGCGTGTGCGGTCGAGGCGAGTGCGCCGATGAGTGCGACGGTTGCGACCATCGCACCGATTGTTCGCCGAACGCTCGTTCTTGATGCCATTCGCATCACGCTCAAACCGGCTGGCTCATGACACAAATCTGCCGGGATGACGAACGTGCCTCGCCCTGCGAAACAAGGCGAGGCACGAATACTCAAAACGCAGCCAGTTTCCTCAATTTCTATCGGTCTTTTTCTTCTCCAGCTGCTTCGGATCGACCTTAGGCGTGTCCTTCGGCTGCTGGATCACCTTCGGCTGCACGATGGTCTTCGGTTGCTGGATCACCTTCGGCTGCACGATGGTCTTTGGCTGCTGGATCACCTTCGGCTGTACCGTTGTCTTCGGTTGCTGGATCACCTTAGGCTGCAGTTTGGGCTGGTCGATCACCTTCGGCTGAACCAACGGCTTGGGCTGACCAAAATCCTTCGGCTTCGCGTCCTTCGGTCCAACGTCTTTCGGCTGGACGATCACCTTGGGATCGAACTTCGGCAGAGCCTTCGGCGCGCCGAGGTCCTTAGGCAGTGCATCCTTCGGCTGCACGTCCTTGGGCAGCACAATGTCCTTGGGCAGCTTCGGTTGATCGATCAGCTTCGAACCGGGTGGGAAGTGCGCCTTGGAGCCCGGCGGCACGTGCACCGATCCCGGCGGCTGGTGCTTCGGATCCACGAGCTTGGAACCGGGCGGGAAGTGCGCCTTGGAGCCCGGCGGCACGTGCACCGATCCCGGCGGCTGGTGCTTCGGATCCACGAGCTTGGAGCCGGGCGGGAAGTGCGCCGACCCCGGCGGCTGGTGGA
>DATBJU010000017.1:0-3653 GCA_036556265.1 Xanthobacteraceae bacterium | reverse complement strand
TTACAGATGGACCTATCTGCAGGGAAAAACACCTGAACCGGGGAGAAGTTCAGGTCGTTCCTCGGTCCGTCACGATGCTTCCGCGAACACCGATTCCTGCGGAGGCATGAAGCCGCCAAGTTCGTCCTCGATCAGTTGCGCGAAACCGAGGGTGGTGCGGTCCTCGAGGTAGCCGCTCACGATTTGTATGCCCGTGGGCAAGCCCTCGGTGAAGCGGCGCGTCGGCACGACGGTCGCGGGCAAGTTCACGAGCGTGATCAGCCCCGGCCAGATGAGATTGTCGAGATAGGGCAGGGTGTCGTTGCCGACCTTCATCGTGCGGTGGAGCTGCGCCGTGTGGTCGGCGCCCGAGGTGTCGTGCGGAAAGGCGGGCGTCACCATCACGGGACAGATCAGAATGTCGTAATCGCGGAAAAACGCTTCCCAGATACGGCGGAGCTTCGCGCGCTTCTCCTGCAGGCGGTCCCAGTTGCGGAGGTTCTGCCCCGCGGCGCGGCCGATGCGCGCGGCCCAGCTCCGGTCCTTCGGATCGAGGCCAGCCGCAGCCGTCACGTACGCGTTGAAGATTTCATCAGGCAAGCCACCGCCCCACATGCCAAACAGCGTTGCGATGTAGGTTTCATTGCTCTCCTCTGTGTCGATCGCGGGCCGCGCCTTGTCGTCGATCTTGGCGCCGAGCTTGCGCAGGTCGTCCGCGAAGGCATGGATCGCGTTGAGATACCCCGGATCGACGGGGTAGCTCCTGGTGTCGGCCCAAAGCGCGACGCGGAAATCCTGCAGGCGCTCGCGCCGCGCGTTGGGAAGTTTCCAGACCCTGCCTTTGCGATCCAGATCGTTGGGCGTGGCGAGCACGTCGAGTGCAAGCTCGAGGTCGTAGGCGCTGCGGGCGAGCGGGCCGGCGACTTCCATTTCGATGTCGCGTAGTGCACCCGGCTCGGGCGGAATGTGCCCGGCAAGGGGAACAAGACCGTGGCTCGGCTTGTGGCCGAACACGCCGCAGAAGTGCGCGGGACAACGGATCGAGCCGCCCACGTCGCTGCCCACTTCGAGAGGGGTCATGGCGGTCGCGACCGCCGCGGCGGCGCCACCGGAGGAGCCGCCGCAAGTGCGGTCGAGATTCCAAGGATTGCGGGTTATGCCGTAGATCGAATTGTACGACTGATGGTCGCCGGCGCCTTCCGGGACGTTGCTCTTTCCAAAGATTACCGCGCCGTGTTCGCGCAGCAGGGCAACGACCGCAGCGTCCCGCCCGGCCATGTGGTTGCGCAGCGCCGGGATTCCGCAGGTGGTCGGCATGCCGACGGTTTCGAACACGTCCTTCACGGTCATCGGCAGGCCATGGAGCGCACCGAGTGACTTGCCGCGGGCGGCCGCCTCGTCGGCACGTTTCGCGTCTTTGCGTGCGCGCTCCTCGTCGAAGGCGACGATCGCATTGATCTTCGGATTGACTTCCTGGACGCGATCGAGCTGAAGCTCGAGCAATTCCAGCGCGCTGATCTGCTTGTCGCGCAACAGGCGGATAAGTTCGCGGACGGTCAGAAATACCGGCGAATCGCGTTCACTGGCCATGCGCCCCCATCCCCCGCGTGCTTGCGCACGAAATTACCCTTTCCTGCCGGTCTGCCCGGCGATCGGGTCCTTATCCGGATTTTCATTCGAAGCTGACTGGGTGCGCGGGTCAAGCCCGCGCGCGGAGTTCCGGAAAAAAAAAGAGCCGGGCCAACGCTGCCCGGCTCCGTCATTACGACGCTTGCGCGGCTACGACCACGCGGGCTTCGGGAATTGAAGTTTTCGCGCCCCGGGCTTGTTCGCCGGATACAGCCCGACGACTTCGCCGTTCTGCCACTGGCCGACGGCCCAGGGATCGACGTGTAGCTGGTTCTTGTACTTGATCTCACCCCAGATCGTCTTGAACGTGCCGTTCGCAATCGCATCGCGGATTTTCTTGCGGTCGATTTCGCCGACTTGCTCGATTGCCTGCTGGGTGACTTCCAGCACCGCGTACACGGAGACCGCGCCGGCCTCCGACTCGCGGTTGAGCACAGCCCGGTGCGCCTTGTAATAGTCCTCGAGACCCGGTGCGCCGGTGTCGAGGCCGCCGTACAGCAGGATGCCGTTCACCTTGTTGCCGAACTTGGCCTTGAAGCCGGGGAACGGCGTTCCGATTGCAAGATACATGATCTGCGGGTTGAAGCCGACGATCTGTGCTTGCTCCGTTATCATGAACGTGTCCGGCGGGTAGCTGAAGGCGATGAATGCGTCCGGATTGCTCGCCATCGCCTCGCGGATCACGGGTTGCAGGTCGGAGCTGCCGAACGGATAGCTCTTGTTGTACACGATCTCGAGACCGTCCTTCTTCGCCGCCTCGAGGAACGCCGAATGCAGCTCCACGCCGAGCTGCACGGTCGGATGGATCGTGGCCACGCGGCCTTTGATCTTTCCTTCCTTTTTCAGGCCCGCGATCAGCGCTGAGATCGGCTGTGTCGCTTCGTTCGGCTGCACGAGGTTCCAGAACGCAAACGGCATGCTCGGCGCCATCTCGTAGAGCTTCGCCGAGGCGGAGGTCGAGAGGATCACCGGATAGCCGTTCTTGTTGATGACCGGAGCCGACGCCAGGTTCATGTGCGTGGCGTAGGGGCTCAGGATCATGTCGACTTTGTCCTGCTGGATCAGGCGTTCGGTCAGCTTGAGCAGCTCGTCCGGTTTTCCCTGGTCGTCGTACTCGACGAGTTCGACCGGAACCTTCTTGTTGAACTTCTTCAGCATGATGCCGCCGGCATCATTGGTGCGCTTCGCCCAGAGCTTGTATTGCGACAGCGTTGTCGATTCCGCGCCCGGCCCGAGCGGGCCGGACATCGTGATCGCGTAGCCGAACCGGATCTTGGCCGGCGCAGCCGCCTGGGCATAGACGCGCCCCGGCAGCGTGCTGGCGCCGACGACCGCGGCACTTCCTTTCACGAAAGTCCTTCTGTCCATCGTTTTTCCTCCCGTTGACTTTCACGCTTTCGACGGTCGCGGATCGCGGCCGCCGTCAATTCACCACTCCGCCCCAAACCTCCTTTGCGATGCTGGTGCAGAGCATGAGCTTCTCCATCTGTCCCTCCGGCGAAATTACGTTTCCGTCGGCTGTGGACGAAAATCCGCACTGCGGACTGATGCAAAGTTGCTCGAGCGGTACCACCTTGGCCGCCTCGTCGATCCGGTGCTTCAGGGCAGAACGCGATTCAAGTTGTGCATGCTTCGAGGTCACCAAGCCAAGCACTACCCTCTTCTTGCCCCTTGGCAGGAACCGCAGCGGAGCAAACGTGCCCGAGCGCTCATCGTCGTATTCGAGGAAGTAGCCGTCAACATCGATTTCGCCGAGCAGGATTTCGGCGATGGGATCGTACCCACCTTCGCTGAGCCATGAGCTCTGGTAGTTCCCACGGCATAGATGAATGGTTACGGCCATATCGGCGGGCCGGTTCTTGATGGCGTCGTTGATCAGCCGGGCCGACAACCGGGCCATTTTCTTCGTGTCCTCGCCGGTGCGCCCGAAGGCGGCTCCGATCTTCTCGTCGCACAGGAAGGCGAGGAAGGTGTCGTCGAGCTGCAAATAGGTGCAGCCGGCCTTTGCGAGGTCTGCGATCTCCTCGGCATAGACGCGAGAAAGA
>DATBJU010000016.1:0-20349 GCA_036556265.1 Xanthobacteraceae bacterium | reverse complement strand
TCAAGGACGCGTTGGTCGTTCGAGTCGGCGTCACACACCATTATTCCGATACGCGCCTGAAGCGGGACGTTGCATTGCTCGGGCGTCGTGACGATGGTGTGGGCATCTACCGCTACCGCTACTTGTGGAGCGACGACGTTTACGTCGGGGTCATGGCGCAGGAAGTTGCCGAGATTTGTCCCGAGGCTGTCGTGTGCGGGCCTGACGGATATCTGCGCGTGAATTACGCGCGCCTTGGCCTTCGTCTCATGACGTGGGATGAGTGGACGGGGACGGAGCTTCCGTTGGCGGCTTGAAATTGCTGCCACGGTGAAACAGACGTGCGGCTTTTGGGGGCCCCGGACGAAGTTCGGGGCCCTGCGCTGTTTCCCGGTGCCGCGAGTAGCGACGCTTCGGAGAAGAACGCGCCCGAGAGAAAACAAATCACGAGCGCGGTGTCGAAGAGTGCGGCAAGCCACGCGAGGAGAAGCGGGAACGGGAAACCGGCCGACGCGATGTCGCCGGCCGTCCCTTCCATGCCGAGGAACTTGAAACTCGCGGCCATAGCGAAGACGCCAGCGAAGATGAGCCGGACGACAAGAATCGCAGTCGACTGCCAAAAAGGTATCGGCGCAGTGATGCTCATGGTTCGATCTCGCGTGGAGGTCCCAACAGAATAGCCGACGCGAAGTGCGCAGTCGTGCTTTGCTTGAACTCGACTGTTGCCTAGTTCGGGCACCCCAAGAGCGGCGAACCGGGTTCAACTCCGAGGTTCAGGCATCAGGCAGGAACTAGTTGCAGAAGACGGTGTTGCCAAATCGCGTGCAAGTCCGCCCATCGCTGAAATACTGCGTGTTTCCGAACTGTTGTGCGGTGACGCCATTGCTGAAATAGGTCACCGGATTCCCGAGTCGCTGCCGGTTTTGATGAGAAACGAGGCCGTCGCTCCAGAAGGTCCCGGTTCCAAAACGTTGACCCGTCACCCCATTGGTGCAGTACACGGCATTGCCGGCTGTGACGCAGGACTGGGCGATCGCGGAGCCCGACATCGCCAATAGGAGGGTCGCGGTCAGAAAGGAGCGCATATGTGTGCCCGCACAGTTCGGCTCAACTCAGCATCCACCTAACGCCCAGCGTGGTCAAGGCGCTGGGTCGAATTGTTCGCTCAATCGTTTCCGCACGCGCCTGAGGAGGCAGTGCGTTCAATGCCGTCGAGTTGAGATCCGGATCGTCGATTGCTGTCGATCAGAGCCAACCTTGTTGATGGCGGAGGCGCGGTCGTGAAGCAATCGTCTGGGCCTGCGTTCGCGGACCGGCGCGCACCGGAATGGCCGATGGACACGGGCCAGCACCGTATGGTCATCGCGGCGGCACGCGCATCCACCGAATCCGCCCCCGCCCGAAATCGTTGCTGGGCGGCCCGGATTCGGACGGTTCCGTCCTCGGACGCGGCAGAATTAAGGTCAACACGCAAAAGTCCAGTGACACCGCGCAAAACCACACGAAGACGTTGCGCCGGTGGTTAATCTTGGCAGGCATGAGGGCAGGTCGGCTCAGGATCAAGGCATTACAAGCAGCCTGTCACTCGTGTAGAACTTTCCCGGGCCCTCTCCAGCATGACCCGGACCGGAGCGATCGAGTACCGAGGTTGAGTAACAATGTGCGGGATCATCGGAGCGATCGGAATCGCGAATATCGGCGCATCGTTTCGGGTGCTTGTCGACGGCCTGCAGCATCGCGGCCCTGACGCCAGCGGACTTCTCGAGGAGCGGTTCCACGATCAGGACGTGAAGCTCGGCCAGCGTCGGCTGTCGATCATCGATTTGTCGGATGCCGCCAACCAGCCGTTCGAAAAGGACGATCTCGTTCTCGTTTACAACGGCGAAGTCTACAACTATCGACAGCTGCGATCGGAACTCGAAGGCGCCGGCGTTGCGTTCCGGACGAACTCCGACACTGAAGTCGTGCTGGAGGCCTGGCGCCTCTGGGGCGGGAAGAGCCTGCTGCGGCTCCGCGGAATGTTCGCGTTCGCGCTCTACAACAGGCGCAACGGCACGCTGGTCCTTGCCCGCGATCCGTTCGGGATCAAGCCGCTCTTCGTGCTTCGCAAGGGGGCCGGACTCGCCTTCGCCTCCGAGCTGAAGGCGCTCCTTCCCATTCTCGGCACCGATGCCGTGATCGACGAGACGGGCGTCGTCGCCTCGCTCGTCTACGGGTGGCTGCCCGATGCCTTCTGCATGTATCGGCACGTCTCCAAGCTGCAGCCGGGCCGATGGATCGAGCGGAAGATCGATGGAATGGTCTCCGAGCATGTCTACTGGGATCCGGTCAAAGAGACAATCGAGCAGGAGCGAGGGCCGGTCGACATCGAAGAGCTTCGCCATGTGCTCAAGGACTCGATCACGGCCCACATGGTGGCCGACGTCCCGGTCGCGACGTTTCTTTCCGGCGGGCTCGACTCCAGCCTGATCACCGTAGTTGCCCGCGAGCAGGTCGATCGGCTCGATTGCTTCACGATTGCATTCCGGCCCGAGGATCAGAAATTCGAGGCGATGCCGGACGATTTATTGTACGCGCGCCGCCTCGCGAAGACGACCGGCGTGAATCTGCACGAGATCTTCATTCGCCCCGATCTCGCCGAGATGCTGCCCCGCATGGTGCAGACGCTCGATGAGCCGATCGGCGACGGCGCGGCGATCAACGCCTATCTCATCTGCAAGGGTGCGAGGGATCTTGGGATCAAGGTCCTCCTGTCGGGCATGGGCGCGGACGAGATGTTCGCGGGCTACCGCCGTCACTACGCATGCATGCTGGCCGCGCGCTACCGGCGGCTCCCCGGCTTTTTGCGCAGCGGGTTGATCGAGCCCTTGATGGACGTCTTGCCCGTGGCCGGTCGCGCCAAAGGATATCGCACGCTGCGTTGGGCTAAGCGCTTCACCAAGTTCGCAAGTCTATCCGAAGAGCAGGCCTTCCACCGCAGCTACGCGTTTCTCGGACGCGACGAGCTTGCATCGGTGCTGAACAAGGATCTTTCGCCCGAAGTCGACCGCGTGTTTCGTCATCATGCGGAAATCTACGCGCAGGGACCTTCGGACGACCAGGTCAACCGCATGTGTCAGAGCGACGTGCGATTGTTTCTTTCGGGTCTCAATCTCGCTTACACGGATCGCGCCTCGATGGCAGCGTCAACCGAGGTGCGCGTGCCGTTCGTCGACATCGAGGTCGCGCGCGCCGCATTCCGGATCGCGGGCAGCGACAAGATCCGCGGGAGCAACGGAAAGTTCGCCCTTAAGAAGGCTGCCGAAGCCTGGCTGCCGAAATCGATCGTCTATCGCCCGAAAGGCCTGTTCAGCGCGCCATTGCGCGCTTGGGTGCGAAACGACTTGCGCACGATGGTGGACGACATTCTTCCGAACGGCGAGCTGGTGCGCCGGGGTTATCTCAAGGCCGGATACGTCCGGAACCTGATCGATGCCGATCGTGCCGGCCGGGAGGATTACAGCAAGGAGATCTGGCATCTCCTGACCATGGATTACTGGTTGCGGAACCAGAAGGCCGCCGCCCCCAGGCAAGTCCTGCCAGTCGCAGTTGCCGCCAACGCGTGATTGCGGTCGCCATGAAACAGATCGCCCAGAACTACAAGAGCGGCAAGCTGAGCTTGCTCGATGTGCCGGTTCCCGCCTGCAAGCCGGGCGGCGTGCTTGTGCGCACGGCGTACTCCGTAATCTCTTCCGGCACCGAGCTCATGAAGATTTCCGAGAGCAAGCTTTCACTGCTCGGGAAGGCAAGGGCGCGGCCGGACCAGGTGAAGAAGGTGATCAACGCGGTACGCCAGCAAGGCGTGCTGGCGACCTTCCAGAAGGTCATGAACCGCCTCGATTCCTACACGCCGCTCGGTTACTCGCTGGCCGGCGTCGTGGTCGAGGTCGGCGCCGACGTGCAGGCGCTCCGCGTCGGTCAGGCCGTCGCCTGCGCCGGAAACCAGTACGCGCTTCATGCCGAGTACAATTGGGTTCCGGAAAATATGTGCGTTCCGATTCCCGAGGGGGTCGGGCTGGATCAGGCGGCGTTCACGACGATCGGCGCCATCGCCCTGCAGGGATTGCGTCAGGCCGATATTCAGTTGGGCGAAACCGCCTGCGTCATCGGTCTCGGCCTGCTCGGTCAGATTCTGGTTCGCCTGCTGCGCGGGGCGGGCGTTCGTGTCGTCGGAATCGACATCGTCGCCGACCGCTGCCGCATGGCAGAAGCTGCGGGCGCAAGCGCATGCGCGGTTCCGGGCACACCCAAGTTCGAACGCTTCCGGCGCGAAGTCGCCGGATTGACCGGCGGCCACGGCGTCGATTGCGTCTTCATCGCCGCAGGCGGCGACAGCAACGAGCCGGTGGAGCTCGCCGCCGAGCTCGCGCGCGATCGCGCCCGCGTGGTCGACATCGGCAAAAGCAAGCTCGATCTTCCGTGGAACGCCTATTACGAAAAGGAGCTCGACGTTCGTTTTTCGCGCTCCTACGGACCGGGTCGATATGACCCGATCTACGAGGAAGCGGGCATCGACTATCCGATCGGCTACGTGCGATGGACGGAACGGCGCAACATGGAGTGCGTCCTCGACATGCTTCGCGAGGGGCGCCTCGATCTTTCGCCGCTGATCGATCAGGTCTTTCCCTTCGAATCCGCGGTGGACATCTACGAGCGGATGAACAAGGGAACGATCTCAGGCCTGGGAATTCTCTTCAAGTATCCGGAAACGACTCCGGTCATGCGCAGGCTGGGCGGACGCCGCTCCTTCCCGGAAGTTCAGGGTCAGGTCCGGCTCGGCGTTATCGGCGCCGGAAACTACGTGTCGAGCATGTTGCTGCCGTCGCTGGCGCGACGCGCGGACGTCGCGCTCGTCGAGGTCGCCACCAGCACCGCGTTGTCAGCGGCAAACGCCGTCAAGAAATTCGGCTTCGCCCGCTCGGCGACGGATAGCGCCAGTCTTCTCGCCGCCGAGGACATCGATGCGGTGCTCATCGGGACGCGCCACGCGACGCACACGGAGCTCGTGTGCGCGGCGCTGCGCGCGGACAAGGCTGTTTTCGTGGAGAAGCCGCTGGCGATCACGCGCGAGTCGCTCGCCGAGGTGATCCGCACGGTCGAGGAAACCGGTAACGACCGGCTCATGGTCGGCTTCAACCGCCGGTTCTCGCCGCTTCTCGAACAAATGAAAGAGGAATGGGGGACGCGGTTCGGCCCGCACACGATTCACTACCGGGTCAACGCCGGCCCGCTCGAGAAGGGCTCCTGGTACCTGCAATCGGCGACCGAAGGCTCGCGCTTTGCCGGCGAGGGCGGTCATTTCATCGATACCGTGAGCTGGTGGCTGGGGGAGGATCCGGTGCGGGTCACCGCGGCCGCAACGGCCGGCGATCAGGACAATCTCACTGCGATCCTGAATTTTGCGGACGGCTCGCTCGCGACGATCAGCTATTTGACAGAGGGAGATCCGCGCGTGCCGAAGGAGCGGATCGAGATTTTCGGGGAGGGGAAGGTCGCCTCCTTCGAGAATTTCTCGCAGTTTACATTGTGGCAGAGCGGCCGCTCGACGACACGACGCGCCCGTACGCTCGATAAAGGACAGGACGCCGAGCTGGACGCCTTCATCCTTTCGCTCAAGCGCGGCGGCCGGATGCCGATCAGCGTGCGTTCGCTTGTGACGACCACTTCGGCGACATTGGCGGCGCAGGAAAGCGTCGCCGCCAACGTGCCGATCTCCGTTGACCCGACAGCCAAAGCCGCCGGCGCTCGCGACATCGGAATTCCGATCGCAGCCGAAGCAAAATGAAGGCGGCGTGGTACTGGCGCCGCCTGAGAAGGATGGCGCCATCGGAGGTCGTCGGTCGAGCGCGCGACGCGGTCGTTCGCAGATTCTGGCGACGCCGGCGCGTCGGCCGCGGCGCGTCCGCGCCGCTTCACGCAACGCTGCCTGGATTCTCGTTCACCGGGATTCTTCCTCCAACCGACCCTGCAACCCTACCGCAACGTGCCCGTGATCGTTTGCTTATCGCCGCTGAGGGTTTGCTGAAAGGAGACTGGTCGGTTTTCGGATGCCCGCATCCCGGCCTCGGCGAACGGCCCGATTGGTTTGTCGACGCGCGCACTGGCCGCCGCGCGCCGGCGGATGACTACGCATTCGACATCCAGTACCGGGATGAGGATCGCATCGGGAATATCAAATACATCTGGGAGCCGTCGCGGCATCATCATTTGACGGTGTTGGCGGCTGCGTACGCGATCACTGGAGACGAGCGTTATGCTCAGCGTGTCGCGCTCCACCTGCAATCGTGGTGGCAGGACAACCCGTTCCTGAGCGGACCGCACTGGATCAGCGGCATCGAGATCGGAATTCGTCTGATCGCGTGGGTATGGATTCGCCGGCTGATGGATGCCTGGGAGGAGGCGTCAAACCTCTTCGAGAAAAATCCACGGTTCATCGGCCAGCTCCGTCACCATCAGCAGTGGTTGGCGGCGCTGCCGAGCCGCGGCTCGTCCGCGAACAACCATCTGGTCGCGGAGGCGGCCGGACAGTTCGTTGCAGCGAGTGCGTTCCCTGTTTTCAGAGAGAGTCGCGCCTGGCAGTCGCAGTCCGCAGATATCCTGCGGCGCGAAGCGGTGGCGCAGACATTTCCGAGCGGGATCAATCGCGAGCTTGCGAGCGAGTACCAGGGACTGGTGCTCGAGCTGTTCCTTGCCGCGGCGATCGAGGGTGAACTCGCGGGATCAACCCTCGGACCGGTCGTCTGGGAACGCATCCGCGCGATGGCTGACGCCCTCGCCGCAATGCTGGATGGCGGCGGAAATCCCCCTCGTCAGGGCGACGGCGACGACGCAAGCGGACTCTTGCTCGACGCTCCGGAATACAGCCGTTGGAAGGCACTGCTTTCGACCGGGCGCGTCCTTTTTGGCGACTTGCCCTGGTGGCCGGCAGATCTCGACTTCGATCTGAGAACGCATTTTTGGGCGAGCGGAATCCGCGTTCCATCCTTGCCGCAAACCCGGCCGGCGCAACGGCCCAATCTGTTTGCCGACGCCGGGCACGTCTACCTGCGCAGCAAGACAGCCAAAAAGGAAATGTGGTGTCGCTGCGATCACGGGCCGCACGGATTTCTCAGCATCGCCGCACACGCGCACGCCGATGCGCTTGCGATCGAGCTCCGCCTGAACGGTGTCGACGTCCTCGCTGACCCGGGCACGTATTGCTATCACGGGGAACGAGAGTGGCGGGACTACTTTCGCTCTACGGTTGGCCACAACACCCTCGAGCTCCTTTCACAAGATCAGTCGATTTCCGATGGTCCGTTTCTCTGGACAACCCACGCGCAAAGCAGAGCGATCAAGACGTCGGGCTTGGACGAGGACGCGCCGTCCGCGATGTGGCAGGCGGAGCACCATGGTTACGTTGAACGCGGCGGCCCAGTACATCAACGAACGGTGGTGCTCGATCGCAAAGATCTGTCGGTCACGATCACCGACGAAACTCGCGGCGGCCGCATCGATCCCGTCCCGGCCCGCCTCGCTTTTCATTTAGGAATCGCAGTCGAATGCGAAATCCACTCGAACTCCGCAAGATTGTCCTGGCCGGGCGGCAGTGGCCGTCTTGAATTGCCGGGAGAGCTTCGTTGGTCGCTGCATTGTGGCGAATCCAACCCGCCGCTCGGCTGGTATTCGAGATCGTTCGGCACAAAAGCTCCGGCGTACACGCTGCTCGGCACAGGTAACTTGCCGAACGGCTCGCAGCTGGTTACCCGGCTGCAGATCTCCTGATGCACAAGGTCGCTGAAAGCCGATGAGCCCACAGAGCAAAATCGAGCCTGGCTCGCGACGGGTCCTCATCATCGTCGAGAACCTTCCGGTGCCGTTCGATCGGCGCGTTTGGTCCGAAGCGACGACCCTCCGGAACGCGGGTTACATCGTCTCCGTGATTTGCCCGAAGGGACGGGGATTTGAAGCTGCCGAGGAGACAATCGACGGCATCAATATCTATCGACACAGTTTGCCGCTGGAGGCTCGCGGCGTCTCGGCCTACCTCATCGAATACTCGGCCGCGCTGTTCTGGGAATTCTTGCTCGCGCTGAAGGTCGCGCGGCGACACGGTTTCGATGTCATTCACGCCTGCAATCCGCCGGATTTGATCTTCCTGGTCGCATCCGTGTTCAAGCTGTTCGGCGGCAAGAGCTTCCTGTTCGACCACCACGACGTCAATCCGGAGTTCTTCGAGTCGAAGTTCGGCCGGCGCGGATTATTCTGGAAACTCCTGCTGATCGCGGAGCGGCTGACGTTTAAGCTCGCAGACGTCTCCATTGCCACGAACGAATCCTATCGTAGGGTGGCGCTTACGCGGGGCGGTATGCCGGTGGACAGGGTATTCGTCGTACGCTCGGGTCCCGATATTGCTCGCGTGAAAACGTTGCTGCCAGATGCTGTCTGGCGCAACGGCCGGAAGTACCTCATCGGCTACGTCGGCGTGATCAGCCGGTCGGAAGGGCTCGATCTGCTGCTCGCGTCGGCCGACCACATCGTCCGAACGCGAGGCCGGACCGATGTCCAGTTTGTCCTGGTCGGCGGCGGCCCGGAATGGGACGCCATTAATCAGTTATGCAGAAAAATGAACCTTCAGGATTTCGTCACGCTAACAGGGAGAGTGGACGACAAGACGCTCTTCACCGTGCTTTCGACCGCCGATGTCTGCGTGAATCCGGATCGCGTCACGAAGATGAACGACATCTCGACCATGAACAAAATCATGGAATACATGGCGCTTGGAAAGCCGATCGTTCAGTTCGATGTGACCGAGGGACGATACTCGGCTCAGGATGCCTCCCTTTACGCCAAGGCCAATGATCCGATCGACTTTGGCGACAAAGTCCTCGAGCTGCTCCAGGATCCCGAGCGTCGAGCTCGTATGGGCGAGTTCGGCAGAAAGCGCGTGCACGACACGTTGGCCTGGCACAAGGAGCAGCCGAAGCTTCTGCGGGCCTACGACAAGCTGTTCGATTTGCGCGCGGCGAGGGCGGCGCCTGCTGCGACCGGGGGCAGGGCATGAAGATCAGCGTTTTCGGCCTCGGCTACGTGGGAAGCGTTTGCGCCGCATGTCTTGCCGATCGCGGTCACACGGTCGTGGGCGTCGACAGCGCTGGCTCAAAGGTCGATCTGATCCGATCGGGTCAAGCGCCCATTGTCGAGCCGGAAATCGGCGAAATCGTTCAGCGGACCGTGAAGAACGGCAAGTTAACCGCCACGATGGATTCGGCGGCTGCCGTCGCATCTACGGACATGTCGATCATCAGCGTGGGCACCCCGAGCCAGCCGAACGGCTCGCTGGGCCTCGCCGCGATCAATGCTGTTTCGACGGAAATCGGCAGGGCCATTGCCGCGAAGAGCTCGCGGCATGAGGTGGTCGTTCGCTCCACGATCCTGCCCGGTACGACTCGAGAAGTTATCCTTCCAAAGCTCGCCGAAGCGTCGGGAAAAACTCCGGGCAAGGATTTCGGCGTGGCGTTCAATCCGGAATTTCTGCGCGAGGGCTCGTCGGTCGCCGACTTCAGGAACCCGGCGAAGACCATTGCCGGAAGCCTCGACGATGCCTCGAGTCAGGCGGTCATGTCGCTCTACGCTGACCTTCCGGGCGCAAAGATCACGACCACGATCGAAATAGCCGAGATGGTCAAGTACGTGGACAACACGTGGCATGCGTTGAAAGTGGCGTTCGGCAACGAGATCGGGATGCTTGCCAAGGCGCTGGATATCGATAGTCACGAGGTGATGGACATCTTCTTCGAGGATAAGCGCCTCAACATTTCAACGGCGTATCTGCGCCCTGGCTTTGCTTTCGGCGGCTCGTGCCTGCCGAAGGATTTGCGGGCGCTCACGTACCTCGCGCGCAAGCTCGACTTGACCTTGCCGGTCATTAATCATGTCCTCGACAGCAATCGGATGCTGATCGAGCACGGGACCGACTGGATTCTGGGTCAGGCGAAGAAGCGCATCGCGCTTCTCGGAATCAGTTTCAAGTCGGGCACGGACGACATGCGAGAGAGCCCGTTCGTCGAGCTCGCGGAGCGTCTGATCGGCAAGGGGTGTCAGATCCGGATCTACGATCCCAACGTTCAGCTCGCTCGGCTAGTCGGCGCGAACAAGGAGTATCTCACGCGCGTGCTGCCGCACATTGCAGAACTGATGGTGCCGAACGTATCGGACGCGGTCGAGTGGGCGGAGGTGATCGTCGTCTCGAATCCCGATCCCACGTACAAAGCCGGGCTTCTCGCGGCCCGCCCAGACCAGGTTGTCCTCGACTTCGCCAATCTGAAACTACCCAGCGGGCTACCGGCAAAGCCGCAAGGCTTCCTTTGGTAGCGGCGACGTCGCGTCTGGACGGCAAATCGATCCGGGCGCTCACGGGACTCGACATGAAAATTTTGCTTTCAGCGTTTTCGTGCGAGCCTGGACGCGGATCCGAACCCGGCAAGTCTTGGAACTGGGCGTACGAGCTGGCGCGGTCAGGTCACGAGGTGTGGGCTCTGACTTCCACGAACGGGAAGCCAGCGATTGAGGCATTCCTGGCGTCGATGCCGACACCTGGACTGAATTTCGTCTACATTCCTCGGCTGCGCCTTCCTGCCTTTATCGAACCGTTTCGAGCGCTCCTGCAGCACATCCGGTGGCAGTGGCGCGCGCTCGCGGTCGCGCGCGATCTGGATCGCCGTATCGATTTCGACGTCGTGCATCACGTCTCGTTCGGAAGCCTGCATCTCGGCTCGCACCTCTGGCGGCTCGGTAAACCGTTCGTGTTCGGTCCGGTGGGCGGCGGACAAATCGCTCCGGGCGGATTTCGACGCTACTTGCGGGGAGGGTGGATCGCGGAATCGCTGCGCTCATTCGTTGTTCGCAATTTCACGGGAGTGTTGTTCGCCGCGAGAAGCACTGTTGCGAACGCCGATCTCGTGCTCGTCGTGAACCAGGAGACGCGGGCCTGGGCCGAGCGGCTGGGTGGCCGGCACGTCGAGTACATGGCGTCCGGAGGGATCGCGCGTTCCTTGCTCGCCAAGCCGTCCGAACGCCGCCGCGACGACGCAAGCTGTCTTAGAGTTCTCTGGGTCGGACGGTTGCTACCGCGCAAAGGCGTGCTGCTTGCGCTCGAGGCGTTGGCTTCTGTTGATCCTCGTCTCGACGTTCGCTGCACGATACTCGGGGATGGAAAGCAGGGGCGCTATCTGAGGCAGTGGATCGAGGCGTTGCGTCTACCGAATCGGGTCGAATGGCGAGGTCAGGTTTCCTGGAACGAGGCGATGGAGGCCTATCGACACCACGATGTCTTCTTGTTCACGAGCCTGCGAGAAACCGAAGGCGTGCAATTGCTCGAAGCCATGGCCGGGGGCGCCGCAGTTGTCACCCTCGACCACCATGGGCCACGGATGGCGGTTCCGGACAACGCAGGTATCAAGGTGCCGGTTTCGACGCCGCAAGAGACGGTCGCCGCGATCGCCCGCGCCCTGGAGCGCCTGGCTCGCGAGCCGAAGACAGTCGAGGCCATGAGCCTCGCCGCAATCAAGTGGGCAGCCGAAAACACATGGGACAGGAAAGTGGCCCGAGCCGTTGAGCTCTATCCTGGTCGCGCGCCGCGAATACGACGGAAATGATCGCCGCGGAACAAACAGTGTTGACCTGTAGAATCCTTGTCGGGAGGGGCCCTGGCGCCGACCTCTGAGCGCCGGGAACGCCGCAAAAACGCAACACTTTTGCTTGTTGCGCGGATGTCACAGGTGGATGGAATGTCCCTGAATTCGTGCCGAACGCGGTTGTGGTGACATCGGCGCCTCGTTAGTTTCAAGCGGGACGCGGAATGGCGGGATGAAATCTAGGCGCTGGGCCTTGCGGTACTCGGCGACCCTCCTCGCATTCGGGGGGCTCGCGGCCTGCACAAATTTGCCCGCTTCCGGCCCATATCCGATCGCCGTGGAAGTGGGTTCCACGACAAAACTTGCAAGCAATCCGGCGGTTTCGCAGCTCGAATACGCGTTGGTCGACCTCACGGCCGTCGTTCTGCGGTACGCGGGAAATGCAGGACCTAGCTCGCTTTATCGGAGCTTCGGGGCAGGCAGGCGCGGGCCCGCTCCCGAGCTGCTGGTTGGAATCGGCGACCGCATTCAGGTGACCATTTTTGAAGCCGCGTCGGGCGGATTGTTCATTCCGACGGACGCCGGCAGCCGGCCGGGAAACTTCATCACGCTTCCTCCGCAGGCGGTTGATCATAAGGGCTTCATCACCGTGCCCTACGCAGGCCAGATCGCCGCGAATCGGCGCTCGATCCCGGACATCCAGCGCGAGATCGAACAGCGGCTGTCCGTTCGTGCAATTGAACCGCAAGTGGTGGTCACATCGGTGGAGCAGCGTGCGTCGGACGTAACGGTCGTCGGCGACGTGAACGTAACCAACAAGCTTCCAATCTCCCCGTCTGGCGAGCGCGTGCTCGACGTGATCTCGCGGGCGGGCGGCCTCAAATATCCAGGTTACGACACCTTCGTCGCCCTCAGCCGTGGTGGACGCACCGCCACGATCTATTTCAATACCTTGACGCGCACTCCGCAGGAGAATGTTTTCGTTCTCCCGGGCGATACGCTTTATGTTTATCGCGATCAGCGGACGTTCCTGGCATTCGGTGCGTCGGGTCTGAACGGCCAGTTCAATTTCGATCAGGAGCGCCTCTCGTGGGCTGAGGGCGTGGCGAAGGCCGGCGGTCTCTTGGACAACCGCGCCGATCCACGTCAGGTTCTCATGTACCGGCTCGAGGACCGCGCGGTCCTCGAAAAGATCGGGGCGAACCTCGACAAGTTCGATCCGGAGGCGAAGGCAATCCCGACGATCTACCGTACGAACATGCGGGACTCGTCGGGCGTCTTCCTCGCGCAAGCCTTCCAGTTGCGGAATAAGGACGTGCTCTACGTAAGCAATTCCGACTCGGTCGAGCTGATCAAATTCCTGACGGTGATCGATGCGATTTCGGGTACGGCCGGTAACGTTGCCGCGGATGCGATCACTGTTAGAGAGTTGGCCCATCCCGCCCGCCAATAGATAGGCCGTTGCGCCAGCTCAGAAACCAGCGCCAGACGGCCGCTTCTGCCTTAACCAATCACCGGATTCGGCTTGTGGGGTTGCTGGTGCGGAGGTACTATTTTCGTGAGTTAGCGTAGAGAGATGTCATGCGTCTGTACCCTGCTTCGCGCACCGGTGTGAGGGTGCTGGGAGCCGCGCTTCTTGGCGCCGCTTTGGCGCTCCCGGCGCTTGTGTTGGCCCAATCAGGCGGCGTGTCATGCTTCCTTCCGCCGGCCAAGCTTCCCGACAAAGTCGTCGCTCAATTCTCCGCCGATCCGGCAAGCTTGCTGGCCGCGCACCCAACTGGCGGGCCCACGCTTATGGCAGCGGCGCGAAGGCTCGCGGGATCTGACGTTCGAACCGTCGATGCGCTTATCGAGATTGCGAAGAACGCCGCTCCCGAAATGAAGGCGGACATTGCGGCCGGTCTGGCAAATACCGCCGCGAGCTGCGTATGGACGCGGCCGGATATCGCGCAACTCATTCAAGAGAAGATTGCCGCTGCCGGCGACGCACCGTTATCTACCGCATTTCTTCACGTGTTGCGCGCGGGCGGAACGCCAACTTTCGGCGGAACCGGCGGCCCGCGCAGGGACTTTCCTCGGGTCGGCGGCGTTGGTGGTGCGCCTGCGGCGAGCGAACCAAGCACCCAGCCAGGGGCGATTACGGTTGACCGGTTGCCGCTCGCTCGTCGTGGCGTCGACATCGGAGTCGCTGCCGGAGCCACCGGCGTTACGAGCGGAGGCGACAATAGCGCTACGACCGGGGGCGGCACCAACGTCAGCGGGGGCGGTGCCAGCGTAAGCGGCGGGAGCACGGGTGGCCCCCGCGTAAACAGCGCTGGCAGCGCGACAAGTGGTGCGAACGATCGCAGCAGTGGCGGCGGCCTCAGTCGTGCCAGCAGGTTTAACAGCAATATTCGACCCAGTCAGACGTCCCCTTAAGCCCGACGATGCAGTAGGCCGGAAACTACCGTTCAATCGCCCAAGAGGGTACGCAAGCAAAAGGGATCGACGATCGTAGTCTTGCGGTCGCGACCAGTTGAGTTGGGAAATGGACGACCGCACGCGATATCCGGAAAGCTATGACGCGACTCGGCATTCGACGCCGACAGGGCATGACGCAATCAACCTCGAGTACCTGTTCTCCGCCATCATGCGGAGACTCCGGGTATTCGTTCTAGTGTGCGTGGCGGCAATTGCCCTTGGGATCGCGTACGTCGTCACCGCCGTTCCGTTGTACACGGCATATACCGACCTTCTGATCGACGAGCGCCGGGCGATCAACGAGCGGGATGCCGCGGCGATCGGCGGACCGGGGTTCGACACGCAGGGCGTTGATAGCCAGGTCGAAATCCTGAAGTCCGGAAGAGTTGGATTGGCCGTCGTCAACGCGTTGCAGTTGGATAAAGACCCGCGGCACTTGGCGTCCGACGATGATCTTCCGATCGCGCTGATCCGAAGCATCATGTCGTCCGTCAGGGACGCCCTGAACGGTTCTCCACGAGATGTGTTGGTCGAAAGCGGCGATGGCTCTCCTGCGAAACGGGCTGCCGTACGCAAGGTCCGGGACAACCTTTCGGTTGAACGTATCGGGCGCACTCACGTACTTCGGGTCAGCTATCATTCCGCGGACCGCGAGCTCGCCGCGCGCGTAGCTGACGGACTTGCCGAGGCTTACCTCACCGACCAGCTTGATGCCAAGTACGAAGCCACCAGGCGTGCGAGTTCATGGCTGCAGGAGCGCATCGAGCAACTGCGTCAGGCAGCCATCAGCAGCGATTTGGCCGTTCAGAAATACCGGACCGAACACAACCTTCTCGCGCCCAAGGGTGTACTCGTTACGGATCAGCAGCTTTCGGAATTGAGCAGCCAGCTGATCCTTGCCCGGGCCGAAAGCGCCAAGGCGGAAGCGCGCTATCGCAGGATTCGGTTGATCCTGGAGTCAGGCCAGACAGATGCCGCGGTATCCGAAGCGCTCGGCAATCCGGTCATCAACAAGCTGCGCACAAGCTACTTGGAGGCCTCAAAAAAGGAGGCCGAGTTTTCGGTACAGGTCGGCCCGAACCACGTTCAGACGGTTCGCCTGCGAAACGAAATGAAAGAGTACGAGCGACTCATCTTCGACGAACTCAAGCGGATCGCCGAGAGCTATGAAAGCGATTTTCAGGTCGCTAGGGCGCGTGAGCAGAACCTTACAGATAACCTGTCCGGTGCGGTCGGCGTCTCCGCAGGCGCCAACGTTACGCTCGTTGCACTTCGTCAGCTTGAACGCGAATCTGAGACATACCGCAATCTTCATCAGGCTTTCCTGCAGCGCTACCAGGAAGCCCTGCAGCGGGAATCGTCTCCGATTACCGAGGCGCGCGTTATAACCAAGGCTGCGACCCCGACTTCGGCGAGCCATCCGCGTGTGCCACTCGTTCTGGCGCTTTCGTTGTTGTTTGGGGGTCTCGTTGGCGTGGGACTGGGCGCGTTATTTGAGTTCCGCGATCGTGCATTCCGTACCGGCGAGCAAATTCGTTCGGAACTGGGGCTCGAATATTTCGGCATGCTGCCCCGCGTTCGGGCCAGGCGCCTCCGCCAACGCCCGGCGAAATTCTTGCAGCGTATGCTGTCAGGTGATCGCAAGCATGACCCACAAGTGGCTAAATTGTCGACCAGCCTGATGCGCCATGTCCTGGATGCGCCGCTTTCGCAGTTCGCGGAGACATTGCGCTCGGCGAAGGTCGCAATCGATCTTTCGCTCGCAGATCGACCGAAACTGATCGGCGTCGTCTCGGTGTTGCCCGGCGAAGGCAAGTCGACGACGGCAATGAATCTGGCAGAACTGATTGCTCATCAAGGTGCAAACGTATTGCTCATCGACGGAGACATGCGCAATCCCGGGCTGACGCGATCCGTTGCGCCGCGATCGAAGGGGGGCCTCGTTGAAGCCCTATTAAACCAGACGCCGCCCGCAGAGCTTTACGTGACTGAGCCCGAATCCAAGCTCACCGTTCTGCCTGCGGGCGGAACCAAACGCGTGACGCATACGAGTGAGCTGTTGTCCTCGCCACGCATGTCGCAACTGCTGACAACCGCGCAGAAGGCTTTCGACTACGTGATTATCGATCTGCCGCCCGTTGGCGTCGTGGTAGACGCGCGCGCGATTGCTCCGATGCTCGATGCCTTCATTTTGGTCACCGAATGGGGCAGCACACTTCGAAAAGCAGTCCGTAGCGCGCTCGTAGCAGAGCCGGGCATTCGCCAAAAATGCTTGGGTGTGATTCTGAACAAAGTGGATAGCGACAAGCTGCGGCGGTATGAAAGCTACGGCTCGATCGAATACTATTCCGGTAAGTTCGCGGGCTACTACCGCGACGGAAGATAGTACGAAAACCCTACATGGTTCCGAATGTCGGCAGTATCGTTTTGCCGCGCCTTGTGGCGACCGTTCTATCCATAGTGTTAGTGGGTTGGGCGGGCCACGAACTCATCTTTCGGGGCACGACGGTTCGGTCTTTGACAACCGCAGTCGACGCAACCGGCCACCCGAAAACTGAAATCCTCGATCGCATTCAGGAGCAGGCATCCGGTCGCCTGTGGGAACGTTGCGACACGATCGCCCTGAATGCACTTGTCGAAGTCAGTTTAGCAGAAGTTGATGCCGCGACTGCGGCGGCGGATCCGATCCGCACCGACCGTGCGATCGATGTCGCCAAGACTGCGATCCGCACTACGCTGCGGTGCAGGCCCATTGACGGAGATCTATGGTTGAAACTCGTTTCACTCGATGCTGTTCGAGGCGCTCCGTCTGAAAGGACCATTGAATACATCCGCCTGTCGCACTGGACTGCGCCAAGCGAGGGACGGATTGTCCGGCGAAGAGTGGATCTAGCCTCGCGACTGCTCGAGAGGGGGGTTGCTGACATTCGACCGGAATTGCACTCAGATATTCGCGTCTTGGTCAACTTCGACACGGTCGACAAACTCGCGGATATGTTTGTGGCTGCGCCAGAATCGGTTCGACCGATCTATCAAGAGTGGATCGCGTTGCTGCCCAAAGGACGAAGAAGCGAATTGGCTAGCGCGGTGGAACGCCGGGGAAGCAGCCTGAACGCGAGCTAGCGCTCTCTCGTCCCTACATCCGATGCGATGTATTAACCGGCTGTCGATACACCTGCCCGGCGATGGATATTTGACCTAATGCAACAGGCCGACATGCAAACGACGAAACGCTGTAGCACGCAATGAAGATATTGATGCTTCACAACCGTTACCGGGAGCGGGGCGGGGAGGACTACTCCTCGGCCGCGGAGGTGGAGCTTTTGCGTTCGGCTGGGATCGATTGCACGTTTCACCAGGTTGACAACCGGGATATGCAAAGCACCGGGATAGCGGCCGCCGTCAACGCGGTCTGGTCGCGTGATCGCGCGCGCGAGATCTCAGGCATCGTGAGAGATCGTCAAATCGATCTCGTTCACGTCCAGAATTTCTTTCCGCAGTTGTCGCCTGCCGTCCACTGGGCCGCTCGACAGGCCGGCGCCGCAGTGGTCCAAACTCTGCGGAACTACAGGCTTGCCTGCGTAAATGGCCAGTTCTTTCGCGACGGACAAATTTGCGAGGATTGCCTTGGACGCTCACCGATTCGCGGAATCGTACATCGCTGCTACCGAGACAGCTTCGCGGCGTCGAGCGCGGTCGGGGCAATGCTTGTCGCCCATCGCATGATCGGGACGTGGACGCGGAAGGTCGATCGCTTTATCGCCGTGTCCGAGTTCATTCGTACAAAGCTAATCGAAGCTGGACTGCCGCCGGACAGGGTCGAGGTCAAACCCAACTTTCTCCCAGTCGTCCCGGCCGAACCCGGACCGGGAGCTGGCGGTTACTTCGTTTACGTTGGACGTCTGTCGCAGGAAAAAGGAATTCGTACGCTGCTGGAGGCCTGGAAGACTTTGCGGTCGCCAGTGCCGGGTTTGAAGCTCGTTGGATCTGGTCCGATGGACGAATTCGTGAAGTCCGTCGCGGCGCAGATCCCGCAGGTAGTCGTACTCGGCCCCCGAAGTGCAGCCGAAGTTCTCGACATTGTCGGGCGAGCGGAGGCGCTCATGTTTCCATCTGAATGGTATGAGGGGCATCCGCGAGTGATGATTGAAGCACTTTCCGTGGGCACGCCGATCATCGCATCGAACGTTGGCGCCATAACGGAGGTCGTACAGGACGGAGTCTCCGGACTGCAATTTCGCGCGGGTTCCGCTGTTGACATCGCTGCCAAGGTTAAGGAGTTCGTCGCGAACCGGGATCGAATATCCTCGATGCGGTTGGCCGCTCGCAAAACCTTTTTGGCGCGCTACACCGCCGGCGAAAATATCAAGATGATGCTGCGCATTTACGAACGAGCTCGGGCTCAGGCAGCACGAGGACGAGACGAAGGTGCGCATGCATCGGCACGTCCAACACCGCTATAGCTTCGCTCATTGCCGGGGCCGTGGTGGGGTATAACTCGGCATTCCTCCGGGTACCCCCGGTACTCCGTCGAAAATGGTTGAAGTTGCCGCGAGTGCTTTGCGTCGCTCCGACTGCAGGAATCCTATGCCGATCGCGACGCCGAGCGAATACATCGGACTTTGCAGTCCGAGGTTGGAATGAAGGCAGAGGACGAGGATGGCGAACATTGTGCAGCACTGCGCTCGCGAGGCGAGGGGCATCCTTCGCAGCGGAAAACAGCGCACAAGGATAAGTACCAGCAAGCCGAGGCCGACGACGCCGAGGCGGAACAAGGTGTCGATAAACGCGCTGTGAGTGCTGACGAGCAGGAAATCTTCGCCTTCTTCGCGATAGCTTTCTCGGTCCAGCAAAGCTGAATATTCATTACGAAGCGATTCCGTGCCAAAACCAACTCCGACGCCCCAGACTTGAGCGCTCGCCTCCACGGCGTCCTTCCAAAATGCGAGGCGCCAGCCCGAGTTTGCATCGATTTCGAAGACCCGCCCTGGATCCTGCAGACCGACGAATGTCGCCGTCGCCAACAGGACAAGGAACGCGGCCAGGATCAGACGATCTGCTGAAATCCGAACGATCGTAGTCGCGAGGAATCCTAATGTTGTCAGGTAAACAATCGTATTTTGCAGAAAGTAGTTGTGCGCCACGCACCATGCTGACACCAGCAGCAACGCTAAAATCGCCGTGAAGCGCCATTTGCCTGGTCGAAATGCAAGATAGCTAAGTGCCAGCATTCCCAGGAAAACGTGATTTCTTAGTGTGTACGATCCGCGAAAACTTACGTCTCCGAGCAGGGCTAAGTCGACGGCAGACCCGAACACGAAGGCAACCAGGACGACGGCGATCAGCACTGCATCGCGGTTGTGATCGAATCTCGAATCGTCCCACCATTTCTGCGACGCTGCGACCATGGGAAGCAGAATGGCTAGAAAAGAGGCCTGTTGAGGAATGACGCTCGCATCATGGTAGCGCGTCCATGCCGTCGGAAGCACATGGAGGTAGGAAAGGACAACATAGACAAACCCGAGCGCAGTGAATGCCAGTAGTGGGAGATTTTGTTTTCGCAGAACTGTCTCGCGCGCGTAAATGACAGCAACGATAACGATCGGGAGCAGTGCCGGAAGCCGATAGACCTTCAGGGACTCGCCGATCGCAACAATACCCAGCAGGAGAGCGACGAATATCCAGCCGTCTCCCTTCGCAAGCTCAAATCCCTCCGCGCGCGTATCAGCAACACTCATCCGTTGGCACCGATCGTCGAATCCCTTCCTAGCACGCCGCTGCGCGACTATAGACGCCTGGCAATCGAACGCGAACCCGGTGAAATAACGCGACTAGTAAAGTTAATGGTCGAGTTTGTTATGAACACTGCAGATTCAGCCAACTGGTGTCCCGCGCTCGGACTATTGGGCCTACGTCGGCGGCTTTAGAGCCCCGTCCCTGCGCTTCTCGCGCTACCAGGCGACGAGCAGCGCACTTGCCGACATTCCGAGATTCCTGGTCGAAGCGCTCGGCTTTGCAACAGTGCTTGTCGCCTCCCTGATCTTGCTCGCGCGGTCCGGAGGGATGAGCGGGGCACTCCCGGTCATCGGACTATACGCATTTGCCGGATATAGAATTCTGCCAGCAATGCATCATATCTACCGCACGTTCGTCAGACTGCGGTTTATTGCGCCGGCCTCCGCTGACGACCTCGCTACGTCGCATATGGAACAACAACATCGGGTATGTGCCGCAGCACATCTTCCTGACGGACGAT